>DAIOEN010000075.1:4154-30808 GCA_036746235.1 Vulcanimicrobiota bacterium | reverse complement strand
CCTCCTGATACTTACTCAGTAAGTTATTGTTTATATCGTTAAGTGGCGCACCAAATTTGAAGACAATATCATTTCTCAGGTTTATAGAAGTATAATCTCTCATAAATTTATTCTATCACAGGGTGATGAAAATGTCTATTTATATCAACTTCTCTTTTATAATCTCTTCCAGAGTTATTTTTTTGGCAATCATATCCTTTTTTTGTATTTGAATTTTTGTACAAATTCCTGTACACAAATAAGTTCCCAATTTTCTATCCTCCTAACAAATTTTTTATTAATCCATTGAGTAAAAATTCTTCTCGTTTTTACTCAATGGAATGAATAATTACATTTCATATCCCTGTTCAATCCAATAATGCCAGTCTGCAACCGCTTCTTTCGTATCCTCATCGGTATTTTCAATCGGTTTTACCTGCGATAAGGGTATTGCAAGCCTGCGCACTCTATCCCATTGTATTTCAACGAACATTTCATGTTCACATTCATCTTCCGGTGCCATACCTACTACCTCAACTTCATCCCCTTTTTGCAGGGGCGATTTTCTCTTTTCTGTAATACATATAGCAGTAAAAGGAAAGGAAATTTTATCTTCCAGGTAGTAATACCAGCCCATAGCCTGTTCTTCTGCATCTTTCGAGTCTACGATGATCTCCATCGAGATACGCTCTTCCCGTTCCCTGTCTTTATTGATACGCTCCATTTAGTGTTCACCTCACATTTTTATTATCCTGTCATCAGGAGAAATCATTTTCTATATTCATTTCTTTTAAAAAAAGCATTTTTCTTTCATATATCTTCTGTCTTTCCTGGATAATAGCTTTCCATGGCTGCTCTCCAGAACAGATTTCATTTGGAATAAACTGCCATGTTCTTAAAAACAACAGAGATTCCAGGATAATCTCTCCGGGAGATGTATATCCCTCCCCATCTATTCTTTTACTCAATTTTTCTGCAAAATCCGTCAAAAGTTTTGTCTCTACATCTCCACCTCCTGCCCATACTAATTTGGGCGGCATATTGCTCCACATCTCGGAAGGTTTATCCTTCCATATAGTTATAGCTTTCTTACTGTCCTCCTTATGAATTTTCAATAATTCCTGTAATTCTTTATCCATATATTCATCTACTTCAGGATTTATTAAGTTCAAAAGTCCCCCTGTTTTTGAATAAACATTTTTATAATTAAATTCCTGTTTTGTAAAAGTCAACATCTTTTTATATATTTTAAACGTAGAGGATTTTTTTATAACAGGATAAAGTTTAAAAAAATTATCAGAATTTTTATTTATTATTGTATCTTCAAAAGGTGTTCTGTTATCCAGTTCTGGAGATGGTATGTTAAAAAAATTCTCTATTTGAATATAAGAATATTTTTCTGTAGCTTTCTTTGTTGGCATACAGAAGCTGAAATATTTAAGTTCTCCTGAAGAGTCGTTTGATTTCATTAATAATATTACCTCCTTGAGTATTATTTTTTTCTTCTTTATAACCCGGTAACAGGTTCAACGCATCTCTTGCTTCAGAATAGTCAGGCATAGATATTAATGCATCTTCCAGAAGTTTTCTACCTTCCTTATAATTTTGTTCTATGTTTATTTTTGCTGTAGCAATATTATAAAGGGATCTGGCTTTAATTTCATTTGGAAGATTCCCGTATTCAGCGTAAAGAATTGCTTTCTCATAGTGTTCACATGATTTATTGAATATTCCTAAAAGGTGGTAAAGAAAACCGAGTTCATAATGGCTGTGAGGATCTTTTTGCCTTAAATTAAGAGTCACCTCGAATTTATCTCTTGCTTTAAAAAGATTTCCATAATATCTGAGATATATTTCACCCATAATATGTTCAATATAACCGTTAGCAGGATATTTTTTCAGCAACTTATAATATTTCTCAATATCAGGAACGTACATATCATCATATGCCAGTATGACTAAAACCATTAAACATGCCCATTCGATTGAAAGAATATCCTTATTGGTTTTCATATAATCTCTGAAATAATCCAGAAGAGACTCTGGCTCCCCCAGTTCTTTCAGGATAACCTGCTCATAGTTCTCCTCGGTTAATATAATATCATATTCCTCTTCCAGATTCCTTAAATATTTCTGTAACGTTTTATTTTTAGGTAATGAAGAAGTATTTTTATGTTCTTTTTTCTTTATCACTTCTCTGAACATTGAATAGTGTTTTTTTAAACGATCTACATAGTTTTTATCCTGAATGATTTCTTTAAAAATATTCAGAAATACAGGAGCATAATTACTCTGACTTTGACCCGGTGCAAGAATTGGTCCCTGTAAATCCTTTGCCATCTTTTTATTACCCATCCATTTTGTATAAAATTTTACACTTTCCCTTATGTATTTTCAACTTGAAAAATTAACAAAAATTTAACATATTAATTCCCAAATAAATTAAATTTTAGACTATAATAAAATAGAGGAAATTTATTATCTATTTTTCGGAGGGGATTATGATATGAACATAAACAGAATAAATTATACAAAACATGAATATGATACAAAAACAATAAAAAATAAATCTGAAAAAGATAGTTTATCTGTAAATGATTCTGTCACTATATCTTCCCATGAGCCGAAAAAAGAAGATTTCCTTACCTTTAAACACAAATCTTCAGTTACTCTTCCTGTTACGCTCGATATAGAAGGATATAAGACGGAAAAACATATAACGGGAACAGTTTCCGATAAAGAAATAGTCCTTAACATGAAACATACAAATGATATTCATGGCAATATGGCCTCTGTATCCACTCTTATAGAACCTGATGAATTCTGGGTTGATGCAGGTGATGCCGCACAGGGTTACAGATTTCATTCCATAGTCTCAGGAGGCAGGGAAGAAATAGATCTCATGAATAACAGAGACTGCGACCTTGCCATAACAGGCAATCATTTTTATGATGACGGAGGACTTGAAACAGGAAAAGCACTCATAGGAAGGGCTAATTTCCCATTCCTGGGAGCAAATACAAAAGGCCTTGCTCCGTACGCTACCGCAGAAATAGAAGGTATAAAGATTGCCTTTATAGGTGTGAGGACACCTGATAAGAAAGATCTTATGGTAGACCCCGGTAAAGTGAAGGATTTAATCCTTACAGACCCTCTGGAAGCAGTCAAAAAATCTGTGGAAGAAGTAAAAGCAAAAGGGATTAAAAATATTATACTCGTGTCTCACCTGGGCCTTGAACCAAATGAAGCACATAAAAAGATTACATCCGATAAAGATATTGCCAGGGAGGTTCCCGGCATAGATCTTATCATAGGAGGTCATACCCATACCCCTACAAAAGAAAAAGTCGAAGTAAACGGCACAAGAATCGTCCATGCCGGCATAGGTGCCCACACGGATGTAAATACAGATGATTTATATCTGGGCGATCTGTCTTTAACATTTGACAGGGGAACAGGGAAGATTGTTTCTATAGATCATAAATTGATACCTGTAGACAGAAAAGCACCGATTGATGAAGATGTAAAGACTATAAAAGATAAATATGTTATGGAAGAAAATGCAATTCTTTCAGAAAAACTTGGATTTTTAAATAAAAAATTAATTCATGACATAAAAACTCCGACTGATTCTAACCTTGGCAACATGGTGACAGATGCTATAAGGGAGGAAACTCAGGCAGATGTTGTACTCCTTGACAGTAACTTTTTTGCTACAGACAGAAAAAATCCGCCTCCCAGTGTTCTCCCGGAAGGTGAGATTACAATGGAGGATCTCACAGAAACCAGTCTATGGATGGGAAAATCCCTTGATGCATCGGTAGAAACATGGTCTGTGACGGGAGAAACAATAAAGAAAATCCTGGAAGACGGTGTGAGTAAATTGCTGGGCCCTAAAAACACTCAGGGCCTCTACCAGGTTTCCGGATTGAATATGACCTATGACCCGAAGAAACCTGAAGGGGAGAGGGTGTCAGATATTTTCGTTGGAGACAAACCTCTTGAGGGAAATAAAAATTATAAACTTGCCACTTCCTATATTCTTGGTAACTGGAATTCCCTTATGGCCGGCAGAGATGAAGGCTCTGTAGAAGACGGAAGAAAAATAAGACTCATTGTGGCAGATTATATAAAAGATAAGGTTCAGATTAATTCTGCAGAAGAGGGAAGAATTAAAACCCTTCAGGCATAATCAAGTTTTGCTTTCTTCGTAAATAAAAAGTTTCTTTAAATCGAAATCTTTCAGATATTTCTGGCATTGCACCTTATCTATCTCACTATAAGTTCAATTTTCTGAGTCTGTATTTATTCCTATCAACTACAACAAAGGATTTTTTCAGGTCTTCTTCAGAATAAGATGTAATAACTCTTTCAAGTTGATTATGCACATCTATTATATTTGAAGGAGAAACACGAAGGTAAATTACTCCTGTCCCAGAACTCATAACGAAAACAAGACTCCCGTAATCCCTGTCTCTGGTTACAAGAATTCTTTTTAATTCCTGAGCTTTATGAAGTAAATCCAGATCGCTTACCTGAGAATAATTTATTTCTCTGGCAGTTATAATATTATGGCCAAGATTTTTGAGAAACTTTTCTGTTATGGCATACACATCCTGATCTAAAAGAAAATTCATGCACTTGCCTCTAAATGTATATCTTCAGATGATACAATATCAATTGCATACTGTATACAGGCCCGAATATCTTCTATGTGAAGATCAGGATAATAATCTTTTATTATTTCCTGAAAAGTAAATCCTTCACGAACCAGTTCAAGTACATTCTGAACAGGGATTCTGGTGCCTGATACACAGGGCTTACCGAAATGAATCTGAGGATTAACTGTAATTCTTGTTTTCATAATAATCACCTGCCTGATTTAATTATATCTTTTTATCTTTAAAAATCAATACATTACCTCTAAATGAACCTCTTTTCCTTCTGTTTTTTATTCCATCTCCATGTAGAAATTACAGGGAAAATAGAGAGTATTGAAGGAATAAAAGACAGAAGTATAAGGAAAGCACCGACAAGTGCAAGAGGCGGAATTACTGTTCCGATAAGCAGGCCAAGAATAAAAGTAATAATACCTGTAAGAAGGAGACCTCCGCTCCATTGCCACCCTTTTTTCTGAGAAGCAAGCCTTATACCTCCTATGGCGCCTGTCTGGCCGTTTATATATACAGGGTGGTATTTACCTTTATCATCTTTATAACAGGTGGAATAGATCGGCAAAAGAAGCTGTGTCCAGTTGAGATTTTCATAATTGCCATTGAATGTAAAATAACCTATATGCTGAGCAGAAGCAGCAACCCTGCATTCTTCCGAAGCTTTGCTATCCATAGAATTTTTTACATCAGGCCATATGTTTTCCGGAATTAAATCAGGGATTCTGATAGTAATGTTCAGTTTTTCATACTGTGAATAAGGTTTGGAACAGGTAAGATCATAGTCACCTGTCAGCTCTGTTATTTTTACGTGATCACTTGATGCAGGCACATTTATATTATCGTAATGGCGGCACAGTTCCCCTGTTCGTGGCTCCCATTTCGTATTTGTTTTAATAACCTCTTTTGTTTTCCACTGACCTCCGTCAAAATTTTCCTGTGAGCTTTTTACCTGATAGTCAAATCCCACCTCTGCCTTCCAGAAGCCTTTCATATCACTGTCTATAAGCCAGACAGGTCTGTATACAGGAAGGAGCCTTTCCAGCATTTTAGCATGATTGAAATCGTCCGGTTTTAACCATATACCTTTCGTGAAATTTTCAATTACAGTTTTTATATCTTCCTTTGTTTTGGTGAAGGGGATTATATATTCGGGAGGTTCTTTTCTGAGTCTGGCAGGCTGGCTTTCAAGGTTCCCTTCATAACAGCAGGGGCATTTCTGTTCCAGAAATTCTTTTGCTATAAGATGGGCGTGGCCACATTTAACACACCCTGCTGAAATAAGATGATCACACCAGGAATTGTCAGTATTTTCTACTATTTGAACCGAAGGTAACGGCGGTCTGTCCATTATGAAGCCTCCTCATTGACTGCGTAATTATGTATCCATACTGAACCTGTAATGCCGAAGATGAGCAAAATAAATCCCAGAATAAGAGGAACAATGCCGACTCCGCCGAGAAATAACAGAGGTAATCCTATCAATCCCAGTAACCCTCCGGGTAACAGCATCAGGACTATTAATGCCCATACCTGCCACCATATGACAGGTCTCTGCCCGGCGACATTCCCTGTCTGACCGTTTACCATAACCTGATAGACTTTATTTCTGAACATATAGGCGGAAATATAGACAGGAAGGAGAATATAACGCCATTTTTCACCTGCCAGATCTGCCGTCATTGTGAAATTACGTACATGACTCGATCCGGTATCTCTGTAACAGGCTCCTTTTGCCTTTTCTCTGATAGTAGTTTTACCGTCTTCCCAGGCTTTTATGAGAGTTACATCATAGGCCTGAGCCTTCCACCCTGCGAGAAAATCAGGATTATATGACACAAGATCTTTTAACTCAAAAGGATAGAGTTTTTCCAGTATAACCCGGCTTGTAGAGGAACTGCCGCTTATAAGGATATCATCCAGATTAAGCGTTACATAACCGCTTTTCCACTGCCAGTGTATTTCAGTTCTTGTTTTATATTCTTTTGCATCGGAATCATAATATCTTTCACTTTCTTCATGACCTACCTCCGCTTCCCATTTAGAGGATACGTCTGCATCGAATGTCCAGAACGGCATATAAATACCGCTGAAATTATTTACATCTGAAGATTGGGACAGTTCTTTCGGATGAAACCAGCCTTTTTTAAGCCATTCCTTTACTTTTATTCCCGTATCTTCAGGTTTTATTTTAAAAGGAATAAGAAAACGGGGTCTCAATGTATCAGACTTTGCAGTCTGAATATTTACCTTACTTGAAGTGCAGAAAGGGCACTTTGTAGAGATTTCTCCTTCTATAAGTGTTAATTCGGCGCCGCAGTTATTGCAGTGAAGTTCCTGTCGTGTCACGCCCCATCCCTGTTCTGCTTCACTCATTGTTTCAACAGTAAATTCAAACTGTTCTGCCGAAATGCCTTCATGTTTTGCTTCTACAGCTTTTACATAACCGCAGTGTTCGCATGCCACTCCTCCGGCAGATACATTATATTTTGTATCTGCTCCGCACTGAGGACATTCGAATTTTTTGACTTTTTCCCTTATCTCAGAATTTTCACGTACAGGAGCAAATACTGTAATCCCCGGAACTGCCGATTTTACTTCTTCATAACCATCGGGCGGTTTCCATAAAAAGCCGGAACTCATAACATCACCTTATTCTTTTTTAAACTGTTTTGTCACAAAATCCGAAATAAAAGGTATGGTAAAACTTTGTCCCTGGTAAGTTTTATAAGCCCAGTAAAGATTTGCTCCAACACAGGCAAGAGGCAGCAAAAGTCCCAGAGGTATGGCCAGCAATAAGCCGAGACAAGTAAAATTAGTAATTATTTGTACCAGTCCCCATGCCAGAACGGTAATAATATAAAATCCTCCCTGACTTGCAAGAGATTGTATGGCATGGAGTTTTAAAGGCGGTGTGTTTTTCTTTTCCGATATAAGCACATAAAGAGGTACAATAAGTCCTCCTATGCCTGTAACCAGGTTTAAGAGTATTCCTCCGTAGCAAAAAGCGCCGAGTGCTCTATCCTGTTCCTGTAATTCAAAAGATTTTTCGATTGCATATGTTTCTTCTCCCATAAAAAAAACTCCTCTTTCTGTGAAATTTTACAATAATTATATTTTATCATAATTTTATTGTTTTTCAATAAGATTTCTTTTAATGGCCAAATTCTATTTGGAAGTATAGAAAAAGCTAAATATGGGTATATAATTATACAGGATAATATCACAAATATGTTCTTTTAATAATATTTAATCTACAGGATGTGTGATTTTTATTGAACAGGTACTTCTGCCTGAATATATTCGAAGCAACTTCGCTGTTAATGTATCTAATCTCACTGTTTATTTTTTGTAAAGGATTTATAATATAATATATATTCCAGTAGAAATTTTTTAAAAGAGACTTTTTTTCAGTTAATTTTTCAGTATTAAGTTTATATGAGAATCGTAACGCGTAACGCGTAACGCGTGACGGGAGGAACAGATCCTCATACTTCGTTATGACCGTTACGGTCATGGCTGTTAGAGAACATTTAGATAGGAGCTATCAGTTATATATTACAAACAATTCAGTAGATGCTTATGGTCAGATCAGTAATATTAATCTTCTGATAGCTGAAAAGTTATATCATAAAGATAAAAGGGGTAAAATTATGACTGGTCCTGGTAGTGATGTAAAAAATAATACAGAAACAAAAAACTATGATGAAAATTCAACGGAGAAAAGTTTAACTTTACCTTTAAATACTACTCTTCTTGACAAATACAATATAATGGGTCTTGTAGCTGTAACAGACCTGGGTGCTGTTTATCTTGTAGAAGATAAAACGTCACATGAGATTTATGCTATGAAAGAACTCAGACCTTCCCGTGCCAGTTCCGATGAAGACAGAGACTATGCAGTGGATAAATTTATAAAAGAAGCCAAGCTGCTGCAAAACCTTAATTTCACCAGTGTTCCGAAAATACAGAAATATTTTTCTTTTGAAGGTAATCATTATATTATAATGGAGTTTATTGAGGGTCTGGATCTGGAAGGTATGGTAAAATCAACAGGTACACCGGGACTTCCTCAGGAAATTGTAATAGACTGGGGAATTGAGATATGTGAGGTTCTCTCATGTCTTCATAATTATAATCCTCCTATAATTTATAGAGATATGAAACCTGCAAATATTATGATACGAAATATCGACAGAAGTGTTGTTTTAATAGATTTCGGTATCGCCTTTCCTATGTATGAAGAACTTAAAGGTTTTGCCCGCACACAGATAGGTACCATGGGATATATGGCACCGGAACAGTTTCACGGTAAAGTTTCTCCTTCCAGCGATATATTCTCTCTCGGAGGAACTCTGTATTTTGCTCTCACTGCTCAGATACAGCAGGTTTTCAATTATATACCTATGAAAACTTTTGTTCCTGATATCTCCGATGAACTTGACAGAATAATAGGCCGCACACTTAAAATCAGGCCGGAAGATAGATTTGCCACGGCAGCGGATTTGAAAAAAGCTCTTCAGGATTTAAAAATCAGTTTGAAAGAAGGTAAAGTAAAACAGGACAATGAACTAAAACAGGCCCTGGCAGATATGAAAAAATCTGAGAATCTGATTTTTTCGGTAAATAAAATAAATAAATCTGACTTCAAGGCAGAAGAGTTCAAAAAAACAGAAGATGTTGAAAAGAAAATAGAAATCATAAAAGAGATAGAAAAATTATCTGATAGTGAAGCTACGGGAGTTCTTATTGATATTTTGATGAACAGTAAAATCGCCATATGCCGTAAAACTGCTGTTATTTCCCTGGGAAAAAGAAAAGATCCTCTCTGTATTGAAGCTCTGGTGAAGAAGACAAAAGATAAGGATAGAGATGTGCGCCTTACATCCATAGAAACTCTCGGCAATTTCAAAACTGCAGAATCTCTGAAATGTCTTGAAGAATACCTTAAACATAAAGATAAAATTATAAAAAAATCTGCTATTACCGCTCTTGAGCATATGGGAGATAAAAAAGCTCTCAATGCTTTAATAAAAGCAAGAAAAAGAGAAGGTCTTTTCAGTATAGAAATGAAAAGACTTATGGATAGAGCTATAGAGAAAATAGACGCATCGCTTGAAGGAACGGGGAAAAAGAAAAAATCCAGAAAGCCGGGATTATTTGAATTAATAAAGAGATTTTTATTCAGAAAATAATTTGTTCGTGACGCGTCACGGGTGGCTGAATAATTTAAATTATATAAAGGGTTATCAGTCATGTTGAAAAAATCCTTTCTGTTTATTCTTCTTATCATTACTTCTCTCTCTGTTACTTACAGTCAGGATGGCGGTCTTTATGTATTCGTTACACTCTGGGGCAGTGAAGGTAAAAGACCGGGACAGTTCCGACTTCCTCAGGGCATAACAATAGATAGTTCTGAAAATGTTTATGTCTCAGATACATGGAACAATCGTATTCAAAAATTTGATTCGTCAGGTAAATTCCTCAATGAGTGGGGCGTAACAGGTTCCGGTGACGGGCAGTTTAAGAAACCATGCGGGCTTGCCATGGACAGAGAAGGCTTTCTTTATGTGGCAGACAGAGATAATTACCGTATACAGAAATTTACCTCCTCCGGTGCATTTGTAACAAAATGGGGCTCCTTTGGCAGAAAGAACGGGCAGTTTGATTTCCCGTACTGTCTTTCCGTAGATAGTGAAGGATATGTTTATGTTGTAAATACCTATAACAATGATTCTATTCAGAAATTTAGTTCTTCCGGTATTTTTACTGCAAGAATAGGCTCACGCGGCACAGGTGACGGTCAGTTTACAGGCTCCTTCGGTATTACCCTGGACAGTAAAGGATATATTTATATAGTGGAAAAAGATAATCACAGGGTACAGAAACTGGATAAAGACGGAAAGTTTGTAACTAAATGGGGTTCTTACGGCTCAGATGACGGTCAGTTTATATCACCGAGAGGCATTGCTGCAGATAAATCGGGAAATATTTATGTTCTGGATAATGGTAATTACAGGATAGAAAAATTCACAGATGAAGGGAAATTTATAGGTAAATGGGGGAAAATAGGGAGCGGGCACGGTGAATTTCAGGCAGGGATGATTGGAATCACAGTTTTTTCGGATACTTCTGTTTATATACTGGAATATGAAAATGAAAGGGTTCAAAAATTTATTCCGAAGAAATGACCGGGATTATATGATAATCGTAACGCGTAACGGGAGGAACAGATTTTCATTCTTCTTTGTAAACGCACATTCATAGTATTTTTTTCATTACCACCACAATCCAATTAATTTTACAGCGGAAAAAATGATTTTAATTTAACAAACTTTTAACATTATTATATTGTTTCTCTCTTTTCTATATGGTAATTTATATATATAATGATAGTTTATTTCATAACATGGCATAAGTAATCCCCGCGTCACGCGTCACGCGTCACGCGTCACGCGTCACGATTCATGAAAAAGGAATTATATGAACATTTCAAGTATAAAATCTGATTTTAAATATTCTATAAGGCCGGAAAAAGCAGTCTGTAAAGAAAGTGAAGATTACTTTGTTTCATCAGATAACATGGAACATGGTTTAAATGATATAAATAAACTTGCAGAGCTTTCGAGAGAACATAAAGCTAATTCTCTGAGCAGCCTCGGTATGGATAACTATATGATTCCTGCCAGTGAGGGGCAGATAAAACATCTCTGTCTTACCTGCGGAAATTCACTTGATGGGCCATCGGGAGAAAGTTATAAAAATGCTTTTAAAATCTTTCTTCAGAATATGCCTTCAGCCAGATTTACTGTACTGACATCGAATGAAGATGTAAAAAAACAGGTGCAGAACCTTGTAGATACATGGTCATGTAATGGTGTTATTTCAAATCCTGAGAGGGTAAATATTGCTGCTACGGGGAAAAATTTATCTATATGGGCCCAGGATTCAACCCTCGTTGTAGGCAATAAGCTCATAGAACCTGCCAGAAACTATACTCCGTCTGAAGGCGATAAAGCTGTTCCCGGTGAAATTTCCAGGGTTAATAAGGAATTTCAGCTTGAACAGAGAGAAGGTTTATTCATTGACGGAGGTAATCAGCTTGCTACAGAAGATACGCTCTTTCTTGGTTCCGATGCTGTAAGTTTTATGATGGAAGATATGAAAAAATGTCCTGCCAGATACAGCAGAATAACAGGTAACCTTCATATAGAAGGAGCATTAACGATGGGGCAGGAAGAACTATGTAAACTTATGCTTGAAAAAACCTTTCCATGTCAGAAAATAGTTTATATCGGTAATACATCTGTTCAGAACGGACAGCCTGAAGCTCATATAGATTTATTCATGACTCCTCTCGGTAAAGTAGATCCTGAAACAGGGAAACAGGTTGTAACCGTGGCAGATCCTTACATGGCCTGTAAGATTTTAATGGATTTAAAGGAAAAAGATCCGGAAAAATACAGTAAATATGAGGAAAGTATTAAAAGTAAACTGTCAGACTGTATTGAGAAACATCCGCTCGATACTATGACCAATTTTATGTTTGATGAAATATTTATGGGTGGTTTTAATGTGAAATTCAATGAAGTCGCACAGACTCTGGAAAAAGACGGGTATAAAGTGGAAAGAGTACCTTATTTTGCTCATAGTTCTTTTACCAGGCTTCCTTCTATAACCTATAACAATGGTTTAATAGACGGAGATAATTTCTTTATTCCCGCTTTTGATATTCCGGAACTGGATGATTTAGCAGCAGGTATTTACAGAAAATATGGTTATAATGTAATACCTGTGGAAATGACAGCTATAAGCTCTCATCTCGGAGCCATAAACTGTATGACAAAGGTTCTGGAAAGAGAGTATTCTCTTTCTGCGGGAGCTTAATGCTGCTTCAGGAAAAACTATGAACAGTGAGTGATGAACAGTGAGTAGTGAGTTAATAAAACCCACCTGTCACTCAATACTCACCGCTCACTACTCACTAACAGGCATGACCGTATCGGTCACGACCAAATATGAAAATGAATAGACAGTGGAGCATAAAACTTTATCATTTTTATATAAATTTTAAATAAAAAAGAGGGATGAATTATGGAAATAGGTAATAAGAGAGAAATTTATGAAGGTATGAATCTTGGCAAATTCAGCGGAGAAAGAGAAAAAATATTAAAAGAAGTAAAACTTGATCCTGATAAGATGGACGGTTTTATGAAGGCATCTCCCGGGGAAGATGAAAGAATAAAGGTAGTTCTCGACCTTGGAAAGCTTAAAAAGAAATTCACTAAAATGGCAGGTACGTCGGAGGATATATCAGGTGGAGGAGAAAAAAAAGAGATTTCTTTTAATCCCGGTTTCGCCAGAAAAGCTATAGACAGATTATTAAAAAAGCATGATTCCAGCCTTGAAATGAATGATTATATGATTCCTGCCAATAAGGGCCATGTAAAACACATGTGCCTTACCTTCGGCAGACTCGGCGATATGGAGTCTAATTATATGGAAGCCATGAAAACCTTTATAGCTAAGATGCCTTCTGCAAAATTTACTATTCTCACTTCAGGGGAAAGTGATAAAGAAAAAATACAGAACCTTGTCAATCAATGGGCTAAAGATGGAATTGTTTCAAATCCTGAAAGGGTTCAGATAAGTGCAAGTAACAACGCTTTTTCCATATGGGCTCAGGATTCGACTCTTGTAGTGGGCAACAATGTTGTAGAACAGGATAGAATGTGGTTCCCCGGTAGCGGTGACGGAGCTGTAGCATCTGAACTTGCAAAAATAAATCCGGAAGTTAAATATAAGAAAATGGAAGGCATATTTATTGACGGAGGAAATCAGCTTGCTACTGATGATACGGTATTTGTAGGTTCCGATGCAGTGGCTTTTGCAATCAAGGATATGAAAAGTTATCCTTCCAAATATGATAAAATAACAGGAGATTTGAAAATAGATAATGTAAAAAGCCTGGGGCAGGAAGAGCTTGTTAAAACTATGATGGACAGAACCTTTCCACATCAAAAGGTAGTAGTTATAGGACATAAGGGAGAACAGCCTGCTTTCCATATAGATATGGCCATGACCCCCCTTGATAAGGTAGATCCCGAAACGGGTAAGAAGGTTATAACAGTAGGTGATCCTTCTATGGCTCTTAATATTTTAAAAGATATTAAAGAAAAAGAGCCGGAAAAGTTTGCTTCCTATGAAAAATCCCTGAGTGAAAAGCTACACGGATGGACAAGAAAACCTCTTCAAGGACTCTTTGAACATTTAAAGGATGATAAGGCTTTACAGGAGAATTTCGATGCCGTTGCAAAAGGTCTTGAAGACAGCGGATATAAAATAGAAAGAGTTCCTTATCTGGGCAGTTCTTCTCTCAGATATCATCCATGGATAACCTATAATAATTCTGTAGTAGACGGAAATAATATCTTTATTCCAAATTTTGGTATACCTGAACTTGATAGTGTGGGAAATGGAGTATACGAAAAATACGGCTATGACATGGTACCTATTGATATGACAGCTATAAGTTCTTTACAGGGGGCTATAAACTGTATTACGAAAGTAATTGAAAGGGATTATACGGAAAGTGCCTGAAAAAATAAAAATTGAAACAGGATATTTGTAGTTTAGATGGAAATCCTGAATAGAAATTATATACACCTATCAACTGTTACAACAAAAGGAGAACTTATGAAAATCTCAGGTTATAAAGATAATAAAACCGGTTTAATGCCGAATATAAAACATGAACATTCATCTAAAAAACTTACAGGTGAGGATGTAGTTCAATTAGGTTCTGAAAAAGAACTTTCAAAACATTTCATTCTTCAGGGAAGACCTGTGAAAGATACAGGTTTTGTTAAAGATCTTATAAAAAACGGAACAAACGAAGAAGGTGGTGTAAACCCTTTCCCTTCTGCTCCGGTAATAGAACATGAAGGAAATCTTGTAAAGATAAAACAGGAAATTTTTCCCAAAAGTTCCATAGAAGGTCTTAACGAACTCGTTACTAACGGTTCAATTCTCTCCTATTCAATCGGAGAGAATGAATTGATAGTTTATGCAAATTCGGAAAAAGCTGCCGAAGAACTTAAAAAACTCAAAGTTACGGCTCAATCTCAGATGAATATAGGTGCCATAGCAAAATTAAAAGAAATATTTATTCCTCCCGAACTTGATGAAAACTGTGCTCCCGAATATCTCAAATACAGAGCCTGGTCTCTCGGTGCCGCAGTATGCGGAGGCGGAATAGGCTTTATGACTGCAAGAGTCAATCTTGACGCCATGAAGGTTGCCTTCAGCAGTACTGAAAAGGCCGCTCTTTCCGGTGTGGTAAACGGCATGGTTTCCAAGTTTACTTCTATGGGCGGATCTTTTCTCGCAAAGAAAGGCGATGCAGATCCTAAAAAGTTTATACTTGCCAGCAGTTTGATTGCATCATTTAATTCCCTCCTGACCCTCGGAACTCTTGCTGTTGTCCCGACTGCTTTACCCATTCTCACCGGTTTTACCGCCATGTCAGGTGCTCTGGCAGGAACCCTTGGCTCGGCAGCAGGAGTAAATATATTCAATCATATGGCAAAAGGACCGGCAAAAGGCCTTGTTTCAACAAAAAATGCCAATCAGGATATGGTAGCTGACATGCTTGGAATGCCGCTGGCTATTGCAACTACAAGAATTGCATCTTCACTCGGTATAAATCCTTATCTCTTTACAGTTGCAACACTTGGTTCTCTTCTTGCCATCTGCCACCTGAATGCAGCAGGTTCCATAAGAATGGACACTTTGAATCAGGAAAATATTCAGAAAATTGCCGATAATTATATAGTTAACAGAGAAGTGCCTGAAGCAGATAAAAAAGGTGTTCTGGAAACGGTGAAATCACTTTTCTCCGGAGACGGTGATGATTATTCGAAGAAAATAGAATTCTGCGATTCCCTGCAGACACTGGTCAGTCAGGATACATCAGGTGATACGGACAGGCTCTTCAGCATATTTAAAAATGAAAATTACATACTGAACCCTTCAAAAGATAAGGTTTCTATTGTATTTAAAAATAAAGCTACAGTGGATGACATATTGAAAGCCTATATCCATGCAAGACTTTTAGAGAAAGGGCTTTCAGGAAAACTTATGGAAAATCTGGAAGGTCTTTACGGTAATAAAGCGCCTGTTGCTCTTGTGGAATTATCCTATAGATCTCTTCAGCCCGGTATGCGTTTTACCGATGAACTTACTTCAAAAGGATGGCATTCAACGGCAGTCAAAGTTGATATGAAGAAACTTGATATTAACTGGAGCGGGCCCGATGAAATCTCCGAGAAGCGTATTGATATGAAAAAGTTTGTTGAACTTGCAGAAAAGCCTGAAGCGAAAGAACTGAAAGAGCTTCTGGATTATGGTTATGGCAGGTAATAAATAAATATCGTAAGGCGTGACATGTTACGCCTTACGATATTTTACTTTTTAATTTATTGATTTTATCCCTTACTATGATGGCTTTTTCAAAATCCAGTCTGTCAGACGCTTCTTTCATCTCTGCTTCCAGTTCTATTATCATATTCGGTATTTCTGCTTTAGGAACATGTTTTACGTCTTTTATTTCTACAACTTTTTCTTTAACAGGTTTTTTTATGGTCTCAGGTGTTATATTATGCTTTTTATTAAATTCAATCTGAATCTCTCTCCTTCTGTTTGTCTCATGGACTGCTTTTTTGATTGAATCCGTAATCTTATCGGCATAAAGAACCACTTTTGATGAAATATTTCTTGCCGCTCTTCCCGTAATCTGTATGAGACTCCTCTGATCTCTCAGGAATCCTTCTTTATCTGCATCAAGTATTCCTATAAAACCTACTTCAGGAATATCAAGACCTTCTCTTAAAAGATTTATCCCTACGAGTACGTCAAATATACCGAGTCTCAATTCTCTGATTATCTCCGTTCTTTCGAGGGTATCAATCTCAGAGTGTAAGTATCTTGTCTTTATTCCCTGTGACGACAGGAATTCAGTAAGCTCTTCTGCAAGTTTTTTCGTAAGGGTCGTAACAAGAACTCTGTTTTCCTGTTTAATTGCGCTGGAAATTTCTATTTTAAGATCTTCTATCTGATTTTTTATCGGTCTTATCTCTATAGACGGGTCTACAAGACCTGTAGGTCTTATTATCTGTTCTACGAACTGCTGTGATTTTTCTACCTCGTAATCTCCCGGAGTGGCAGATACGAAGACGACCTGATTCATATATGTTTCAAATTCCCGGAATTTTAAAGGCCTGTTATCAAAGGCACATGGGAGACGAAAACCGTAATCTACGAGATTCTTTTTTCTTGTATAGTCTCCTTTGTACATGCCATGAAGCTGCGGTATTGTCTGATGGCTTTCGTCTATAATCATAAGAAAATCGGAAGGCATATAATCTAAAAGCACATAGGGTTTTTCTCCTTCAGGTCTGAAATCGAAATGTCTGGAATAGTTTTCTATGCCCTTGCAGTATCCTGTTTCTCTGATCATTTCTATATCGTACATGGTTCTCTGTTTCAGCCTGTGAGCCGTAATCATATCAAGAAAAGGAAGAGCTCTGTCAAGTTCTTCTTTTATCGATAAAAGAGCTTTCTCCTGAGTTTCTTTCTGTATTACGAAATGTCTTGCAGGATAAACATAAAAGTAAGACAGTTCTTCTTTGATTTCTCCGGTGTTTTTATCAATTTCCCTTATTTTTTCAATTTCCGAACCGAACATTTCGAAACGAATAATATTATTGTAATAGCCGGGGACAATATCTATCGTATCTCCTCTTACACGAAACCGTCCGGGCATAAGTTCCGTATCGTTCCTTTCAAACTGGATATTTATCAGTTTCTGCAGTATCTCTTTTCTGTCTATCTTCTGTCCCGTAGAAATTTCAAAACCGAGATTTCTGAAATTTTCCGGGTTTCCCAGGCCGTAAATACAGGAAACACTCGCTACAATGATTACATCCCTTCTGGACATGATGGAAGCAGTGGCAGAAAGTCTTAACTGTTCGATTTTAGGGTTTATCTGTGCGTCTTTTTCTATATAAATATCCCTCTGAGGTATGTAAGATTCAGGCTGATAATAATCATAGTAGGACACGAAATACTCCACCCTGTTTTCAGGGAAGAATTCTTTGAATTCATTATAGAGCTGTCCTGCAAGGGTTTTATTGTGGGCGATAACAAGAGCAGGTCTGTTTGTTTTTTCTATGACATTTGCCATTGTAAAAGTTTTCCCCGAACCTGTAACACCCAGAAGTGTCTGAAACCTGCAGCTTTTCTCAATACCTTCCACGAGCTGTTTTATTGCTTCAGGCTGTGAGCCTGCAGGCCTGAAAGAAGAGATAAGTTTGAATTTATCTGTCATAGGTATCTCCTTATCGGTCTTTGCAAAATCGATAATGTATTATATCATTAATGACTTTATTTATGCCAGTATTTTTTTACCTTATTATAATGGCAATTATCTGGCTTATTAGCGTAATACCGAATACTGAAAGAGGATAACAGGAAGCAAAATAAAATGACGGATCTTCTGAGCCTGCCATTCTGTTAAGGCTTACGACGGCAGGAGTGCTGGTCATACTGCCGCACACACATGCCAGGCTGTTGGTGAAATTCATTTTAAATACTCTGTAACTCAGCAGCAATACGACAGTCATCATAGATATAAGAATAAAGATTGAAGATAGAATGAGCTTTAAAAGAAGTAATCCGCCTATAGAAGAAAGATTTGCCCCTGCCTGAATGCCTATGCCTGCTAGAAACAGATCGAGGCCGAGTTCTTTCAGTATAGTTCTCCCTGCAGGAGACATCTGGCCTGTAAGAAAACCGAAACGACGTACATAGCCGAGAAACATGCCTGTAAGCATGGCACCGCCGGAATTTCCCAGCATAATACTCCCTATAGATGGAATTGTGATTTTAATCTGTCCTATAATCATGCCAGCCGTTATGCCTACTGCCATGGAAAGAAAATCCACTTCTCCCAGTGTTTGTTCTTCTTTACCGAGGAACTGACACACTCTGTCAAGATTTCTCTTTTTCCCTACGGCAAGAAGACTATCTCCCAGTTCCATAACAAAATCGGGTGTCGGGACGAGTTGAATACCTCCGCGCCAGATTCTTGTAATTACCGTATGATATCTTTTGGGTATATCAAGTTGTTCCAGAGGCACTTCATGGAGTGAAGGATTTGTTATTATAATCGTTCTTGCTTCTACCGACGGGTCTGTTTCCATATCGTCATGAGTTTCATTGCCGAGGAGTTTATGGACTTTTTCTATAGATTCTTCCGTTCCTACCGCCAGTACGACATCTCTTAATTTCAGTATCGTATCGGGGCCGGGAATGATGATTCTACCTCTTCTTCTGATTCGTGAAAGGGTTGCCCCTCCTGTTTGCATACGAAATCCTATTTCACTTAACGTTTTTCCGTTTACTTCATCTCTTTCAACAATAAATTTCCTTGCAATAATAGGTTCTGCATTTTCCCCTTTATTACGGGCAGCTATATCTTTTTTCAGATCTTTTCTCATTATCAGTGGAATAAGCTGTATGAATAAGACCGGTAAGAAAAGGCCGACAGGGTATACCATACCATATGCCGTAAATAGATTATTTCCCCATCCTCCTTCACTTAAAACTGCAAGGCTGGAAGAACTGGTAAGGCTCCCTGTGAATATGCCGAGCGATATATCAGGTGTCAGGTGAAATATATACATAGCGGCAAGTGTTGCCCCGAGACCTGTCAGACAGAGAGCTATGGTAATTATTAAATATGGTATTCCTCTTCTTCCGAGAGAATTAAAAAATCCCGGCCCTCCCTGTATGCCCATGGCATACATAAATATGACAAGGCCTGCCGTTGTTATAACACCGGAGCCTTCAAATTTGAATATGCCGAGAATAAGTCCTGTAAAAAATACAGCAGAACTTCCCAGTGTAAAACCTTTGATTTTGAGCCTTCCTGCCAGGAGACCTGTCGCAAGGGCAAGAAAGGTTATAAATACCGGTTCTTTAAAGATTTTGTAAAAGAAATTACCTATACATTCTGTCATAATGAGGCACATTATAGCAGGAGCGTAGCAATTATTCAACCATTTGTTTTTTGACATAATCGCACATTATAGCAGGGTAATAATAATTATTCAAGTGTTTTTTTATATAAAATTTGGATAAGGAGTGAGTAGTGAAAAGTGAATAGTGAAAAGTGAAAAGAATAGGCCACAACTCACTACTCACTACTCACTATTCACTACGTTTGACAGGACTGTCGGATATTAATTCTTTTAACAAATCACAGGCAATATCTGTTGATGAAGTCCATGTATCACCCTGTGGAACCCCTTCGAGCCATGATGGACGTGCTTCCGGGTGGGCGCCGCAGACTGCCACTTTGCCACTTCCATAAGAACTGATCAGAGCAGCGATACTGCCATCGGTATAACTGGCAATGACCTGTACTGTTTCACTGCTTTCATGAATATCGAATGCCGGCCCGTACTGGAAATACATAGGACGCATTTCCCCGAGCCATTTGACCTGTACAACCTGAGGATTAAAATTATCAGAAAAATCGCGGGATTCTGCAGGAATGATGCCCATGGTATGTACAAAGGATTTACCTTCTTCCCATCCTGTAGAGGCCATGTAGCCGCCACCGCATATCCCGAGATAACGCCCTCCGTTCTTGAGATAATCCTTCAATGCTTCGGTTACTTCCGGCGTAAAGGCTTTTATGAGGGGATTTATATCGTCTTCTGTGCCGCCAATGATAAAGACTGATGCATTTTTTAACAGCTCCGGCAGTTCAGAAATGTCAGACACAAACTTCACAGTGAGGCCGGCCTGTTCTACAACAGCCGCTGCTGCCTCCGGACAGTCTTCGCCGGCTACCGGACCGTTATATATTAATGCATATCGAGCTGATGTATTCCCGTTCGTAATACACCCGAGTATAAGAATAACTACCATGATTATAGAAAACCCGAAAAATTTTATTGTATACTTCAACGTATACACCTCCATATTAATCAGTTTTAAACAGGTTCTTTTATTGAACAGACTTTTCTTTTTTGTTATTTGCCAGCCATGATTGACGATAAATATCCCTGTGCAATATCAACCACCTTTCTATATTTTTGTTAGAAATATTAAGATTCTAATGAAGCTTTAAAAAATCCTGCTGTAAAATATAACCGCTATAAGGAGATTAACAGCCGGTACCTTCGGAATTTTACCGGTTTATATCTATGTGGTTTCTCATCAGTAAAAAGAAAATATTATTTCCAAAAAAATTAATTATGATTTTATGTAACCTTTTTGTGATTTTTTCAGTCAATAAGAGTGAAAAATAAAATAAGGAGGTTACAGAAATGGAAGAAATATGTAGAGTGACAAGAGAAGATCTATATCAGTACTGTGCTGATTTTGGTCTTATGCTCTCCTGGGGCATACCGCTAACAGGGGTTCTTCTGGAACTGGAAAAATCTCAGAAAAACCCTTTTTTACGGGAAATAAGTAAAGAGCTTTATGAAAAGTTACTCTGCGGTACTACTATAGTGGAAGTTTTAGAGAAATTTCCTTCAGTATTCAGGGCGGCCTTTCTCAAATGGATAAGACTGGGAGCGAGATTCGGAATACTGGATAAAGTAATCCTTGAAATAGCAGGAGTTTTACGATTTGATTATCTTCTGATGAAGGAGGATTCCTCCGTCTCCCGGGAAGAACTGGGAAGGTTTCTTATAAAACTTTCAGGGTTATTGAAAGAAAATACTTCCAGAGAAATATCTGCCATAAGAGAATTAACCTGTAATGAAGTTATTCTTGAATGGCTTACTGCAACCCTCCAGGAAAAGGGGACAATCTTTCATAATTCCCAGAAAGGTTACTATCTTATCCCTATTTACAGAAAAATGGCTTCTCCTCTTTTCTGGCAGATGCTGGATACGGCGGAAACATGCGGATATCTCCCTGATATGCTGGAAATATTGGGACTTTATTTGATAGATAAAGACAATTTCCTTCCTTCTGACGGAGCTGTTGCCATAGAGAAAATTGATAAAGAAAGTACTTTTTCCGTTTCAGAAACGATACTTTCCGCTATTGAAAAGACTCTTTCCGGAAAACTTATAATCACTGCAGAAAAGGATAGGTTTACTTTCCTTATGGACGGTAAAGAAAGAGATTTTTCTTCTCTGACCGGACTTGTTTCCTGTAATAGAGAGAAAATCTACTCTGTCATAAGTTCTCTGAAAATACTCTTCAGCCTGGATGCTGCAGAAAAATGCCTTCCCCAGAAAAGTGATAAAGAGTATAATATTAACGGCAGAAATTATAGAGTATTTATAAAGATCACTCCCCCTTATGAAGGTTTGAAACCTGATGAAATACATGAAGGAACAGAAATAATTGAAATAGAATTGAAAGGTATTTAAACATGTGGAATGAAGAAGAACTCATAGAGGCAGTGGCAAGAGGGGAGGAATTTGCTCTGGAAATTCTCTTTGAACGTCACTATTCTTCATTGTGGAAATATATTCTGGTGATCCTGAAGAATCCCGATGATGCGAAAGAAGTTATAAATGAAACGTTCTTTCGCGCTTTTCGGCAGATAAGGCATTTTCGGAAAGAAGGAACTTTTTCTGCCTGGCTTTTCAGGATTGCCAGAAATCTTTCCATAGATTATCTGAAAGCGAGAACATTCGATATGGAGTTTCAGCCATGTAATTATTTTACAGATAACCCTCTGAGAGAAAAAATTCTTGAAGAACTGGAATATATTAAGACAGAATATCGTGATATTATAATGTTGAAAGATATCTCAGGTTATACTATGCAGGAAATAGCACAGATGATGAATATTACAGTTTCTGCTGCCAAAACACTCCATCACAGAGCAATAAAGAGGCTGAGAGAAAGATTCCTTAAAGAAGGTGAACAATATGAAATGTGAAGATATAGAATTATTGCTTGTGGATTATATAAACGGGGAATTGTCTGTTGAAATGAATACTTTGATAGAAAAACACCTGAATGAGTGTCTTTTATGCCGGAATAATTTTGAAGAAACAGAGAAGATTGCAGCAAATATCAGGGGTATTTCTGCAGATATACCTGTAGAAGAAGCAAATAAAGTCTTTCTGAAAGAATCTCTCCTGAAAGAACTTCGGATATACAGGACTACATCGCCTTTTCTTTCGGCACTTCACAGGAAGAAAGAAGAAATAAAGAAACATATAACGGAAGATTATAAAAAAAACAGGAGATTATAACGAAGCCGATAAAAATCACTATAATATCTCCTAAAGCAATGGGTGAGACGTAATTTTCTGAAGAATTATAAAATGAACATATGGGCAGAAAACACGTTCTTCTGGAAAGGCTTTCTTGATGAAAACCGATAGATAAAAAAGGTTGATTTTAATCATCTACTGCATCTAATAATCTTTCCGCTGTTTCTACATGTCCGTTCCCTTCTTCCCATAACAGGACAGCTCCGGCTCTGCCTGCATCTTTTACCGTTACTATCCGATAGATATCATTCCATTTATAGATTCTTTTCAGGGAAATCAGTAATTCAGGATGTCTTATGAATATGTCGGCAGTGAGGATTTTAAATTTTTTATAGGTACCGGCAGTTATAACAGCATGCCAGAACCTCTGGGCATCTCTGTAACAGGTCATGGCAGAAGATATTTCTTCATTGAACCGGGGAACATAACTTACAGGATTATCTTTTAAAAATTTATTTACTTTTATCTCTGTTTCCGTTACATGGTTACCATAATTTTGATAGTCTCTTATTGATTTTGCAACATCTTTGAGGTCTTCTATGTCATCAAGTATTTTTTTTGCAGACGATATATAATCCTCCGGTATGGAAGATTTCGGAGATACCTGCGGAGAAGGATTCTCTGCAGGACTGGTTGGCTTTGTTACAGCAGCAGGTTCCACTTTCGGAGAAGGCTTTGCTGACGGCGAAGGAGCAATTTTTTTAGATATTAAAATAGATGTAACATTACCGGAGTCATAATAATATTTTGTTTCATCTTTTGCCAGATATACTTTTCCAGTTTTATTCAATACTCCGTCATAGAGAGTCTTTACATCTACAATATTTGAACCCACAGCTATGCCTTCATTGGTTTTATATTCGGGATTTTCAACGAGAACAGCTTTTAAGATCTGGTTATCGGTTGTAAAGAAAAAGGTAAGTTTATGTGTTTTATAGGTTAATTTAACCTCTCCTTCATCTGTTACTTCTTCGCTATCGGCTTTGCCGAGCCATTCTTCCACTGAAATTAATTTACTTTTATTTACCTGAACCCTGCCGATGCCTGTGCCGGGATTTATAATAAAAGCTTTCGGATTTTCTGTGGCAGTGGGGACTGCTGTAGGAGTGACAGGCACAGGTGTCGGTTCTTTTCTGGAATTTCTGCATCCTGAAAAAGAAAATAATAAAATAGATATTACTAAGTTTATATACAATATTTTACGGGACATTTTTTATGCACCTCTTTTTTTTGCTATTGCTAATTAATAGTTATTCTGGTTTATACTTAAATTGTTATTTTTCAAGATATTTAAGTTGTTTTTTTACTGCAAAAAATTGCAAATGCGTAAGAAGTATTGACAAATTATTTTTATTGATCTAAAATGTGATTTCTTAATAAATATTCTTGAATATTTTATTTAATTCCTTCAAATTAAATAAAAGATAAAACAGACCTTTGACAAATTTTATAAATATATATTATGTAAACCTGTTTTTTCAGGATTTTACATGGTAAAAGATTTATAGAAATATTGTTTCCAGTGAAGATGGTCTTAGATAGAGAAAATTTCTGGATACAGAAATTATAAATAAGAGAGTAATCACCGAAAGCTCCAGGATAAAATTATTTTTTATTTATTTTACCTTTCTGTTACCGGCATTTTATAGTAAAAGCTGATATATTGTCAGTCAGGTAAAGATATAATTTCAGTCCCTTTAATATGTGTGATTGATTATTATTTTTTTCCTGATTTCATGGAGCTTATAGAAAGAAGGTTTTTTATTATGAACAACATTACATTAGATGAAATTGCCGATATTACTGAAATTATTGATTTCAGGGATTTATACCAGTGTGCCTGGTGTAAATGTCTTATGGTGAATGGTATCGGCATAAAAGAAGAGGATGAAATTCTGGATCTATCTCATGGCATATGCCTTAAATGCAGGAGAGAAATGGAAGAAGAAAATAATTTTCATAAATGTAACGTTCACAAAATTTCCAGATAGAGTGAGGGGTAACAGATGAGTTTTCTGTTCACTCCTTACAGCTTACCTGTGTATCTTTATGTTCCATCAAGCGCTATGACCTGGTAGTCACAACAAAGAATGAGAACTTATTCCTCCCTTCACCTCAGGGCGTTTAATAAAACGCCCCTACTCACTCTTATCTATAAATTACCTGGTGTTTAAGAATTGCCAGAAATTAACAAAATGTTAACAAAAGAAGCAGCTTTTTATATTGTAAAAACAATTAAATGTTGTAAAATATATTCTGTATAGTTGTGTGCCGTTAATTGAAATAATATCCCGGAGGTATATTTATGAAAATAAATGAACATAGAGGCCAGAATATTTCATTGCCAAAGATTTCCGGACGATTGAAAGATGTGCTTGGAGTCTTTGATAAGATAACTATTAATTCCGGTTCAGAACCTGATTTACCTGTCTACGGAAAGGTAGATTTTAACGGTTCTCATAGAAAAACAGGTGTAACGAAGCCGGAAGTGAACCGATGGATTTTAGATGGTATGGAGGAGGCCGGACATGGAAGTGGCCCATCTCCTTCTCCCGGTAGTTCCCATCATAATCCATGTCAGGGACATCATCCCGGCGTACCGCCGGGGCCATCAGGACACATACCGGGAGCTGTGCCTCATGTTTATAGCCAGCAATTCAATGATGTCATGAATGTGCTTAATAATATATCATATCAGGGAAATAGTATGAACAGTAAACTTTCATATACTGGAAATGATATAAACACTTCTAAAAATGAACTGGTAAGCACACATAATACAATAGAAGAGGTAAAGAACGATACAGAGGAAACAGATGTAAGCTCAAAGGGGCAGGAACTGGATTCTAAAATGACATCTGTGGAATATAAGCTGCAGGAAGGGGACAGATATATAGATTCTGCTACAAATGATTTCAGTTCGGTAAAATCATATCTCAATGATGCCTCTAACAGGATTGATTATCTCAGGGGACAGCTTCAATCAGCAGGGCCTTATCAGCAGGTTATAGCATATCTCGATCAGGCAAAACAGCATATAAATAGCCCTCTCTCAAATACGAACAGTGTTGAATGGGATCTCTATAATACTGACAGTTATATGAAAAGTGCCGCAGGAGATATAGGTTATGCCAGAAGTTATATACGTACAATAAAGGGAGATTATGATGGTAACAGCGTGAGTTCTGAAGGATATTCCGTGCAAAGCTATGTAGAGAGTGCCGAACGGGCACTCGACAGTGCAAGTATCGAACTTTCCGGCACAACCGGCAGTTATCTTCCTTCTCTCAAATCGGAATTAGACCAGGCGGTAAGCAGTTTGAGATATGCCCAGAACCTTTATAATTCTATAAGATAGAAATTTGTTTATAAAAAATTTATAAAGAAATCAGGGAGGTATATGTTATGAAAATCAATGAAAACAGAAATTTAAGCCTTTCAGGATTGAAAGTTCCTCAGAAAAAAGAAGGGGATCCCTTACTGGTAAAAGATAAAGTTTCTCTTTCTCCACCTCACGATGCAAATTTGCCTTTCTATACAAAAACTGACTTTAAAGTAGAAGCAGATATGAAAGTGGAGAACCTTTCAAAAGCTGTTCACAGTCAGAAATTTGATGAAATATTAAATTTACTTTCCCAGGCTGTCAGTCAGGATTATAAAACTTCAAGCGATCTGTCCTGGGCAGACA
>DAIOEN010000075.1:0-4054 GCA_036746235.1 Vulcanimicrobiota bacterium | reverse complement strand
TCCCAGGCTGTCAGTCAGGATTATAAAACTTCAAGCGATCTGTCCTGGGCAGACAGAGATGTGAAGGACAGCCAGAGAGAACTTCAATTTTCTCATTTTGATATAAGGGAAGTCCAGAGAGATACAGATAAAACCGATGTAAGTCAGACTGGCTACAGACTGGACAGGACAATGGGAAATGTAGAAAATAAACTTTCTTCCGGAGATAGATATACAGGTTATGCTTCAGGTGGTATTGATAATACAGACAGACTTATAGATGATGCAGGCAGAAAATTAGACTCCCTGAAATCTCAGCTTGTGGCATCAGGCGGGTATGAACAGGTTCTGGGGCTTCTGGAACAGGCAAAACAGCAAATATCTTCTTCTTCCCAGCAGGCTCAAAATGTAGACAGAGATATTTATGATACAGACAGAAAACTCGATAGTGCTTCCACTCAGATGAGGTGGGCCGAAATGAGTGTAAACAGGATAAAGATGGACAGACCGGGAGTAAATGTAAGTTCTGAAGGATATCAGCTTGATAGTAAGGTAAATCAGGTAGAATGGGATTTACGGGATGCAGACAGAAGTCTTTCAAATGCTACATCAGGGCTTTCCTCGCTTGATAATAAAATAGGTCAGGCTACAAATCTGTTAAAACAGGCACAGAGTCTATATAATTCAAAGGTATAGGAATTTTCATTTTTTATGGCGTAAAATAAAGCTTTTAGATGAAAATTAAGTAGAGGCAGTTTGTCTAAATAATTCAATTTCCTTGATATAGTAGAAAAGGATATCTTACAAAAGCCTTAAAGGATCTTGCATAAGTGAGCTTTTTCACAGTAAAGGAGCAGTCCCAAAAGGCCGTCCCGAAATAGACTTCCGGGACTACTCATTTACAATTGTGATTATTTTATAGAATCTACCATTTCCATAACTTTTGTTCTTGCCTCTTCTCCCTCATAGATTAATTTTCCTGTTCCGTCATAAACCAGAAAAGAGGGGACGCTCTTAATATTGAACTGTTTGCACACAGGAGAATTCCATTTGTCTATATTTACTTTAAAAACCACCAGATCATCTTTTTCTTTATCGAGCTTTTCCATATAAGGAGCCAGTTTTTTGCAGGGACCGCACCAGTCTGCATAAAAATCTATAATATTGGTTTTACCTGATACGATATAATCTTCAATCTTCACTTCACTGCCGGGACTGTCTCCATTTATAACATAACATATTTTATCGTCGCCGCCCGGTTGTGAACTGACCTGGCTGTTTAGTTTTAATTGAACGAGAGCTCTTTCTCTGTTCTCTGCGGCCAGAGCAAAGGAAGGATCAATTTCCAGAGCTTTATCATAATATTTAAGAGCTTCTTCAGTTTTTCCCTGAATTTGTAAAATAGCACCTTTGCCGTTCCAGGCATTTGCATTTTTAGGGTTTGCCTCTATGGATTTATCAAAACATTCCAGGGATTTATCATAGTCTCCAAGACCCATCCATGATATAGCTCTTCCGAAATAATGTATATCCATAGGAAGTCCTGATGTATCCTTCCCTTTTTCTACAAGGTCGAGAGCTTTATCGAAATACTCAAGAGCTTTTTTATAATCTTCTCTGTCATTACATATGATCCCTATATTATGAACACTCCTTGCATAACAGGGATCCGTTTCCAGTGATTTCTGATAACATTCAAGGGCTTTATCATATTCTTTTACCTTCAAAAAATCATTGCCCTTTAATTTCCAATCCTCTGCAGTCTGCGCATATACCGGCATTATATTAACCAGTAAAATCAGTAAAAGTACAACCAGAAAGTTTTTTTTACTCATAAAAAATTAGCCTCCTTAAAATATTTATAGATTATTTCCTATATATTATATAGGCAGATATTATGCCATTTTATGGAAAGTATGAAAAATAAATTGCCTTATTTTAAATAAGGATGAGAATTTTTTATCTATACAATTAGATAATTTTGTGTTAATTTATATATCATAGGATTTTTGATTGTATAAAATCCTCATGTCATACGTTGTGTGTGACCGGTTACGATAAGTAAAGGGTATAGGAATTTTCATTTTTGACGGCGTAAAATAAGGCTTTAGATAAAAATTATGTAGAAGGAGTTTATTTAAATAATTAAAATCAGGAGGAGTGGGAACTTTTTGTTTAAAATACAGATAGTACTTCTTTTTTTTCTTTTATTTGTCAGGACTGTTGTTCTGGCTGCTGATAAAGATTACCTGTCAGGGCCTGCAATCAGATTTACAAACATTGAAGCAAGAGATAGTAAGATTTTTATAGAAGGTTTTACTTTTGATGAAAATTTTCCTGTAAAAGCCATAACTTATACTATTGATAAATCTCCGGAAGCTTTGAATACTATAGAACCTGTTGATAAAATATATGATTCGAAGAATGAGAAATTTGTAATTTCAATACCTTTCCCGTCCAACGGAGACTGGGACATATATGTTACTATAAAGGTTTATAACAGTGCAAATAAAGGTTCTTCTGCCGATGTGGATATATTTAAAAGAAAAGATTATACCGGATACTTTACCTATCTTTCAAATTCTGCTCTGAGCCTGAATTTTGTAGACTGCGGAGATGTTTTCAGAATATATTATACTTCTTCTATAGATAAGGAGACAGTGGCAGAGGCACAGAAGAAATTAACATCTGCAAAAGAAATGATAGAAGGTTATTTTAATTTTAAATATCCTGATAAGGTCTATGCTGTCTTATATAATCCGGTTAAAGATGAAGTTCCTACATATAAAAATTACAGAGGCACAGAACGAAACGGCGTGCTTACTTTTCCTGTTGAGATAAAATCCTTTGATGAAGTCAAACAGTATAATTATTATCTGGACAGCAGAATGCCTCATGAATTGGGTGATCTTTCAGTAAGAAATTATTTTACAGATGAGCTGTCATGTGTCTGGTTTTCAGAAGGTTTTGGAGATCTTGCTGCCTATCTTTTTATGAAGAAATATTATCTTGATGATTATAAAAGACGTTATCAGGACAGGATAAATTCCTTCAAAGAAAGTAACTGTGATTTGAAAAGCATAAATCTTCCGGAAGCCAAATTGTATCCTGAGTTTTATCTCTGCAGTTCTGCTTTTGTTATAAATATTTATAAAGAACATGGTACGGAATTTTTCAGGAAATTATTCAGGCAACTGAATAAATTTCCTCTTAATGGAGCAGAAGAAAAAGATTTAATTTTGATTATGAGTCAGCTTCTCGGGAAAGATATAAATCTTCTTATTACTAATTTTTCTCCCGATGAAGCTGTAAAAATTCTGGAACGGGCAGATGAAAAATAGTTTTTAAAAAAAGGAGTTAAAAAGATAATGTTACATTTTACACCTGTATACAGTCGTAAATTTGGATTATTGAGGGTAATAGACCATGGTTTGAATTTACCCGACGAAACCTATATTTTACATTCCCCTGCTATTGAGAAAATTTTATTTGATCGTTCTCTTGTTAACTGGCCCCTTCAGATAGAAACTTATAGAGCAGCCAGGGCTTTTTTTGAAGCTTTGAAAGACGGAATTTTAAAGAAATATCCTCCGGGAACAAGATTCGAACAGGTCAACCTTGCCGGTTCCGATGATTATCAGCTTCAGTCTGCCCATGCCAAAGTATTTAACAGTTCTCTTCCAAGAAATTATATTGCTTTACATAGAGAACCTGTTGAGAACGAATATGATAAAGAAGGAAAACAAAAATTTCGTTCTGTCATTTCTTATAAAAGATTTGAAGCAAAGGGGAAGCTGTGTATCCTCGGGGAAACAATCGCTACAGGTATAAGTGCCTGTGATTCACTGAGAGAGCATATGCCGTATGCCATAAAACATGGACTGGAAATGATAATAATTTTTTCCATTGCAGGATCAAAAGTCGGAGCTCAGAGAGTTTATGAAGTATTGAGAGAATATAATATAAAATCAATATTTATCTTCGGTCTCGGACTGTTCGGACTTGGTAAAGACGGTACAGCTCTTCTGTGGAAAGATGCTGAAGGACTGGATAATCCCATAACATTACCGGAATA
>DAIOEN010000074.1:0-30864 GCA_036746235.1 Vulcanimicrobiota bacterium | reverse complement strand
TCACAGAAAGAACAGGTATGAACAAATCAGATCTCATTATTGCAGGGAGGAAAAATTCGCCGGTGAGATATAGCTAAGCAGGCGAAGCAATTCAGCTGGCATATAAAAAACTGTCGGAATTGCTTCGCCGTTATCTCACTCTAACTGCAGCCGCTCGTATTGCCGCAGGTTAAGCACTTCAAACATGTGCCGTTACGAACCATAGTAAGACTTCCGCAGGACTCGCACACATCTCCCGTATAGCCCTGAACCCTTGCTATTATAACAGCATCTATTTTTTTTATCTTTCCTTCTTTTTTGTCCAATCTGTTAACAACCGCATCAGGTTTTGACAGTTCAGTTCCTCTGAGATGATTGGTATCGTCAATATGGGCAAGATCATATCTTTCAAGATATGTTATGGCAAGTTCTCTGAAAATATAATCAATAACGGAAGTAGTCATTTTTATATAATTATTACCTGAAACAATACCATTGGGTTCGAACCGTGTAAAAACAAAAGCGTCTACAAATTCGTCAAGAGGCACTCCATGCTGAAGGCCCAGAGAAATAGCTATGGCGAAACAGTTCATAAGACTTCTGAATGCGGCGCCTTCTCTGTGCATATCTATAAAAATCTCTCCCAGTTGACCGTTTTCATACTCTCCTGTCCTCAGATAAACAGTATGTCCTGCCACTTTGGCCTTTTGCGTATATCCCCCCCGTCTGTCAGGAAGCCTTTTTCTCTCTGCAATATATTTTGTTATAAGCTCAACAGGGTTATCAGGAATGTCAGAAGACGAAGTACCGAAAAATTCCGTTCCGGGAACACTGCTTAAAGGCTGGCTTAATTTCGAACAGTCTCTATATAGCGCTACTGCTTTGAGAGCAAGATTCCATGATTTCATATAAGCATTTTTTACGTCGTCAACAGTAGATTCGCAGGGCATATTAATGGTTTTTGATATGGCTCCAGATATAAAAGGCTGAACTGAAGCCATCATAAGTATATGACCGTCTACGGAAATAAACCTTTTGCCATTTTTCCCGCACTTACTTGCTGTGTCAAAGACTGCATAATGTTCTTTCGAAAGATGAGGAGCTCCTTCTATCATCATGGTGCCACATATATACTCACCTGACAATCTTATTTCTTCATCGGAAAAACCCAGGAAAGAAAGGAGAGAAAATCCCGGCGAATTTATCATCTCTTCCGAAACTCCGAGGCTTTTACAAAAATCTATTCCAATAGCAAAAGGATTAAAAAGAAAAGAGAATTCAAAAGCATAAGGGAGAGTTTTATTAATATTTTCAATAATTTCTTCTGTAAATCCCGCTTTAATGAGTTTCTCTGCATTTATCCAGGGACAGTCATAAAGAGTGCCTGTTCCCTTTACATATTTTACAATGTCTGAAATCTCTTTTTCACTGTATCCGAGTTTTTTCAGTGCAGGAGGCACAGACTGGTTGATAATTTTAAAATATCCTCCCCCTGCAAGTTTTTTAAATTTTACGAGAGCGAAATCGGGCTCTATGCCGGTACTATCGCAATCCATTACAAGACCTGTTGTACCTGTAGGAGCAAGAACAGTTACCTGGGCATTACGATATCCGTATTCTTCTCCCATAGCAAGTGCTCTGTCACCATCCTCTCTGGCAGCCATAAGCAGGTCGGAAGGACAGTATTTTTCATCTATACCTGCAGGCTTCATTGTAAGTCCTTCATATTCACTGTGAGGCGCATTATAAACAGCTCTTCTGTGATTTCTTATTACCCTGAGCATATGTTCTCTATTCCTTTCATATCCTATGAAAGGCGTCAATTCTTTTGCCATTTCCGCTGAAGCTGAAAAGGCGGACATATGCAAAATGGCGGTAAGAGCGGCAGCTACAGCCCGTGCTTCAGGCGAATCATAGGGATATCCCATGACCATAACAAGAGAACCGAGACTGGCAAATCCGAGACCAAGGCTTCTGAAATCAAAGGAAAGTTTTGCTATTTTCTCTGACGGATACTGTGCCATAAGGACACTTATATCCAGTACAACAGTCCATAATCTTATGGCATGTCTGTAAGCTTCAATGTCAAATTTTTCATGAGAAAAATCATAAAATTTAAGTAAATTAAGAGAAGCAAGATTACAGGCTGTATCGTCAAAAAACATATATTCGGAACAGGGGTTTGACGCTCTTATTTCGCCGTCTTCAGGACAGGTATGCCATTCGTTTATAGTACTGTGATATTGAAGACCCGGATCGGCACAGGCCCATGCGGCACAGGCAATTTTATCCCAGAGTTCAGCAGCTTTTAAAGTCTTTACCGGTTCTGCTATTCTTCCCTCTTTTAAAGCTTTCTCTTTTTCTGTTCTTTCTATAAGGTACCAGTCTTCATCTTTTAAAACCCTTTCCATAAAATCATTTGTTACCCTTACAGAATTATTGGAATTCTGCCCTGAAACAGTATAATAAGCTTCAGAATCCCAGTCCGTATTATATACAGGAAAATCTATAATTTTATGGCCTTTTTTTGCAAGTGACACAGTTTTTAAAATATAGTTACCGGGCACAGATAACTCTCTGGCTTTTTTTATAGCTTTATCTAGAGATATATTTTCTCTCCAGTCAAAAGGATCTTTAGATGCAGATTTTTCTTTAAACTGAGGGTTATAACAGGACAGAAGAATCTCCTCAAGAGCTTTTTTTATTATAACAGAACCTGTTACCAGAGAAGCTACTTTCTGTTCTTCTATAACCTTCCAGTTAATAAAATCTTCTATTTCAGGATGGTCCGCATCAAGGATAAGCATTTTTGCCGCTCTTCTGGTACTGCCTCCGCTTTTAATGGCACCTGCCGCCCTGTCCCCTATGCGTAAAAAACTCATAAGTCCGGAAGAATAACCTCCGCCACTCAACCTTTCTCCTTTTGCCCTTATATTGGAAAAATTTGTCCCTGAACCTGAGCCGTATTTAAAAATCCTTGCCTCTCTTACAAACAAATCCATTATACCGCCTTCTGACACAAGTTCATCAGTTACCGACTGTATAAAACATGCATGAGGTTGAGGATGGGTGTAGGCATCTTCCGAGGGTTTTATTTCACCTGTGTCAGGATCGGCATAATAATGTCCCTGCCGGGGGCCGTTTATACCGTAAGCCCAGTTAAGACCCGTATTAAACCACTGGGGAGAATTGGGAGCACCTGTCTGAGTGGCAAGCATATAAATAATTTCATCATAAAAAGTTTTTACATCTTCTTCACTGTCAAAATATTTATACTTCCATCCCCAGTAAGCCCATGTGCCGGCCAGTCTATGGAAAACCTGTCGTGCATCATATTCGCCGGTAAATCCGTCATTATCTTCGGAAGGAACTGAACGCTGAAGCCATATTGGAACGTTTTTTTCTTCCAGTTTTTGCAGTTTCAACGGAATACCTGCCCTGCGAAAATATTTCTGGGCTATAATATCAGCGGCAAGCTGTGACCATTCGGCCGGGACAAAGATATTATCCATATTAAAAATAACAGTGCCGTCAGGCTGTTTCAACACAGAAGAACGAACTTCAAAATCTATTTTTCCAAGGGGATCTCTATTTTTTTCAGTAAAAAATCTCTTTATTTTCATAAAATACCTCCGAATTTTTTAAATAAATAATAATGCATGATACGGTGATTATAGTGTATCTCATAATTTAAGAAATCGTGACGCGTAACGCGTAATGCTTGACGGGTTTAATCCCTGCGCATCACACATTACGCATTACGAAGTTATTACGAAACTAACTATATAAAAAAATGGAAAATAACCTTAACCGAAATGAAAATTTTTTCTTTGTTCAGGAGGTATAAATACGCAGATAATATTGTAATAATTTGCGGAAAATAAAAATGACATATCTTCCCTCCGAAAACACTCTTTATCAGGTAAGTCTCCTGGTTTAGCTTCATCCTACTTCCTCGTCTTCCCTGTCCGGTGACATCTGAGGTTTCGTCTGCATCACAGTAGCGGGGGCTACGACGGATTTTCACCGTACTTCCTTTATTAAGCCCGTAAAGGCACCTGAAGGTGTCATATAATTTTATAAAATGCAGAAGCCATTATAACAGAAATTATAAATTTCTTCAAATCTTTTTTGTAAAAACACTGTAATTTATAATAAAATATGATATAATAAATAAGTTATTATCAGTATTTTTCTATAGAATAGATAAAATTTTCTGTATAATTATAGTAAGGATTTTCCGGGCAGATGATAAAATTATTTCCAGAAAAAAGATTACTTGCTTTAATTCTGGCAATTTTAACTCTATTCTTTATATTTCACTCGCCCTTTCATGACCATCCCTTCGGTGTTACGGAAGAAAATTGTCCTATATGTCAATGGCAGATAATTTTTACTGTAATAATTGTTGTATTATTTTTTATTTTCACATGCTTATTATTTTCCCTTAAATTTCTGCCGGAAAATAAAAAAATCTTATATTATTCCTTCTATTTCTCCATCTTTTCAGGAAGAGCACCTCCTCAACTCACATCATTTTAACAGACTTATATGTGGTCAATAAATTCATAATAAAATTTATATGATTACATAGTTTCTTAAAATAATCTACAGGAGGTGTATCTGATTATTTATAATCAGCTATATGAATAACGATTATATATTAAAAATATCAGAAGCCAGTTTTTTGCATAATAAAGGATATTACAATGAAGCTATAGACACATATGACGATATACTGGAATTAAACCGTGAAAATGCGCTTATATGGTATCAAAAAGGTAATGCTCTGTACAGTATTAAACGGTATGAAGAAGCAATTGATTGTTATGATAATGCCCTGATTATTAATACAGAAGACGAACAGATATGGTATAATAAAGCTCTCTGTATGGCTGACCTTGGAAATTATAAAAAAGCTGTCGAATGTTATAATAAGTCAATAGAAATAAATCCAAAATATTTCGAGGCATGGTATAACAGAGGAATTGATCTGAGCCGTATGGGTAAATCTAAAGAAGCCCTGAAAAGTTTTAACAGAGCTATAAAAATAAATCCTTATAGTTATAAAGTATGGCATAATAAAGGCATTCTTGTAGGACAACAGAAAAATTACAGAGAAGCAATCAGATGTTTCAACAGGGCTATTAAATTGAATCCCGACCATAGCATGAGCTGGTATAATAAAGCTATTATATTTATATGTCAGAAAAAATATGACAGTGCACTGAAATGTATTGATAAATCTCTAAAGTTAAATTCCGACCAAGCCAGTGCCTGGTATATTAGAGGACTTCTGCTTTACGGGCAATGTTCAGAAATTTCAGGGTTTTCTGTATAAAACTGCATAACCGGTCCGGTCAATATGCTTTTTAGTGAGATATTACTTTTTTCAGAAGGAAAATAGCATCGGTAAAAGAATAAAATTCAACAAAAGATTACTTAACAAGATAAGTAATAAAGAAAGAAGGTTGAAAAATGTCAGGTAACATAGAATTTCCAGATTTTACCGAAAAAAGAAAATATACTAACTATCTGTACTATATAGTAATAGGTTCCTTTTTATTATTAATAGTAATATGTATAGCATTGATTCCTTCCTGGATAAGGAATTTACAGAAAAGCAAAGCCAGATTTATCATGAAAAAACTTGCTGGAGATCCTTTGATACTTCCAAATAGTAATAATTTGATACTTCCAAATAGTAATAATTTGATACTTCCAAATAGTAATAAAATGATATTTACTCTTATTAATCTGGGTGAACCAGGGATAGATGTTATCTCAGATGAATATCTGGAGGTTTCAGATAATATAACCCAGTTGAATTCTCTAAAATTACTGGGAATGTCGAAAAATAAAGATTATATCAAGAAAAAAGCAGCAATTCATCTGATTAATCTTCTTTCGGACAGTGAACCGTCTGTAAGAGGTGAAGCGGCAAAATTAATCGGGGAATATGATATTAAGGAAGCCTTACCTCATCTGGAAAAAGTACTGAATTCTGAATATAAGGAGAAATGGTCTGCTATAGAGATGGAACTGATTGAAAGTAAAAAAAGACCCATTAGGTCGAATAAATTTTATATTGAAAGTAAAAAAAGACCCATTAGGTCGAATGAATTTTATTATGAATGTTCTTCCTGTCATGGTAACAAGATAGATAGATTAACGGATTCATGTAAAGAAGCCATAATAAAACCATGGGATTATACCAGAACTCAGATAAAAAAATCTATTGATATGCTTGGAGGAAAAAACAATTGAAAATAATCAAAACAATTATTTTACTGGTATTATTACTTTCTTTACCGGCTTTCGGACAGGATATTTCTTCTATAAATAAACCCTTAAAGGAAGAACTGGAAAAGATATTTGATGAAGATCAGAAATACAGGCTTATGATTGATTCTACCCAGGTTAAATACGGGAAAGATTCACAGGAACTGAAGGAATTACTCGACAGGATAAATGAAATTGATGAAAAAAACCTGAAAAGAGTTATAGAAATTATAGATGAATACGGCTGGCCCGGCATAAGTTCTGTAGGAGAAAAAGGAAATATTGCAGTATGGATGGTTATTCAACATGGAGACAGACACCCGGAGATTCAGAAAAAATATCTTCCTCTTTTAATTGAATCGGCAGAAAAAGGGGAATCCAGGAAGAGTGATGCAGCCTATTTAACAGATAGAGTAAAGGTAAATCGCAGAGAAAAACAGATCTACGGAAGCCAGATGATTTTAAATGAAAAAACGGGAAAATATGAGCCGCAGCCGATAGAAGACGAAAAAAACGTGGATAAAAAAAGAGCGGAAATGGGACTGCCTCCTCTTGCAGACTATTTAAAATTATTCGAAAATAAACCCGGCTCAGATAATAAAAAAGATGATCTTGTGAGAAAAGGCCGCATAGGGGTTATGGTTGCGGAATTAACAGATGAAATAAGGACTAAAAGCGGATTAACTGAAAAAAAAGGAGTCTATGTTAAAGATGTTTTTGCAGATACGTCGGCAATGGAAGGTGGAATTAAAAAGGAGGATATTATACTTTCAATAAACGGAACAGATGTTCTTAATGTACCCCAGTTTTTAAGCCTTGCAGGTTCATATCGGGCAGGTGAAGAACTGTCTGTTTCACTGTGGAGAAACGGCGAAAAAACAACAAAGAAAATCACATTAAAGCCTTTCCCGGAAGAAAAACATACTGATTTTGATATTCTCTATTTATCGGTGAGCGTTGATGAAACAACAACCCTGAGAACAATCATCACAAAACCGAAAACAGGGACAAAACATCCTGCAGTTCTCCTTATACAGGGACTTTCCTGTGTATCTGTAGATTATCCCTTCGACAACAGTCTTCCCTATCAGAATCCGTACAAATCAATCCTTTATTCCCTGACAGAAAAAGGTTTTGTTACAATGAGGGTGGAAAAAAGCGGCCTCGGAGACAGCACGGGCACTCCTGCAAAAGACATTGATTTTAACAGAGAAGTCCTGGGATTTCAAAAAGCACTTGAAATCTTAAAAACTTATGACTTTGTAGATAAAGACAAAATATTTATTTTCGGCCACAGTATGGGAGGAGTAATGGCTCCCGTAATTGCAGATAATATTCCGGTAAAAGGAATTATAGTATTCGGAACAATAGGAAGGCCCATGGTAGAATATGAACTTGATAACGATCTCCGGCAGCATCTGCTCAACGGCGAAGATTTTGTAGACCTGGAAAAAGAAATGAGAAAAAAGGAAGCTTTTCTCTATCACTTTTACATAGAAAAACTTACGCCCGGGGAAATAATAGAAAAATATCCTGACTGCAGTGGTTATTTTGATGATGATGAACATATGTACGGACGCCATTATAAATTCCTCCAGCAATTATATGATCTCAATCTCTCGGAAACATGGAAAAATGTTAATACAGATGTTTTAGCCATATGGGGCAAATCGGATTTTGTTTCAGCTTCAGGAGATCATAAGTTAATAGCCGACATCGTAAACAGATACAGCAACGGGAATGGAACATTTATGGAAATGGAAAATATTGACCATTATTTTTTGAATGTTTCCTCTATGAATGACAGTTATAAAAATATAAGTGAAAAAAAAAACACTCTCCAATTCAATCCTGTAATTACAGAAAAAATATACGAATGGATGAAACATATTATAGAAAAGGACAGTCATGTATGAAAATATTGATAATAGGAGGCACCAGATTTACAGGTCCTTTTATCGTAAAATCCCTTTATGAAGCAGGTCATGAGATTACGGTCTTTCATCGCGGAAAAAACAACATGGAACTGCCCGGCGGTGTAAAGGAAATTCTCGGAGACAGAAAAGTTCTGGCTGCTCATAGAGAAGCTTTCAGAAAAATCTCACCTGATGTAATTCTGGATATGGTTGCCGTTACGGAAGAAGATGCAATGACAGTGATGAACATGTTCACAGGTATGGCAGGGAGGATTATAACTGTAAGCAGTCAGGATGTTTATCTTGCTTTCGGGATATTTAACAATGTAGACAATGGGCCTTTAGAGAAAATGCCTCTTACGGAAGAATCTCCCCTGCGCCGTAACATCTATCCCTATCGCGGTAAGATTACAGGGCTGGACAATTACGACAAAATCATGGTGGAAAAAGCTGTTATGAGTGAAAAAAATTTACCCGGCACAATTGTCCGTCTTCCCATGGTCTACGGCCCGGGAGACGGACAGCACAGGATCTGTGAGTTTCTGAAAGAAATGGATAACAAACCGGGCCCTCTTCTGATAGAGAGAAACAGGGCGCGATGGTATCTGCCGAGAGGATATTCAGAGAATATGGCTCATGCCATAACACTGGCGGTAACAGATGAAAAAGCTGCAGGAAAAATTTATAATGCAGGAGAAGAGAAAAATCTTTCTGTCATGGAATGGGCAAGTAAAATAGCTGAAGCAGCGCAGTGGGAAGGCGAAATACTTGAGACAGAAGACATATGTGATGAAAATAATTACGAACAGGATATTATTGTAAGCACGGAAAAGATAAGAAGAGAACTGGGCTACAGAGAGATTGTATCTTTTGAAGAAGGTCTGAGAAGGACTGTTGCCTGGGACAGGGAAAAGCAGGTTATTCTGTAAAAGTAAAATATTATTCCCCGGCTTCACAGAAAATAACACTTTATAACTACCATGACCGGGTGGTCACAACGAATAATGAGAAGGCGTTCCTCTCTTCATCCATCACTCTTCACCCTTCACGCTTCTCATATAAACCTTCAACAGGATCTCTGCTATTTTGCATAATTCCGCCTGAACTGATTTAACACATAAGAATAGAATCCCTGCTTATCTGCCATATTAAAGACTACATAGACGGTTTTCCCGTTACTGTCACGTTTAATAGTTCCCTGTTCATACCCGTCAGTGACTATGGACAGAGCGGTAGGAACTGGTTTTTTGACAAGGTCAGGACGGGCTACATAAGAAGTTGTAAGACTGTTCCACATACAATAGTAAGGTTCATTAACTATCAAATCATAATTCCGGTAGACAAGTTCCGAATATCTGAAATTATTTCCCTGAACCTTTAAATCCAGAAGAAATTCCTGACTGATAGGTACTTCATCTGTAACATCCAGCGGAAAAAGAATCATAGGACAGGAGGTATGTTTTAAAATCCAGTTAAAAGCATAAGGGTCACAGAATAAATTCCATTCTGCATTCGGATTGGCAATTTGCGGCGGAATAGTATTGGGATCCAGATTGCCCGGAACATCAATTGCTCCGCCCATCATTATGATTCTCTCTATGCCCTTCTCCAGATAAGGACTTTCCTCAAGTACATTGCGCAACATAGTAATGGGACATGTATTGACTATTGTTAAAGGTCTCTTTGTTTCAATTGCCCCGGATAAACATTCCCGTAAAAGAGACTCTCCTGAAGGGTAAGGAGGCCAGGCTGCATTATCACCGTACTTTGAAAGAATATCCAGGTTATACTGGTCAATACAATCGTTTCGATAAAACCATGGAAAAGGATTCCATCCCCTGCTGTCACTCAGTGTAACAGGTAAGGAAGGACTACCAATAAAAGATTGTATTTTCCACTGGGTCTGCATGGCATAGCTGTCTATACAATCGGTATTTGTTATAATAACACCCCGAAAATCGATATTATCCATAGTTGTAAGCAGTAAATATGCGATGGAATCGTCAATAGCTCCGCCGCTTACAAAAAGAACAGGAATACCTGCAGACGGAGATGGAGGAGGAAGAACATTTGTTGAGCTGTCTCCGCCGCACCCTGCTAGCCATCGTGAAAAAAAAAGTAATAATACAACATATAATAGCAATTGTTTTTTCATATAAGTTTATCTCCCTTTCTTCTTGTGGTAAGAATAAATAATACATATATGCTCTCGTGACTCGTAATACGTAACGCGTGACTGGAGGAAGACTTTTATTACATGCTTACGGTCAGGTCAATAATTATCGTCTTACATTTCATTACTGCTTTTCATGGAGCAGTTTCAGTGTATGATCTATTAAATCGATACCACCGGGATTCCCATGTCCCGGTATGACAATTTCTGCGGAAGAATATTTTTCCCTGACCTTTATAAGACTTTTCGGCCATTCTTCCAGACTCGCATCTGCTATGTTTCCGGGAGATGTTGCATCGGCAGATTTAATCAGACAGCCTCCGAAGAGAATTTTTTCCTGCGGAATCCAGGCAACAATATTGTCTACCGTATGGCCTGCTCCCGGGTAGAATAGTTCCACACTGAGCGAACCGCAGGCAAGAGTCAGACTATCGGTAAAATAATTATCGGGGACGCTTTTCCCCGTATCTCTGAGTATTTGTGCGGTTTTATCCAGAGAAAAAGCTTCTCCTTTCCTCCTCATAGCTTCTCCCAGACCGCCGGCACAATCGATATGGAAATGTGTGGGTATGACTTTCTCGATTCGTCCGTTAAATTCTCTTTCCACCCATTCAAAAAGCAGAGAGGTCTGTTCATCTGTCCATGGCAGATCTATCATTATGGCATGAGGTGTGTCTATGACTATGAGCCCGTTTGCCGGACAATGTCCGAAGTCAGGGAGATCATAATATGCCGTATAAAGCCATACGGTACCGGTAAGTTTTTCCACAGTGACATCATCGGAAATATTTTCCTTTGCATGAACCGCCATAGTATAAGCTGTAAGTAAGATAATGATAAAGATAGTTACTTTAAGTAATTTCATAAATTCTCTCCTCTGTTAAAATATCAGGTAATATATAAAGTATTACCATACGAAAGGAAGCAATCGATATTTTGTCTTACCGGCATATTCTTTATATCCTTCCAATTCCTTCTGCAATACATTATCTTCCAGCAATGTGCGGATAATTATCAAAACAACTATCAATCCTGCCGGTATAAGGGCTATATATGAACCAAGAATAAGTGCAATGGAAGGACAGTTAAATATCATCCCGGAATATCCCGGATGTCTTACAAACCTGTAAGGTCCGCCGGTACAGACCTTATGATTTCTGTCTGCCTGAATACGGACAGTTGCTTCGAAATGAGTATTTACAGACATTGCCCATATCATAAACACTGCTGTCACTATATAGGCAGTTATGCCTGAAACGAAGAGTGTAAAGGACATATGAGACCAGCCATAACGGTAATCAAGGCCCGAAATTATAAGCATGATAAAATAAAGAGGTATAAAGATAAGAAAAAATATCCTGTCAAAGGGTTTTGTATCTTTCTTAACGAATTTCATCCTTTCCCTGAGAAGTTCCGGGTTTAGTTTTAAGAATAAAATGGCAAAAAACAAAAAGATGGATGTAAAAATGCCGACATAAAACCATCCGTTAAACCAGCGAATAGAACCGGCTGAAATAAATAACAGGCATATGTGTATGGCAATGCTCATAAAAAATCTTGCCGAACCTTTTTTGATCAGGTCTGAATTTGTCTGCTTATTTACCTGTTCTGCCATACACAATTCCTCCGAACCATTTAAGAAATCATAAGAAAATTTAAAATTTTTTTTCATTATATCAAAAATAAGAATAAATGCAAAATCTTAAAAGGTAATTATAAATGGATATTGAAAAAAATAGAGAAGAAACCTCTTGAGAAAGGAATAAGTAAGTTCTGCTACATCTGATAAAAGAAGGATGGAAAAAGGTGGAACAATAGATTAATATATGGATTATAAAGATCAGACAGGCAGAATAAAAGATAAACTCATTATAGCCAGAAAAACTGACAAAAATCTGAAGGTTTTTGGTGCAAAATCTCACAAGTATTTAATTAATAAACCTCTAAAGGAGAAACAAATCCTGGAGTTTGAAAAAAAATATAAACTTTCTTTACCGGATTGTTACAAAACATTTCTGACTGAAATAGGAAACGGCGGATGTTCCTCTTTCAATTCGGCGGCAGGACCCTTTTATGGAATATATCCTTTTGGCACACACCTTGACGAATTAATAGCATCTCCCGGAGAATATTTAAGCGGGCCGGTAATAATATATCCAGGTATGACAGATGAATACTGGTCTGAATTAATAAAAAGAATCGAAGAATATGAAGATATTTCCGATGAAGATTATGACAGAGAGACAGGTAAGATTTATTCGGGAATTTTACCACTGGGTTCTCAGGGATGTACTTATGTACATGGACTTATTCTGAATGGTAATTATAAAGGCAGGGTTGTAAACCTTGATCTGGAGAGGCAAAAACCGAAGTTCACTTATGAAAATAATTTTCTGGACTGGTATGAACGGTGGCTTGATGAAATAATTTCCGGTGAACTTTTAGTAGTTCGGCCGTCATGGTTTGGATACTCAATGGGAGGAACTGACAGGGAACTGATAAATAAATATTTAAACTCATCTGATACGGATTACCGCATTGCATGTTTAAATGGCCTCCTGAATAAAAGTTATTTATCTCCTGAGACACTCGTGGTTATAGAAAAAGAATGTTCCGATGGGAATGAAATTCTGAATAATACTGCCCTTCAGATATTGACAAAAAATGACTATTCCCGGGCGAAAAAACTGTTGTTTCAATGTTATCAAAAAAATCCTTTAATAGTCTTTAAATACCTGTTCTGGTACAGGAAAGATAAATCAGAAGAATGGATAAATGAAATCAGGCATATTCTGTCAGATAAACATATTGATGATGAACTGTTCAGGTTTGCCACATATCTGGCAGAAGAATGTAAAACAGATTTATCGTCTTATATTATGCCATTTATAGAACATGATAAGGAACAGATTAAATCTCAGGCCAGATATATAATGGGAAAATTGAAAAAATAAACTGAGCCAGGGATTTAATATTTATGTTCAAGTTTTAGCTGATAGCTGACAGTTAACTAATTAAGGCTTAGAAAAATCTTATTTAACTTTTCTCAATCTCTCCGGCTTCCATCTGTCAAAACCTTTATATCTCTTATATTTTTCCTCATTTAACGTTTCCCCTGTTATCTGTATGGCATTTACGGGGCAGAGATTATAACACCTGAGACACATACAGCAGTTCCTGCCGAACTCGGGATATTTTTTTTCGAAAGTAATATTTGCCATAGGGCATGTTTCTGCACAGAAACCGCACCGGGTACATCTGGCATGGGCAAAAAGGTTTGCCGCCATAAAACTCTCAAGATATTTCACTCCCATCCTCTGACTTACTCCTATGGCATAACCTCCGAGATTCTTTCCTTCAAAAAAAACTTTTTCCGTAAGCAGTTCTTCTACTATTTCATCTACTGCTCTGCCTGCCGTTTCATAATAAGAGTTCAGCTCATCACCGTTTTTTATGTCAAAGAAATCAAATTTCGGCACCTTCAGGTTATTCGGCATCAATACATATGTTGCGAGAACGGACTTATAACCTTTTTCCCTGAGCATTTCTCCCGGCAGATTTACGGCATCTCCTCCTACCATTAATATAGTGGAAACGGTGGCAAGTTTCCTCTTTCCTCCTTCTGGGAGAAGAGGGATGAGTTCTTTTACAGGGAGAGGTATGTCTGACGCATAACATGGAAATGCCAGTATAAGTGTAGACCCTTCAGGGATAAATTCGGAAAGCTTCTGTTTCAACATATGTTCATCAGGTTTTTTATTAAAATTCCTTCCGCATTCCATATGGAGTTTACCTGCTTCAATTACCTCACAGGCATGATTATTTTTCAACAATCCTTCTTTTATTTTATTTACCACCCAGTGAGTATTGCCTGTTCCCGAAAAATATAATATCCTGAAATCTCTTTTTACATCTTTGTCAGGTATGTCAAGTATCATAGATACATCGAAATATTCAGGCTTATAAGGTTTTTCAAGGGCACCGTCGAAAAATTTCATAATCAGTCTGGACAGAGGATTTTCCATTATCTTTCTGGCATAGTCTCTGTTTTCCCACAGACTGATATCGATAAAACTTCCGTCCTCCTTTGTAAGGAGAAGACCTCCTTTGCAGTTGATAAAATTTACCCATCTGGAAAGGAATTTTTCTGTTTTAACGGCAGATTGAAGGGAATCAAAGGTTTTAAATTTTCCTTTAATTACGAGTGCTGCAGGTTTCTGACTCCTTGAATACATATTCAGTTTTATTGAAACATCGTAAAAATCCATGGTATAAGTATTTAATATATTATCTTCAAAGGTTTTTATTAAATCGACTGTTTCGGGGCTTTCCAGGGAGATTAAAGCGTCTTTTTCAGATGTCCAGAGGCTTATATCCATAAGAGATCCTTCCTGATTTTTCAATACAATTCCGCCCTTACATCCCTTCAGAGCACCGGATGCAGAAGAAATAAAATCTTCATATATTTTTTCAATTTTCTCCGCAAAATCAGGATTTTTTAACTGTGCAGTTATTACGGCTGACTTCACTTAAATTCCTCCTCTTCTATTTTTTTCAATTTTTTAAGAACCTTTTCGAAACCGGCTTTATACATAAAAGGAGATTCTTTAGAACCATAAGGAAGACTTTTCAGATAAGAAAAATGTTCTTCAAGTTCTGCTATTACGGCTTTCAATAGATTATGGAAATCATCAAAATCTTCTTTTCCTTTTTTAATTGCCATTGATTTAGCCTTGCTCATACCGTCAGATTCCGTATTTGCCGCCTCTATATAATCAAAAATTTCCTCTCTGAATTTACTCTTACTCAGATGAGGAGCCTGATGGCGAAATTCCTCCAGATACATCCAGTCGGGTTTTGAATGAATATTTGATAAAATAGCTTCAAGTTTTTCTATGTATTTTTTTATGGTGTTTACTCCTTAATTATAGTTAATCTCATAACTATCCATAAATAATGACCTCGTAATGCGTAAAGCGTGATGCATGATGCGCAGGGATTAAACCCGTCACGCGTTACGCGTTACGCGTCACGACAAATTAAATTCTAATAAGTTATAAAATACACTATATATCCGGCTATTTTATTATAGCCAATAAAATTAAATTTTTACTTTTTTATCCTGAGAGTCTGAAAAATTGTATTCCAGTTATTACCTCCGTCACATGTATTTATAATAATACAGGAACCTCCGTTATGTCCTTTATATGCAAGATCTGTGCTGGTGCCTCCCACTGCCCATCCTGTGTTACCGTCAACGAAATGAAGGTCCAGAAGTAATTCTGGAATATCTTCCCTCTGATAATTCCATGTCCCCCCTCCGTCATTACTATGTAAGATTACCCCCGTAAAAGTTCCGTCACTACGTTTTCTTCCTCCTATAACCCATCCGTTCTTAAGATCGGTAAAACATACTTCTGTCAGACTGGCATCTGCTTTAAAGACATTCCATGTAAGCCCTCCGTCAGAGGTATGAAGTATTGAACCGTCAACACCTGTGACATAGCCGTTATTTTTATCAACAAACCAGATAGACGTAAGCTGTTCATCCAGTTTTTGATACTGAACATTCCAGGTATTTCCTCCGTCCTGTGTATTTATTACAGTGCCGCCGAAACCTGCAGCCCAGCCATTCAGTTTATCCGTAAAATAAAGTGCCATAAGAGGATCTGCCATGCCGCTTCTCTGATGGTGCCAGGTTTTGCCTCCGTCTTCTGTATGAAGGATCATTCCCCCGTCCCACCTGCCTCCTGTTATCCAGCCAGTCATAGAATCTACAAAATATATTTCCAGAAGATCTTCATCTGTTCCTGTATCAACTTTTATCCAGTTCTTACCGCCGTCTGCTGTATGTAGAAGAAAACCTCCGAAACCTGTAATCCATCCGTTATTGTTATCAGTAAAAAATACTCCCGTAATCTTTTCTTCATTTTTATCATCTACGCGGCTGTTCTGAAGATCCCAGTTCATACCTCCGTCCTGTGTATGTAATATCGTACCTCCTCTGTAAAAAGAACTGCCTCCTGCCCAGCCACTGTTTGCGTCCAGAAAATAAACACAGCGAAGTTCTTTTGATATGCCGCTGTTTTGAATATTCCATGTAATACCGCCGTCATGTGTAGAATATACAGAACCTTCTTTTCCGGAGACCCATCCATGGTTACTGTCTATAAAAGAAATTTTTATAAAAGGCTCTCTCCCTGTTTTTCGAGAAGTCCATGTTGCACCTCCGTCAGATGTATGTAAAATAGTTCCGTCATCTCCTGCAATCCATCCGTTAAGTGTGTCTGTAAAAGAGACATCATAAAGGTTATCAGAACCATTATTAAAAATTTTCCAGTTTTTTCCTCCGTCACTGCTGTGAAGAATTGAACCTTTATTTCCCACTGCCCAGCCGTTCTGGATGTCGGAAAAATAAATGCCATTTATATGCATATCTGTATTCATATTCAGGGTTTCCCAGTTCTTGCCTCCGTCAGAGGTATGAAGGACTCTTTTATCTTCCAGAACCCACCCGTTATTGCTATCTACAAATATTATATCAGAAAGATCTTTGTCTGTACCGCTCAATTGTTTTAGCCATGAAAAACCGCTGTCAGACGTATGAAGTATGACTCCCCCTCCTCCGCACACCCAGCCGTTCTGTTTATCAGTAAAACATATAGATGTCAGAAAAGGACTGTTGCTTTTATAATAACTCCACGTAAGGCCATGATCATTTGTATGGAATATAACACCTGTAACAGACACAATCCATACTTCTTTTCCGTCTGCCACATAAATATCTGCAAAATCGTCGGACGTATTTAAATCCATAGACTGCCATGTATGGCCTCCGTCCTGTGTATAAAATATAGATCCCCCATCTCCTGCAACCCATCCGTTTAAAGAATCGGAAAAATCAAGGCCAGGGAATATACTGTCCTGGCCGTAAGTTATGCCCGATAACAATATTAAAAATAAGATAAGATTTATGGAGAAAAAAATTTTCATAATAATTCCTTTCTTCTGAAAATGTAATTTTCATTCTTTTTTGTGACAAACTTTTTGTCATAATTGTTTCTTAAAAATAAGGAGTGAATAGTGAGTAGTGAATAGTGGGGAATGTCCTGTTCTTTTCACTTTTCACTATGAAACTATAATCGTGATACATAATGCGTCAGCAAGGTATATCTTTATAGAAACATTATATCATGGAATCAAATTTTTGCTACCTGACTCAAAAGACCCGTTAAAGGAATTCCCGTTATTAAAATAGAATATTCTTTGAATAATTTTATCTATTGAGGGAGAAGATAAAAAATGACGAAAGAAATAGAAAAAGTGATAAAGGGTGCGTTAAAAGAAGATTCAGGGAAAAAAGGTGATATTACAAGTAATGCCATTTTCGGAGATGAAACAGGTGAATACATAGTATTATCCAAAGATAATGGTATTTTATGCGGAAAAGAAATCTTCGAAAAAGTCTTTCATATGATTGATGAAAACTGCAAAATCGAGTTCCATTTTAATGATGGTGACAGAATAAAAAACGGTGATATTGTTGCGGAATTAAAAGGGAAAGTAGCCAGTATTTTAAATGGAGAAAGGGTAGGACTGAATTTTATCTGTCATTTAAGCGGAATTGCCACAAAAACGTGGCATTTTGTCCAGAGGGCGGAAGGAAGAGTAAAAATTCTGGATACAAGAAAAACAGCACCCGGTTTACGAATGCTTCAAAAATATGCCGTACGGTGCGGAGGCGGTTATAATCACAGGATGGGATTATATGATATGGTAATGGTCAAGGATACCCATATTGATGCAGCTGGGAGTATAGCAAAAGCAGTTGAAAAAGTAAGAAATAAATGGGGGAAAAAATATAAGATAGAGGTTGAAACAAGAAATTTATCAGAAGTAAACGATGCTCTGGAATGTAAAGTTGATAGAATAATGCTGGATAATATGGATACTGAAACAATGAAAAAAGCAGTCGATCTAATAGGCAAGAAAATTGAAGTAGAAGCTTCGGGAAACATGTTTCTGGAAAGAATCCAGGAAGTATCTCATACAGGTGTGGATTATATTTCCGCAGGAGAACTGACCCATTCCGTGAAAGCCTTCGATTTTTCTTTAAAGAAAAAAATCAGGTAAGGAAGAAAAGATAATGAATGAAAATTTGATTTCCGAGATAAAAGAAAAAAAGGAACTTCTGAAAGATAAACTTACCATACTGGCCCATCATTATCAGAATATCGAGATTGTAAAACTGGCCGATATAATAGGAGATTCCTATAAACTTGCAGTGGAAGGAAGCAGGAGTAATGCCGAATTTATCCTTTTCTGCGGCGTAAAATTTATGGCAGAAGGTGCAGGTATTCTCGCAAAAAAAACACAGAAAATCGTAATGCCTGACATGGAAGCAGGATGCCCTATGGCTGAAATGATAACGGCAGAAAAGGCAAAAGAAGTTTATAATAAAATAGGAAAAAACTGTAATACAGAAGTAGTGCCGGTAGTATATGTAAATTCCTATGAAGATATGAAGAGTTTCTGCGGCGAGCGCAGAGGCTCTGCCTGTACAAGTTCCAATGCAAAGAAGATACTCGAATATTATTTCAATCAGGGGAAAGCAGTATTTTTTTCTCCTGATTACAACCTGGGCATAAATACGGCAAAATCACTCGAGCTAAAAAAAGATGAAATCATAAAAATAAAAAGAGATTTATCCTTTGAAGGCAATATAAAAACCGGCCGGCTATTTATATGGGACGGTTTCTGTATTGTCCATAAAATGTTTACACCTTCCCATATAGCTAATCTGAGAGAAAAATATAAGGACATAAAGATTATAGTCCATCCGGAATGTGACGAAGAGGTTGTCACAATGTCGGATATAGCTGGTTCTACAGAGAAAATATGGCATACCGTAAGAAACGGTAAATCAGGTTCCGTATGGGGCATAGGGACAGAGTTCAATTTCGTAAAAAGACTTGCAGAAGAATGTAGAGATAAAACAGTTATACCTTTAACGGAATCATCATGCAGTAATATGGAAAAAATAAGCCTTTCCGATCTGGCACTGTCCCTGGATTCAATTTTGGGCTATATAAAAGGCTCAGGTAAATTAAGATTTGAAATAAAAGCCTGCGAAAAATTTAAAGAAAACGCAAAAAAATCTTTAGAGAAAATGATTGAAATTTCAGAGAGAAAATAAGATGAAGGAAATTATTAAAAAATTTAAAGAAAACGCAAAAAAATCTTTAGAGAAAATAATTGAAATCCAGGAGGAACTATAAATGAGAGAAATCTATGATGTCATAATAGTCGGAACAGGCATTGCCGGCCTGACAGGTGCCATATATTTAAAAGAAAAAGGACTTAATGTTCTGGTTATAACAAAGAATGATGTTATATACGAGACAAATACCAATTATGCCCAGGGAGGTATTATTGCCTGGAAAGAAACTGACAGCCCGGAAAAACTTGCAGATGACATATTTAAAGCAGGGTATCATTATAATAATATTGATGCGGTAAATAAGCTTGCAGAAAAAGGACCGAAACTTGTTTTTGAATTTTTAATTGACAGACTCGACATACCCTTTATAAAATCATCAGACGGTTCTATAGATTATGCAGGAGAAGCGGCACATTCGGAAAGAAGAATTGTACATTATAAAGATCATACAGGTGAAAAAATACAGGAATATCTGATAAATTATGCAAAAAAAATCGACATTCCCATATTAAGCTCCCATACAGCCATAGATTTGATTTCAAACAACCATCATTCAAGAGACTGCCAGGAACTTTATAAACCGCGGGAAATAATGGGAGTATATGTTCTGGATAATCAAACAGAAGAAGTTAAAACATATTTTTCCCATTATGTCATACTTGCCACAGGGGGAGTCGGCAATCTATATCAGCATACAACAAACCCTCCTTCTTCGACAGGCGACGGCATGAGTATGGCATACAGAGCAGGTGCCGATATTATAAATGCCGAATTTATACAATTCCATCCTACATGCCTTTTCCATAAAGATATTAAAAGATTTTTAATTTCAGAATCCCTGAGAGGAGAAGGGGCAAAACTGCTTGACCCTTACGGAAGGGAATTCATAGAACGTTATACTCCGATGAAAGAACTTGCCCCCCGTGATGCCATTGCAAGAGCACTCTTCGAAGAAATGAATAAACTCGGCACCGAATATATGCTTTTAGATCTTGCCAATCATTATAAAGGCGAAAGGCCGCTTAAAGATAGATTTTCCCGTATATATACAAAATGCCTGTCAGGCGGCATAGACATAACAAAAGAGCCGATACCGATTGTACCTGCCGCGCACTATATATGTGGCGGTATAAAAGTGGATCTTTACGGAAGAACATCACTGAAAAATCTATATGCTACAGGGGAAGTAAGCTGTACAGGCCTTCATGGTTCAAACAGACTTGCTTCTACATCACTTCTGGAAGGATTATTATGGGGAAAAGAAGCAGCAGAGGATATTATCAATAATTTTAAAGAAATAAACAAAGAGAGATTTAACGAAATTCCGGACTGGAAACTGCCGGATCATGTAGAAGAATTTGACCCTCTCCTTTTAAAACAGGATCTTCAGGCTATTCAGCTTACAATGTGGAATTATGCAGGGATTGTAAAAATAAAAAAAGGACTGGAAAGAGCACAGGCAGATCTCAATTACTATTCTCACAGAATTTTTAAATTTTACAAAGAAGCAAAATTAAACAGAGATATTATTGAATTAAGAAACGCGATTGTAAGTGCTTCACTTATTGTCAGTTCCGCACTTCATAATGATACGTCCAGAGGATGCCATTATGTAAAAAAGTGAGTAGTGAGTATAAAAAACCATTCACTGCTCACTACTATTTATTTCTTCAAATATTTCAAAACTTCTTCCGGTATAGCCGGTTCCAGATTTTTTTTATTCATAATATTATAAAATCGTTTTTCTATAAGCGGTTTATCACTTTCAGGGATTATACTGAGATAAGCATAAATAATACATAACTGCTCTCGTGATGCGTAACACGTTACGGAGGAAGACCTTTGTTGCATGCTTATGGTCAGGTCAATAATAAAATTGCAAGTTATCAGCATATATATATGATTTATACCAATTTCTATAGACAGGATATATATTTAATTATATAATTATATCACTGCAAAAAAAAATATAAAAGGGGTGAATTTTTAATGATGAAGAGATTTATTGCTATTTCCCTGATCTTATTCTTTCTCACCATAATTTACTCTTCCCTTTCCGCCAAAGAAATATATGATGTAACGGCCGAAACTATAGGTAATACAAAATTTCATACAGTCAATTTTCAGGTATCAAACGGAAAATTATTTATAAAACAGGGTAAAACCCGGTGTCTCGAAGTAAAAATGGATGAGAACCAGCTTTCTTTATTACATACTGATATACAGGACGGGATCTTAAAAATTTATCTGAGCGGATATGAATCGGGTGCAGGGTCGAAATTTTATCTTACTGTAGACGATTTAAAAGGTATTCATCTGACAGGCTCAAACAGTGATATAACGGCAGAAGAAAAAATAAAAGTAGATGAACTGGAGATAAAACATAACCTGAGTCCCGGTAAAATCAATCTTATAGTCGAGGCAAATATAATTAATACGGAACTCGGTTCATCAGGTGATATAAACCTTGCAGGGATTGTAAAAAATCATCATATTTCATTACTCGGTTCGGGAGATATAACATCTTTCGACCTGCTGTGTGAAGAGTGTGAAGTAAATATTCTCGGCAGTGGTACTGTTGAAGTAAATGTGACTGAAAAGCTGAATGTAAAAATAATGGGTACCGGAGAAGTTATATACAAAGGAAAACCTGAAATAGAGAAACAGGTTATTGGAAATGGAACATGTAAAGAATTTAAAGAATAAAATATTATTTCCCTGTAACATCAGGTTTTATGCTTTTAAAGACTGTTTTCCAGGTAATACCTCCGTCATCTGTATATAATATAATCCCTGAACCGCCGTTATTAGATCCCGGTTTATAGTCAACAACAGTGCCTCCGACAGCCAGACCGTTAAGAGGATCAGTAAAATAAATATCTCTGATTAAATCAGAAATATTTTCCCTCTGGCAATTCCATGTAACTCCTCCGTCGGCACTGCGTAAAATCACTCCTCTGTATATTCCTTCATTATCGTTTTTTCCTCCGTACATCCATCCGTTTACGGAATCGGTAAAATAAATACCCATAATATTAAAATTCTTCTTTTCAATATACCAGTTATTTCCCCCGTCAATCGTATAAAGCAATGTGCCGTCTATACCTGTAACAAAACCTTTATTCTTATCCAGAAAATATACAGACGTAAGGCCTTCTTTTTTATACTCATACTGTTTTTTCCATGTATTTCCCCCATCTTCCGTATGAATTATTATCCCTTCGAATCCCGCCGCCCATCCGGTATCTTTATCTATAAAATAAATTCCTGCAAGAGGATCGGAAAGTCCGCTTATCTGAGGAGTCCATGTATGTCCTCCGTCACAGGTATGGAGAATCTTTCCTCCGTCCCATCTTCCCCCTACAATCCATCCGAGAAGGGAATCTAAGAAGAATATTCTTGCAAGATCTTCATCTGTTCCGCTGTTCTGTTTTTCCCAGGTTTTACCTCCGTCTGACGTGTGGAGCACTGTACCTCCGAAACCTGTTACCCAGCCGTTGTTTTTATCGGGAAAATAGACTCCCGTAAATTTATTATCAACGGTGCCGGCAAATCTTTCATTCTGAATTTCCCAGGAATGACCTCCGTCAGAAGTATGCAAGATGATACCGCCCCTGTTAAAACTCTTGCCTGCAGCCCATCCGTTAAGACGATCTGTGAAATAAACGCCTCGAAGTTCCTCACATGTTCCGCTGTTCTGAATATTCCAGGTAAGACCGCCGTCGTCTGTATGAAAGAGAGAACCTTCTCTGCCAAGAATCCAGCCCTTTTTATTATCTATAAAATAAACTTTTACAAGGTTTTCCATTTCTATTTTCTGACATGACCAGTTTGTGCCTCCGTCAGATGTGTATAAAACAGTGCCGTCATCACCTGCAATCCAGCCATTCTGTGAATCGGTAAAAAAGACATCCCTCAGATTATCAGGAACAGTCTGAATCTTTTTCCAATTTTTGCCTCCGTCAGATGTATGAAGCAATGCGCCATTATTTCCTGCAGCCCATCCACAGGTTAAATCTATAAAGAAAATACTATGAATATAATCGACTCCATCTATATTTAAAACTTCCCATTTTTTTCCTCCGTCAGATGTAAGAAAGACTCTGTTTTCTTCCAGAATCCATCCGTTATTTCCGTCCAGGAAACGAAGTTCTGACAGACTTTTGTCTGTGCCGGAAACCTGTTTTATCCAGGAAATACCTCCGTTATCAGTATGAAGTATAACTCCTCCGGCTCCGCAGACCCAGCCATTATTTTTATCGGCAAAATAAATATGTGTCATAAAAGAACAGCCTGTAATGAAATAACTCCAGGTGAGTCCTTCGTCTTTACTGTGAAAGAGAGTACCACCGGATGATAAAACCCATATATCCTTTTCATCTATAGCACAGACATCTACGAGTCTATCTTTTGTACCACAGGTGAGAGTGCGCCATGTATAACCACCGTCTGTCGTGTGAAAAATAGAACCATTCTCACCTGTCAACCAGCCGTTCCTGTCTGAAAAATATAATCCCGGGAAAACACTGTCACCTGCGTAACCTGCACCTGATAAAAAAGAAAAAAACAGGAGAAAATATATAAAAAAATTCTTTTTCACAATTTACCTCAATAATTTCTGACAGGGCGAAAGCCCAGACAATTTAAATAATAGTCGGGAGCAAGGCAGTTTCTGCAGGCAGACCGGCAGAACTCGGAAGTAGAATGCCAGCTTCCTCCGCGCATTACCCTGAGAGTTCCGGAACCGGGGCCTGCAGGGTTGGTATCAGGGCTTACTCCGTAATAAGTTGTGCTGTTCCAGTCACTGCACCATTCCCATACATTTCCACTCATATCATAGAGGCCGAAAGCATTCGGAAGTTTCTGACCTGCAATATGACAGTTCCTCTTACCGGCACCATGATCGTTCGGGTTAACTTCATTTTCATATCCTTCTTCGGCATTATCCCAGTACCAGCTGTATTTAGCTATAGAGGCAGGGGAAGGACTCGACTCGCCCCAGTAATAATCTGCAGTATTTCCGCCGCGACATGCATATTCCCATTCTGCTTCAGCAGGAAGTCTGTAACCATTTAATGTCCTCCATACAGAAGGGTCGTCTCCCCTGTTATTTATCGGCCCGTAACATGGAGTTAGCCCATGCCGTTCACTCAGCCAGTTACAGTATGCCACTGCTCCGTACCATGACACATATACAACAGGGCGGGATTCATAACCGGACTTTACAGAAAATGTTCCTGCATCAGGCCCTCCTCTTATACCCTGGTAATAATCTTCCACTATATTAATCCACCTGACTCCGCCCTCTGTCTGATTGCCCTGAGAATTTAAAAATAATAGATATTCCGAATTTGTCACCTCATATGTGAACATACGAAATGAACTTACTGTAACCTTATGAACCGGTTGTTCCGATGTACTGACTGTACTGCCCATATCAAAAGTTCCTCCTGTAATAGGTACCATTGAAGGCATACCGGTCGGAGTGGGAGTGGTCGGAGTGTTCTGAGTGGTCGGAGTGGGAGTGGTCAGTGAAGTAACAGTAATATCACTGCCACAGGCTGTCATAAAGGAAATCAATAAAAGTAAACATATAATATAAATTTTTGTATTCATAAAATACCTCCCTGTTAAAATTTTTAACAATATTTTTTATCATTCTTTTATTTCTTAAATTTAAACAATCTGTATAAATAACCTTCTCTTTTTTAAATAAAAAATCCGGCATGGTCGGTTTTATTTTTCATATATTTACGTTATAAGGTTAACCCTCTTGAATCTTCAAAAAATTTTTCAGTTTGTTTTTAATAAACACTACAGGTTCAGGCTTATTATAATTTATAGAAGAACGTATTTCTTTGTTATTATTCATTACTATAATGAGTCGATAAAGTTTTAAATGGTCATACTCACCATGGCCATGTTCTTCCTTACAATAAAAATTTTTCATATCTTTTACCGGGAATTCTCTGTAACCGGGGAAAGGTAGAGGTTTTGATGTTATTATCAATTTACAGTTATTAGCTTCAATAATAATTTTGTTATAACAGGCATATAATAAAAAAGACAGAGGTATAAGGCCTGTTATTATCTGATGAAATAAAAATATTAACATACGGTATAAAAAACTTAAGTCCTGCTCATAAAAAAATATGGCATAAATAATAAATATTTCAAAAATTAATAATGATATCCATGCTGCTATTTCCAGGCCTTTTGATTCTCTATATTTTATAACCATCATAGTACCTGACTCTTCTACTTCCAGACCTTCAGGTACGGTATTCTTTTGTGAAATAGCAGTAATATTTCCATCATGTTCTGCCATAGAACTGTAATCTGATATATAATTACAGTTACGACATAGAGCTGTAAGAAATTCTCTGTCAAAATCACTTTCTGAAATAGTTTCTCCGCAATTCTGACAAAACATCTTTTATCATCCACTTTCTATAAAATATCACATTTATTTTCTCAGTATAAACAGCACAAGCATAGGCCATCCAAGGAATCTCTTTGCCCTGGGAAATTTTTCTATCAAATCTGCTGTACAAAAATATTCCTTAAAAGAATCAATCTTCAGACCTGATTTAATGATGGAATTAATGAAATCAGACATCTGATTGGGATAACCTTTCGGTCTTATTTCTTCTCCCGTAGCAATATCTTTAAAATTGGCCTGCACGTCAAGTAACATCATGGAAGGATGCATGGCTGTAATAAATATTTTACCTTTTTTCTTACATACCCTTTTTGTCTCTTTAAAGAAATAAAGAAGATTCTCTATATGTTCAAGGACAAGGGAACTTACGACAAAATCGAATTTTTCATCAGGAACAGGTAATTTTTCGGACAGATCATGACAGATAAATTCCACTTTTTCACTGCCCTTTTTCTTAACTGCTTCCTTCATCATACCGGAAGATATATCGAGAGCAGTAACAGAAGCACCTTTTTCTGCAAATCTTATAGAATGGCGGCCTGTGCCGCATCCGAGATCTATAAGGGATTTACCCTTTACACTGAAGGTAAATTCCTCTGCAAATACCAGTTCATCAAGATTTACCATGGGATTGCCGTCTTTTTCATAGACAGGGGCCCACCGGTCATAACCGGAAGCAGTATCTATTTCTTTAATAATTTTCTTTTCTTTATTCTGTATGTCATCTGAAATATTTTTCGCCACAACTTCGAGTCTTTTCACTGTATTATCTTTTTCGCCCGATAAAATCTTATTTCCTGTGACATCAAATTTTATACTGCTCAATCCTCTCATACCGAGATGTCTGATTTTAACAACCCTGCATTTTAAGCCCAGTTCTTTAACTCCTATAAAAGCTTTATCTCCGCAGCATATAACATAATCTTCAATATCGGAAAGTTCCCCTGCAAGCCTTTTAAGATTATCTTTCCCGGTGATTTCTTCTTTATCCGCTTCACTTCTCCCGGTTTTTTCCTCATATTCAACTCTGTCCCAGGCATTTGTAATGGTAATGTCTTCATAGGTAATTTTATATGGCAATATGTTCTTCTCATTTAAAATATTCATAAGTATTTCCAGGTTTTTTCCCGTCATTTTCGCTGCAGGTCTTTTTAGATTTTCTTCATGTCTTCCGGGGCAGGAAAAAACAAAGGCTACATGCTTTTTTATTCCCGGTTTATGGTGAATCATGGACATATATTTTAAAACCCTGTGAATTTCATCTTTATCAAAAGATTCTTCCTTTAATATTTCAGACATCTCTCCTTCTCTAAAGCCCTGGAATTTAAGATTTTCTATTACATTAAATTTCTCTTTTTCTATTTTATTCCTGAGAAATTCCAGTGTCTTATCATTTACAAACCACATATTATATCTCCTTTTTCCTGGCTTTTATGAAATCTATTCTTCAAATCTTCCTCCCAAATGTTTTGCCAGAAATTTTTCCGCAGCAGAGTAAAATTTCATTCTGTTTTCCGGCCTGACAATGCTATGACCTTCATCGGGGAACAGGATATATTCATGTTCAATACCCTTATTTTTCAAAGCCTCTACAATCTGTTCCGATTCAGATCGTTTAACACGGGGATCATTGGCTCCCTGTATTATAAGGAGAGGGATTTTTATCCTGTCAACATAAAAGAAGGGAGAACGGGATTTTAAAAATTCCTCTTCTGTCTCAGGATCGCCAATCCTTTTAACAAATAATGCTTTATTCTCCGTAATCCAGTAAGGAGGAATAGTGTTCATAAAAGTTATAAGATTGCTTATACCATACACATCTACTGCACAGCAGAACAGATCAGGTGCAAAGGTTGCTCCTGTGAGAGCTGCATATCCTCCGTAGGAACGTCCGAAAATAGCAATCTTTTTCGGATCTGCAATATTTCTGTCAACTGTCCATTTAACTCCGTCTACCAGATCATCAAGCATTTTTCCGCCCCATTCCCTGTTACTGGCATTTAAAAAATCCTTTCCGTAAGATGCGGAGCCGCGATAATTAATCTGAAGACATGCATAGCCTCTGTTTGCAAACAATTGAACTTCCGGAGTAAAAACCCATATGTCACGGCTCCAGGGTCCTCCGTGTACACGTAATACAAGAGGGAGATTTTTCCTCTCTTTTTCCGGCGGAAATGTAAGATAGCCATGTATTGTCAGACCGTCACGGGAAGTAAATGATACCGGTTCCGTATCTGCCAGAGTATAATTATTTAATTCCGGGTGCTCCGAAAAAATAAACTCACCTTTTTTTGTCCTTCTGTCATAAATATAATGACGTCCCGGATTTGTATCTCCGGAAAAACTGACAATCCATGCTGTATCATTATTATTTCTTTTTATGTTGATATCTCCTCTGTCCAGTTTTCCAACAGCTTCAAAATCATCTTTTATTGTCTCATCCAGTATCAACCATTCAATCCTGTCTTTATAAAATGCCACAGCCTGAATTTCATAACTATCCGGTTCTATCATGGTAAAAATGACATCATAGCGCGGGTCTTCAGCTATAATTTCCCTGGTACCCGTAGCAATTTCTATTTTAACCAGACGGGCTGCATTGGCATCTCTGGAATCGATCAGATAAATATATTGTCCGTCTTTACTGAAACAGACAGGCTTACAGTTCATACTATCTTCTAAATCCCACGTACACAGGAATTCCCAGGGGGAGTTTTTATTTTTTCTGATTAACAGGTCAGAAACTCCGTCAGGTTTTCTGGATATAGCGGCTCTTATATTAAGGTCTGCATCACTTAACCATCTGGCTGCATTACCGGAATTTTCAGCTACAAGTTCCAGTTCTCCCGAATTAATATGAAGCCTGTAAATATCATGTTTTTTACGGTCCTCTTTATTCATACCAATCAATATTTCATCAGGAAAATGTCTTTCATGCTTAATTATTCTGACCTGAACTTCAGGGAAAGGGGTTAAATTTTTAATCCCTCCTGTTTTCAGATCAACTGAATATAAATTCCAGTTTTCATTACCTCCTGTATCCTGAAGATAAATCATATGTTTCATATCATAAGCCCAGAAATAAGTTATTATGCCCCTATATTTCTCTTTCGTTATGACTCTGTCGTCTTCAAGACCAATAGTTTTTATCCATATATTCAATACATTATCTACAGGTGCCAGATAGGCTATCTGTTTCCCGTCAGGCGAGATTTCAGGTTTTGATTTTACAGGATTTCCGAAAAGGATTCCTTTTGGAATAAGTTCAGTCATAATGTCACATACCTTTCATAGATGTGTAATGAGTAAACCGTGACAGGAATAAAAATTCTATTACATATTAATGCTAACCTCAATAAGATCTCTCTTTTTATTATATTATTCCCAGTTTTTTCAATTATAGGTCAAAAAATTCTCCCTTCTCGTTTCTTCTTTTTTCGCACTTCTTGTCCAGTTTATATACTGTTTTTTATAAGAAGGAATCATTGGGCGGGAAGAGTGTTTTTTATAATAAATCAGCCATATATTACCTCCTGTTTGCAATCTTATCTTATTGTAATCTCTGAACTGTTTTTTGTAAACCATTCTGTACAATGGCATTATTTCTGCATTACTCTGATATATCCCGAAAAGGCCGGCAGTTCGTTTTCTTTCCGTCTGCCATTTCTTCGGATAAATTATTTAGATAAATTGCTTCTACGTAATTTTGATCTAAAGCCTTATTTTACAACATTAAAAATGAAAATTCCTATACCCTTAAATTATATATATAAAAGGACAGGTACTTTGATAAAAAAATTATATCTTTTCACAGTAATAATAATGATTTTCACCGTAATAACAGGATGCGGAGACAGAGTTATTGCACCTTCCGACGTGACATATGACAATACTGACATAACAATAGCAGGGACTGTTACAAACAGCGACATGCCTGTACCGGCTGCCTATGTACGATTATATCTGATAAAAGGCCAACCATCCAGATTTATAAGCAGTAAATCAACAGATCTAGCAGGAAGATATATATTTACAAATCTTTCTGCCGGTACATATAGAGTAGAAGCATGGTATAACAAAAGCCTCTATGAAAGAGGGCAGGATTGCACGGGCGGTAATAATATAAATGCCGCCGGACCGGGCAAATATATTTCATATATAGTCAACGGAGCAGTTGCTCCGAAGCCTCAAATAACACCGGTTGTAAAAAAATAATAAGACATCCTCCCGTTTCATTCATTCCCTGTTTTCCTGAAAACCCTGTCTCCGGGAAAGGGGAAAAGTTTTATATATAGAATAAAATAATCCTCAGTGACAGCACGACGTCATGTTACTGACATGAGCATAAGCATGTAATAAAAGTCTTCCTCCCGTCACGCGTTACGCGTTATGCGTCACGAGAGCAAATATGTATTATTTATGCTCACAACAGTAAATACTAATCAAAAAGGAGCATTACTGCTTTTTATGGCCCTTCCTTATATTTTATTATTCTATGTTCAGCGTATGGTATACAAAAGAACCTTTGAATATCTCGGCAATACTGGACTTTTGTCTATTGCAGCTTTTCTGGAGAGCAAAGGATATAAAGCCCGTGTATTTACAGGCATAACAACAGATGCCGTAACAATCTTTGCTCGTGAATCTATGAAAGAGAAAATCTTTGCAGCAGGTTTCTACTGTGATTACGATAATCAGAGTGCAGTAGAAGAAATGAGTATTTTTTTCAAAGAAACATATAATATCCCAGTTCTGGTCGGAGGGCCTCAGACAATTCATATAGGTGAAGATTTCCTGAAAAAATCGAAATGTGATTTTTTAATAAGAGGTGACGGAGAATATACACTTTTCG
>DAIOEN010000073.1:0-30936 GCA_036746235.1 Vulcanimicrobiota bacterium | reverse complement strand
GAGGCCCCTGGTGGCGTGACACATGGGGATATAATCCGACAGTACAGTGGTTTGCAAATAGAGGATATGTATGTCTGCAGGTTAACTACCGGGGATCCATAAGATACGGGAAACAGTTCTTACATGCAGGTTATAAAGAATGGGGAGGGAAAATGCATGATGATATTGTAGATGCTGTTAAGTGGGCAGTAAAAAATAATATTGCAGACTCTCACAGGATTGCCATCTACGGTGCTGCCTACGGAGGTTATGAAGCACTCGTCGGAGCTACTGTCACGCCTGATCTGTTCTGCTGTGCCATAGCTATAGATTGTCCGAGCAACCTTATTACACTCATTCAGTCAGCTTCATCTTACCTGAAGGTGTACCGCAACAGACTGATTAAAAGGATAGGAGATCCTGAGAGTGAAAAAGATTTTCTAATGTCCCGTTCTCCTTTCTACATGATAGAAGATATTAAAATCCCAATCCTCATTGCCCATGGTCTTAACAATCAGAGAGTCAAATCAACAGAGTCGTATCAAATAGTAAAAGCAATGAAAAGCAAGGGCATAGAAGCGGAATATATTGTATTCCCCAATGAAGGCAGAGTTGTTACACCGAAAAACCTTGTAAAATTTCATCTCATAGCAGAAAAATTCCTTGCAAAATACCTGGGAGGAAGGGTTGAAGAGAGGCAACCATATATGGAGGACAGATATATTACCCTGGATGATAAGGAAATTAATGAAAAGAAACTTATAGAAAAGATTTTAAAAGAAGGAGATAAACAGATATTCGAAGATCTTGTGGAAAGCTACAGAAAGAGACTGTTAAAATATTTGCTTAATATAACAGGCAATATTGAAGCAAGCAGGGAAATTCTTCAGGAAACCTTTCTCAGAGCCTGGCTTTATCTGGATTCCTACTGTTTTGACCTGCCCTTTTCTTCATGGATATTCAAAATAGCCACAAATGTGGCAAGGAAAAACAGAAGAATCAATAATTTAATTGATGAAACAAATCTTGATGAAACTCACGTTGAGGCGCTTCTAGAAGGATGGGAAGAAGATGTAAATGATAAAATTTACATTAAATCTATAATAAATACACTCAAAGAACCGTACAGAACCACGGTAATACTTCGTTTTATTGAAGATATGAATTACAATGACATTGCCTCTGTAATGCATAAAAATCCTCAGCAGATAAAAAACTATTTATTCAGAGCAAGAAAATATCTTATTCCGCCGGCAGTAAAATACATAGACTAATAGATAGTTTTTCTTTGCCTATTTCTCAAAAGATGCTGTTCCGATAATACTTTGCTTATGAATTAACCTTGAAATATCCAGCTTTTTTTAAATTGATAAAACTTAGGAATTTAGCCATTTTTTCTAAATCAAAGTAATAACAGAAGAGTATCGTTTTTTATAAACTAAATAATAAAATAATTTTTTTCTGAAACTTTTTCTATCATATAGAAATATTAATATATAAGAGGTATTATTCTAAATCAAGTTTATCTGTTTGTATATCAGAATGTTTGTTAATAAAAAAACATTGTTATTTTAAAAAAAATGTTATTTTAAAGTAGAAAGATTTTATTCTAGAATCGGAGGGAAAATATGCAAATAAGTGCTAACCATATACTGAAACATCTTCATAGTACCAGGCAGCTTGCCGGTAAAAATAGAATAAAAACAGATAAAGAAATTACCACTCCTATTTTCAAAAAGGAAATAACGGAATCTGTTGTCCTTACAACTGGTATTCCTGTTGATATAGAACCTTTTAAAGAAGAGATAGAAACACATGAAAAAGAAGTAAAAGAAGAGCCAAAACAGGAGAAAAAAGAAGTAAAGCCTTTCACTATTGAATTAAACGGAGGTAATTATAATCTTATAAAAAATACTAAAGGAGCAGGACTTGCCTTAATTTCTGATAATGATGATCTAAATGTAATAAGTATGCCATGGACTAATGGGAATAGAGCTTCAGAATATCCAGTTGAACTGGCAGTTAAATCAGCAGAAGAGGCAGGTATAGAGGTAATAAAGCCTGATATTTTAGCTCCAGGTTCCCCGGTAACATTGGGTATAGACTGGAACCCTAAGAGTAAATATACAGATGGTATAGACTGGAAACTTAAGAATAAAGAAACAACAGGAGTAAATTTGAATAGATTATATACTTTGGAAGAATCTGACAATAGCGGTTCTGTGTAGAAGAGTCAATAAAGAAGGCTATTATGCAGGAATAACTTTTGTAGTAGGTGCAGAGGCAAATGGTAAATATGATAAGGAATGGCAGTTAAATAACTGTCTCACATATATTAGAGGAAAGAGACAATTAATAAATTTGCATTCCTAGATAAAAAAGTCCTGAGAAGCCTTGGGTGGAAAGACGGAGAACCGCTTAACATTCAGGCTTTTACAGCAAAAGATGAATACAAAGTGGTTTCAGACAGAATTACAGCTTCAACTGCCACAAAAGGTTCAGAGGAAATATTACGCAATATTTTCAGGTGGGAAGGCAGGGTTGTTTATTATGTCGTAACAGACAGATTTAATGATGGAGATAAAACCAACAATGACGGTATAGATTTAAATGACAGAGAAAAATTTCATGGAGGAGACTGGCAGGGTGTTATAGATAAACTGGATTATATAAAAGGTCTCGGCGTAGATTGTATCTGGCTGTCCTGCCCATATCTCAATGACAGGGATTTTTTCGGGAAAGACGGTTTTCATGGTTACTGGCCTCATGATTTCTATAAAACAGAGCCTCATTTCGGCAGTATGGATAAACTTCGGGAACTCACAGAAAAAGCTCATGAAAAAGGGATAAAAATAATGCTTGATGTTGTTGTGAACCATACAGGTTATAATCATCCCTTTGTAAATGATCCCGACCATGGTGACTGGTATCATGAGAAAGGTGATATAAAAGGATACAGTGAGTATCACATGGTTAACAGATCCCTTGCAGGACTGCCGGATCTGGCTCATGAAAATCCAAAGGTAGGGAGATATCTTATAGATGTTCATAAATGGTGGGTAGAACAATCGGGAATAGATGCTTTCAGAGTGGATGCGGCAAGGCATGTGCCGGAAGAATTCTTAAGAAAATTCAACGAAGAACTTCATGACAGCAAAGAAAATCTTTTAATTGTTATTCCTTACAGATGAACTCAATCTTGATGAAACAGCTTCAGATGTTATGATAAACGGATGGGAAGAAAACATAGATGACAGGATTTTCATTAAATCTGTACTGAATACATTAAAAGAACCATACAGAACTGCCGTAATACTTCGTTTTAAGGAGAAGTTGCTGTAGATTCTATAAAACTTAAAGACAGTAATGCCATATATACCGGTTATTATAGATTCGATCCTGGTACAGGAAAAATGGAAGAATTAAATATGGAAAGTGATTTATGGCCGGATAAAGGTGCGTATAATACCAATATTACCATACGCTACAGATATAAAGAAGATGAAAGAGAGAAAAAATTGGAGTTTCATTCGGAATATTATTACGAAAATTTCGGAAGAGATAGAAGTGATTATAGCTTTAGAGTTAATAAAGAAACCGGAGATATTAATTGTAATATCAGGAATGTGACTGATTACTAAATATAGTAGTGTCACAGGGAGTACTTCAGAAAAAAAACAGAGAAAAAATTAACATAATGTTAACATATTATTAAAATAAAATATTGTATCAAAAAAACATTTATTGTATTATATAAGAAAGTAGAATTTCAAATTCAAATTGGGAGGTATTATAAAATGCTTATTGGAAACAATACACAGATAAGCCAGAATCCGTTACAAACTCCTGTAAAGAAACAGGAAACATCAGAACCGAAGGATGGTTTTGAAAAAACAAGCACTAAAGATTTAAGTTATGCGAATAATTTAAAACATTCTACTTTAGGCGGTTTTTTGGCAGGATTTGTAAAAGTAGGTAATGCAGTGGAGCATCACATGCCCCATGTTGACGGACTTGATCACACATTCCTCCATCTCGTATATGCCACACCACCTATAGTGTGCGGAACAGTGGCAGGAGTATTAGGAGGAGCAGCAGGATTTGCAATGGGAGTCTTTGGCGGAAATATAACAAATCATATTAACATGCCACAGATTTAATTAATTAATATAACAAAAAAATAAAGGTGTCTTATGATACCTTTATTTTTTTTATTATTAATAACCTCAACAAATTTCTATAAAAATATTTATAAAAATGACGACTATAAATATACAGGCATAGTTAATCTCATAACATAGCTCGATATTAAAGTATATATTGTAAGTTTCCTTACGGTTCAACGAAAAGATTTTTCATAAAAATATTTATAATATCGTTGACTATAAATATAGATAAGCATATAATATATACTAGACCAATAAACATACAAAGAAAAATATATAAAGAGAGAAAAGAGGAGGGTATTTTTATGCCAAAAGCCACTAGTTTCCACCATCCCCCCCTTTTACTGAAAGACCTGGAAGAACTAAATAAAGAGCATTTCAGCAGAAATGATACATTCATAACTTACAGAGATTGTGCAGAAAAAGTCATAGACGAGAATAAAGATGCAGTTATAGTTATAGATAAAAAGGGGATAATCAATATATTTAACAGAGAAGCCGAGAAAATATTCTGCCACAAGAAAGAAGATATTACAGGAAAATCTCTTGATATTCTTGTGCCGGTAGAATTCAGAAGACTTCACAGACAGTATATACAGAACTATTTCTCCACAGGGAAACCGAACGGCGGAATAAACAAAACATTGACCGTTACCGCTTTGAAAAGTGACGGTACCATATTTCCCGTAGAAGTATCCCTTTCCAGAAGCAATGATAGGAATAATCCGTTTGTTCTTGCAATAATCAGGGATATTACTGAAAGTAAAAAAAAGGATGAAGAATTAAAACAATGCCATAAAATCATTGAAGATCTTACCAGAAAAAACAACGAAACATTTACTATGGTCAATGAACAGCTTCAATCGGAAATCAGAAAAAGAATGAAGATTGAGAAACAATTAAAATACAGACTGTTAATAGAACAGCTTATGGCAGTCATAACAGGTCATTTTGCAAACCTGCCGGCAAATCAGATTCATAACGAGATAGACTGGGCTTTAAAAGCTACAGGCGAATTTGCCCCTGTTGATCGATGTTTTATCGATATATATTCAGACGATTTGACCATGATTGACCATAGTCATGAGTGGTGTAAAGAAGGTGTCAAACCGAGAAGTAAAAGATTTAAAGAAGTGTTTTTCGAATCCCTTTCCAGTCTATTTAAAAAAGGGAAATGTCTCGATTATATTTATCTGCCTTATAAAATTTCATGTATGGAACGGGAAGAAGAATTACCGGAATTTGACAGTGAAATGAAATCATTCTTTGCAATTCCTATGATAGTCGGACATAACCTTGTCGGTTTAACAGGTTTTTCTATGGGTAAAAAGGGATATCTGTGGAAAAACGAAGATATAACCTTCTTTAAACTTACAGGAGAATTTTTCTTGCATCTTTTTGAAAGAAAGTGGAAGGATACGGAAATCTGTAAAACCAGAAACATGGTCCAATCTATTGTAGATGCAATTCCTGCAAGGGTCTTCTGGAAAGACAAAAATTCAATATACCAGGGATGTAACAGATTATTTGCCATAGATGCAGGACTGAAATCAACAATAGAAATAGCAGGGAAAAGCGATTATGATTTTTCATGGGGGAAAGATTACGGAGAATTTTATCGCGAATGTGACCGTCAGGTCATGAACATGAATAAACCTGAATATCATATTATGGAACCAAAACCAAAGACGGGAAAAGAAAAAACGGAATGGAGCTATACAAACAGGATACCTCTCCATGACCATGATGGAAATATTACGGGTGTACTCGGTATATATGACGAGATAACAGAAATTAAAAAAGCGGAACATGCAGTTCTTGAAGTCATAAAATACAGGGAAAATATTCTTAATAATCTTCATATTCCTGCAGTAATAATGGATTCTAATATGAGAATCATTTCTGCCAACAATCATTTTTACAGGCATTTCAAAACAACACCGGAGAAAACTACAGGAAGGATATTATATAATCTGGATAAAGATCTGTGGGATCTATACTCAATACATAATATGCTTGAACATACCCTGGAGGAAAAAAACTGTGTTGAAAATTTTGAATTAATTTATAATTCATCAAATAAAGAAAAAAGGACATTACTGTTAAATGCCAGAAAAATCTTTAAAGAAAATGATAAACATACAGTAATTCTTATGTCTGTTGAAGATATTACTGACGAGAAAGAAATACGGAAAGAAGAAGGTAATTTTGTAATGGAACTTCAGTCATCCCTTGATTGCATAAATAGTATGAAAGGTTTGCTTCCCCTCTGTGCATCATGTAAAAATATCAGAGATGACAATGGTTACTGGTATCGAATAGAAGCTTATATAGAATCTCATTCTCAGGCAGAATTTACTCACAGTATATGTCCGGAATGTTTGCAGAAAGATTTCCCGGAATATTCAACGTGAGTCGTGAAGAGTGAAGAGTGAAGAGTTTGACTCATTTTCACTTTTCACTCTTCACTTTTCACTTATTACTTTACCTTCAAAATAAACTCATCTTTATCTTTAACCTTTACATAAAGAGATTTCTCTTCAGAATTAAAGAAATAACCTTCCCCATTAAAGTCAGTAGTAGTGTATCTTTTCAGTGATTTTCCCGGTAGTGAAACTTCCTGCGGTTCTGTCATATCATATATTTCAAAAGTAAAATCTTTCTTTTTACTGTCATATTTCCTGTAAGGTTTTGTAACGGATATTTCCAGAGAAGAAGTCTTCCTGCTTTCTATTTTTGTAATACTGTAGAATCCTTCTTTATATTTACAGCTTACTCCGTCATCTTCATATAATTCAAAAGTGGAATCCTCTGACGGGAACATCTTAAATTCATATTCTCCAATTTCTTTTTCTCCTGCATAATTCTGACATTCCTGCATTGGAATTATACCTCCTTCTCTTATAAAGAGAGGGATTTCAGACAGAGGAGCATCTATTACAATCCACCGGTTCCCCTGATATACAGTCTTATCTCTCATATAAAGCCATCTTCCTTCAGGAAGATACAATTTCTTTGCCATATCATTTTCCGAGAGAACAGGAGCTACGAGAAAATTTTCACCTATCATAAATTCTTTCTGAGCTTCTTCTTTATAACATTCTCTGTCATGTTGAAAATTCAATAAAAGTGGTCTCATAACAGGAAGTCCTGTTTTTGTGGCATTATAAAATTCATTGTAAAGACATGGAAGGAATCTGTATCTCAATTTTATTGCTTCCCCCGTATAATATTCCACATCTTCACCGAAAGACCATGGCTCTTTTGCTACCATGCCCTTGCAGGAATGTCCTCTGAAAAATGGCGTAAAGGCCCCCAGTTGCATCCATCTTACATAGAGATTTTTTGAAGGATTCCCCTCAAAACCTCCCACGTCACTTCCCACAAAAACCATACCGCTCAGTCCCATACCCTGCGGCATAAGACAGGCAAGAAGGAGATGGTTTTCATTTGATGCATTGTCTCCCGTCCATACTGCGGCATATCTCTGAATACCTGAAAATCCTGCCCTCGTAAGTATAAAAGGTCTTTTTCCACTGTCCTGAAAAGCCCTGAATGTGGCCTTTGCCATTTCAAGAGCGAAAACATTGTGTATTTTCTTATGATCAGCTCCGAAACCATGATCATTAAATCTTACAATATCAGGCACATATTTCCCCCACACAGCAGGCTCATTCATATCATTCCATATACCTTCGATACCGAGATCCAGAAGAGCTTTGTTCTTACCGGCCCACCAGAGAGCAGTTTCTTCTTTAGTAAAATCAGGGAAATAAGCCCAGGAAGGCCATACTTCTCCTTTATAAAGCGTTTCGTCAGGATATTTTACAAATAAATCTTTTTCTATGCCTTCTTTCGCGACAGAATAATTATCATCAGCCTTTACACCGGGGTCTACGATGGGAATCACTTTAAAACCTTCGGCTTTGAGATCAGATATGAGTTTTTTCGGTTCCGGAAACCTCTCTTTATCCCACGTAAAAACCCTGTATCCGTCCATATAATCTATATCCAGATATATTACATCACATGGGATGCCTCTATCTCTGAAATTCCTGGCTATTGATCTTACGGAAGACTCGGGGTAATAACTCCATCTGCTCTGCTGATAGCCGAGAGACCACAGAGGGGGAAGTTCCATTCTTCCCGTAATAAGGGTATAAGAAGAAATAACTCTTTTTATGTCAGGGCCGTAAATGAAATAGTAATCCATTTCCCCGTCTTCTGCGCCGAACCAGTAAAATCTGTCATTTCCCGCACCCATATTAAAATATGATTTATATGTGTTATCAAGGTAAATCCCGTACGCTCCAATGTCCCTTACACCTATAAAAAAAGGAATGGACTGATAGAGCGGATCCTGATCTTTACTGTAGGCAGGGAAATCGGAATTCCACATGGTATATTGATTGCCTCTTTTATTCAGGGCTCCTGTTTTTTCTCCAAGACCGAAAAACATTTCATCAGGAAAAAGTTTTTTGTAACACCTCACCTCGGAGCCGTCAAAAGACACTCCGAAAGAAGGATCATCCTGATTTATAAGTTTGCCGGATTTATCATAAATTTCTACTCTGCAGGGATTTTTTCTTATTATAACCTTCATTTCATCTGTAGATAATTCATAAGAATCTTCTTTTTCCATAAAAGAAAATTCTGCCTTTTCCGTATTATTCCATATAACTCCATAGGAAGGCCTTTCAGAAAATTTTTCTCTTACATAACGAAAACGGATAATATTACTCTTTAAAACATAAATATTCAAAAGACCTTCAGAACATTTAAATTCAACTATATTATCCTTTTTTACTGCTTCTTTTATATCTCCTGCAAATATACTTTCTGCCATTACAGAAGAAGGTTTTAACAGGAAAATCACTGCAATAAGATAAAATAAAAAAAATCTCATTTTTATTGCTCCTTTAATTTATTATGAGGAATGAAAATTTATTATTTATATAAGAATCGTTACTCGTAAAGGGTGATGCATGAATATCACACATCACCCTTCACTAACATAAAATATCTATAATTGATCGAAGAAATATCTTTCCGGAATAATGGTCATTATATTCTCCGGTACAGATATCTGAGCGGGATCTGTTACCCTTGTAGCCTGAGCTATATCATTCTCAAAGGCATCTGTAAGACTGGATGCTGTCTGTGTGTCCAGGATATTAAGAGTTACTTCACCTTCATATCTTTCTGATCTTGGATGGAGGTTGTAACTTCCAATAGAGGAATACATACCGTCTACAACCATAAATTTGCTATGAAGTGTATCTCCCTTCTTTATATAAACCTCTGCCCCTGCCTGCATCAGTTCAGGTAGACTGCGAAGAATGGGAGCGGTTACAATCTGTTCATCAATACTTTCAGCAGAATTGGTGAAAATACGAACCTTTACACCTCTCTCAAGGGCGTCTAGAATTACCTGTTTGATGCCAGGAGTATTTATGAAATAAGCATTTTCTATGTCAACTGACTCCGATGCTCCCTGAATGGCTTTCATCGTGGCAAGCATAATATTGGCGTCTTCTCCGGGGACATGATTGACTGAAGCTATACGGGCACTGCCCTCTGCGGCAGGCACAGATATAGCTGTTTCTATACCGGAAACAGATGCAAAGATACGCTCACAGTCAGCCACTGAAGGCCCTTTGAGGAGAACATCTGTATCACGCCATTTCTGCCCGTCGGCAGGCCCCATATGGCTGTAACAGTTTCCGGGGTTAAGACCTCCCACTACAGCAGCCTCACCGTCTACTATCATCATTTTACGATGCTGTCCCTGGTATGGTTCATCAGGGTTTCTCCAGCGGATTACTCTGACTCCGTTTTCTTCCATATATTTCAGTGTTTCACTGTGACCGTTACGGCTTCCCACCTGTTCATCTACCACTACCTGAACATCCAGACCTTCATTCCTTCTTTTCACAAGTTTTTTTGCAGTTTCCCATCCTGTTTCATCATCATAAAAAGCCCAGGTCATCATATGTATTGATTTTGTAGCACTGTCTATAAGGCGGTTTCTTTCCGCAAAGGAAGCAGGACCGTTAATAAGAGGAGTAATACTGTTTCCTTCCTGAAAGTTTGCCCCCTGCAGTGTTTCAAGTTCTTTGAGGAAATCAGGATCTGTAAAAGAACTCAATTCTCCCGGTTTCCTGGGGGGAATTTTTGAACTTCTCACGAGAGAGACATGTTCTTTTCCCATAGTCTCCCAGTCTTTATAGACCTTTCCATGCGTATCAGGTGTCATACCATGAGAACGAAATTCTGCATCAATCATACCTGCAAGCTGATCCACCATTTCTATCCTCTTGGCTTCAGGCATGGGAGGGAGACTGCCTGATTGAACTGCTGCTGCTGCTGCTGAATGAAGGACAGGCCTGAGCTGTCCTGTAGCATTCAGACCGGCGAGCATCTGTATCATTTCTGCTTCAGCCTGGGGATCACTTAAAATTTTTGCTATATATCCTTCCAGTTGTGCAGCAAGTTGTGCTTCAGATCCTGCAACAGCTGTTCCCTGAAGAACCTCGTTTTTCACCGAATCTGGACTATCAGGGTTCTTAAGTTCTGTCTTATTAAATCCCGTATCTTTAAATAAACCTTTAATTTTATCTCCAATATTATGAATAAAATCTCCCTGACCGGTTTTGTTATCAGAAGTAACAAGGGAATCTTTTATTTCATCTGTTCCGTTACCGGCTGATACCTTTGCCTTCATCTGATATGTATTATCTGTATTGCCGGAAAAATTAATTTTCATACATTAAACCTGCCTTTCTTTTCGTGATGTGATAATTATTCACATAATATCATAAATCAATAAAGAATAAACACATAAAATGTTAATTTTTTGTAACTATTCAGCAGTATTTTTGCAATAATTCTATCTAATTACCGCTCCGGATAGGTTAGTAACCATTTTATTAGCTTCTACCCGGCAGACTCTATGGTAATATTAATAAATATGTTATAATAAATAAATATATGAATATATAAGGAACCGGTTTTTATCATTGAACAAATAAAATCTTTCTGGATATTCCCTGCTAAATTTATCTTTAAAGATGGGAATAAAGGTATAGAGAGAATGAAAACCTTTGATAAGAATATTGTTACAGGTAACGAAACAGGAGAAGAACTGGCATTATTAAACAAACTGATAATGACTGTCATAGAGGAAAACTCTTTACAGGAAGCCTGTAATACAGCAGTTCAGCAGATAGCCTCTGCAGCGGATTCTGACATAACAGCAATTTTTCTGTATAAAGAAAAAGAATTACACCTTATATCATGTACTGACAGACACCACGGTAATGAATATATAACTCTCCTATCCGACATGAAAACAGACAGACCTGTTTACAGCAAAAATACCCCTGAAGATATCGCCAGATATGAAAAAATAAATATTCATTCCTTTGCCTTACTGCCTCTGTATTCTAACAATAACCTTACAGGAACAATCTTTATAGCTTCCCCGGAGGAAAGAGATTTTTCACGGAGATCTGATTTTCTGGAGAAGGTAGCACACCATATGTCTGTAATAATAGATAAATTCCTGTTGCTGGAAGCAAGCTGTAATTATGCGGAAAAACTGACTCACACCTTCAGGGAAGATACGGAAGAAACATTAAATTATCGTGAAAAGCAACTGAAAAAACAGAATGATGCTTTATTATCACTTATGCTTGCAGGAAATCTCTTTAAATGGAATTTCAAACGTGCCATTTCCGAAATTACAGAGGCCTGTTCAGATATGCTCGGGACTGAACGGGTCAGCATATGGTTATACAATGAAGATTACTCGTCAGTTCACTGTATAGATCTATTTGAAAGAAGCAAACACCTTCACAGTGAAGGAGAAGATCTCAGGTCAGCCGATTTTCCCGAATATACAAAAATCCATCTCACAGGGAAGCCTGTAGCGGCAGCAGATGCCAGGACAGACAGGCGCACATATGAGATTCCCGAAGATTACTATAAAAAACATAACATATACTCTCTCCTTGATACACCTGTATGGGTACATGATAAAGTGGGAGGTATTCTGAGTTTTGAACATATATCAGAATGCAGACAGTGGACAGGAGAAGATGAGAGAGTGGCCACTGCTATGGCTGCCATTGTGTCCCTCTGTTTTGAAATATATGAAAGGAAGAAAGCAGAGGATGAAAGAAGTCGTCTCATAGAAATCATGGAGAGTACAAGTGACCTGATTGGAACAGCAACACCTGACGGTGTAATATCCTATATGAACAGTGCAGGCAGAAAGCTCATGGGATGGAGTCAGAGTGAAGATTTATCATGCCATAATATTTCTACCTGTCACCCTGTATGGGCATACAGGTTAATAGAACAGGTAGCCATGCCCTGTGCCAGTGAGAAAGGCATATGGCAGGGCGAAACAGCAATACTTACCGCAGAAAGCAGAGAAATACCTGTATTTCAAATACTCATGTCTCACAGGTCTTCCGGAGGAAAAACCAGGTATCTTTCCAGCATTATAAGAGATATAACAGAAAGGAAAAAAACTGAAAAGATACTCAGAGAAAGTGAACTATTCCTGAAAGAAACACAGAAGATTGCCAGACTGGGAGGATGGAAGGCAAACCCTTATATCGACTATCTGGAATGGACAGAAGGTGTATATCATATCATAGAAGAACCTGTCTGCTACAGGCCTGCTATGCTGGAAGGAAGCAAATATTACGTGCCTGAATATCTCCCTCTTATTTATGAAAATATTACAAAATGTCTTAAAACAGGGGAACCTTTTACTATGGAAGCAGAACTGGTGACAGCCGGAGGGAAAAAACTCTGGGTAGAAATAAGGGGTATCTCTTCTGTAATAGAAGGCGAACATTCATATGCTATAGGAACAGTTCAGGATATAACAGAACGTAAGCTTGCAGAGGAAGCTCTGAGAGAAAGTGAAGAAAAATTCCGGAGTATTTTTGACTTTGCACCATGCAGTATTGCAATTACAGATATGGAAGGAAGATATATGGATGTAAATGCCAGGTTCTGTGAAAGAAACGAAGTAAAAAAAAGTAACGTCCTGGGTCGTAAACACTCGGACTTCTACCATACATATCAACAGGCCCATACAAATCCGACAGTAAGCATAGAAAAAAAGATCAGATCCAATGTATATATCGAGAATGAAGAAATAGAATTGGAGAGAAAAATTGACGGGACAAAAGTTATTCTGCTGATTTCTTCCAGAATAATCAACATATCCGGTCTCCCGTGTATTCTCTCTTTATGTGAAGACATAACAGAGAGAAAAAAGCTGGAAGAACAATTACGTCAGTCCCAGAAAATGGAAGCCATAGGCCAGCTTGCAGGCGGTGTGGCTCATGATTTTAACAACCTTATTCAGGTCATACTCGGATATACGAGTATTGTCATGGAAGATCTGGACGCAGAATCTCCCCATTACAAAGATTTAAATGAAGTATATCAGGCAGGCACAAGGGCTGCTTCACTGACAAAACAGTTGCTGGCATTCAGTCGCAGACAGATTCTCCAGGTATCATCTCTGAATATGAACGACGTCGTTTCCGAATTGACAAACATGTTACAGCGCCTGATAGGTGAACATATAGAACTACTGGTAAATAAGGAACAGAATCTGCCGGCTATAAACGGAGACAGACATCAGATAGAACAGGTGCTGATAAATCTATGCGTAAATGCCCGTGATGCAATGCCTGACGGAGGTACTCTGACTATCGAAATAAAAAATCTTACCTTCGACTCTGATTACTGTTCAATAAATCAATGGGCCAGAGTCGGTCAGTATATTATGACATCTGTTACAGACACAGGGTGCGGTATGGATAAAGATACTGTAAAACAAATCTTCGAGCCGTTCTTTACAACAAAGGAAAAAGGCAGAGGTACAGGTCTTGGACTTGCCACCGTATACGGTATAGTCCGTCAGCACCAGGGTATAATTAATGTTTACAGCGAACCTGGTTATGGAAGCACTTTCAATATATATTTACCTGTAAGTGGAGACGCCATAACAGATGCAGAAGAAACAGCATATATTCCGACCGGAGACGGTGGTGAAACTATATTACTCGCCGAAGATGAAGAACAGATAAGACGTATGGGAAAAAGAATACTGGAAGAAAAAGGTTACAGGGTCATAACAGCTTCTGACGGAGAAGAAGCTTTAAATATGTATAATAACTATAAAGATGATATTCATTTGCTTTTCCTCGATGTAATAATGCCTAAAAAAAGCGGGAAAGCCGTGTATGACAGAATCCGTGAAATAAATCCTTCCATAAAATGCCTCTTCACAAGCGGGTACAGTGATACGGCAGTTCATAAGAATTTCATACTGGACCAGGGGTTAAAACTTATTCAGAAACCTTACCGGAAAGATCTTTTACTGGATATGGTTCGCCAGTTACTCGATGAGAAAATCGAGGCAGTAAAGAAAACTGTTATGATAGCGGAGGATGAAGAACCACTGAGGGATATAGCTGTTATGTATATAAAATCTATGGGCCTGGAATCTATAAGTGCTTCAGACGGTCCGGAGGCTCTGGAACTTTTCAGAAAACACTGTAACGAAATAGGCTGTGTAGTAATCGATATTCAAATGCCAGGCATGGACGGATTAACCGTCTGGCGAGAAATGAAAAAGATCTGTTCAGATGTAAAGGTTTTATTCACAAGCGGCTACAGTGAACCGGGTGACATTCAGAAGATACAGGCAGACGGTATTACGGGGTTTCTCCAGAAACCTTACAGTCGGCAGGAATTCAGGAATCATATAAAAAGAGCTCTTTCATTATTCGAATAATAATTAACAGGCATGACCGGAGCGGCCACAACCAGATATGAAAATGAATAGACAGTGAAGCATAAGACTTCATAATTTTCATATAAAATATTATAGAAAGTAATAATCTATCTAACCGGCAGATAAAAGGATTTTATCATACAGATGCGAATATGTGTTAATATCAAAAATAATTCCTTGAACAACAGGGGTAATAATTATGAAATATTTTATTATTATTATACTTCTGATTTTATTTACCGTAACCTGTGTAATATGTCAGACTCCTGCGTATCATTACGGGAAACTCATTGATAGTATGGACTCTGCAGACATTCATGAGGAGCAGAGCGATTCATCCGATATCATTGAACATGTAAAGAGAAAAGAATATTTTTTGATTTTATCCAGTAAAGACGGATGGAGTCATATCATTACCATGTCAAACATTTCAGGGTATATACCGGACAGCTATGTAAATGTAAAAGGTGCAGCCTGTGGTATCGCCTCTATAGATACAGGCGATGACGATCTGCATACATATCTTTACATGGACATTTCAGTACTTTCTTCAGCCATTGAGACAGTAACAGACGGAGATTATGTGATAGTTCTGGATAATTCCGATGGCGATGGTTGTGACGATACGAATATAGTGCTTACAAAATCCGGTATAAAAGGTTATATAGACGAAAAATATGTAAGACCTGTTTCCATAAAATAGTAATACACCGGCCCGACCTTCTCAAAAAATGCGATTCAGCAGCAGGAGGGAAAAAAATGTCCCGAACAGAAGAAAAACCATATGATGAGAGAGAACTTTCTTTCCCACCATTTGTCCTCAGGGGAACACTCACTAATGGCCTCAAATATTTTATAATGGAACATAAAAAGCCGGATGATCGAATCCTGGCATGGCTTGTTGTACCTGTCGGTTCCATTCATGAACAGGACTGCGAATATGGTATTGCCCATTTTATCGAACATATGGGATTTAAAAGAACAGAGCATTTTCCTCCCGGCGAAGTGGTAAGATATTTTCATTCCATAGGTGTTGACATAGGAGCAGGGATAAACGCCGTTACAGATGTAGACAGAACAATATACAAAATAGAAGTTCCGTCAGACAGAGATGAATATATCATAAAAGGACTCACATTACTCTATGATTTTGCATCTTCCATGATTTTTTTACCTGAAGAAATAAGTAAAGAAAAAGATGTTATTCTGGAGGAACTGAGACTTGATTCTGACGTTATGACACGATTATACACCGCACACAGAGACATCAGGTTTAAGGGATCTCCTTATGCTAACAGATATACTCTTGGCACAGAAGAAACAATAAAGAGCACAGGATCCGAAGAGTTAAAACGTTTCTATTCATACTGGTACAGACCTGATATGATGGCTCTCATAGTAGTGGGTAACTGTGAACCGGCGGACATAGAAAAAAAGATAAAACATATCTTTCAGTCTATTCCATGTCCTGAAAAAGAAAAGCCTGATCTTATAGTGCCGTTAAAACCGCACCATATATACACCGGAGTCTTTACAGACGTGGAACTTCTGGAATCCTATGTTACCATATTTTACCACAGAGAAAGATCACCTGTAAGAAATAAAAGAGATTTTGCGAGAAGACTCTGCGAAGAAGTCATACTTGAAATGATAAATATGAGAATCTGTGAGGAAAGCTATAACAATTCCGACACTCCTGTTATTCATGGAGGAGGGTGTGTATTCAGAAAGATTAAATCATTTAATGAAGTAAAATTCATAGCAACAATCAGACCGGGAAGAGAAATGGAAGGTCTGAACATACTGTTAGGATACATAGAAGGTTTACGTCAGAAGGGGTTTACTGATATAGAAAAGGAAGAAACATCGGCCCAGTTCCTGGAAGGTCTGAGAAGAGCCAGTGAAAAAAAAGAAACGAGAGAAGCAGAAAGTTATGCATCATTTATGATGGAAGCTTTCATGAAAGAAGGAGTATTTATATCACCTGATGACTGTTACAGTTTTGCCTGTGAATTGCTTCCACTCATATCGGCCAGGCAGTTTCAAGAAACCATAGAAGATCTTTTTAAGCCTGACAATATGTCTGTAATAATTTCATGCCCTCCGTCTTCAGGCTGTAATGAAGACGATATTCTGAAAACTATAGAACAGGTAATAGCAGAAGGAGCTATAGACTATAAAATTAAAGAATTAAATTATTCCTATAATTACAGTTCAATTAAACAGGGAGAGATTTTATCGAGAAAAACCTTTAGAGACATTACAGAATTAACCTTAAAAAACGGCCTTACGGTAATGCTTAAAACTACGGATTTCGAGAGGAAAAAAGTTTATATGACTTATGTTTCCCGGGGAGGAAAACTGCTGGAACCGTCCGGGAAGTCCGGTATGTTTGAAGTGGCGAAAAGTGCCTGGGCCGAAGGAGGAACAGAAGATTTAAATCAGATAGAAATAGAAAGGCTTCTCAGGGCAAAAAGTATTTCTTTCTCTACGACAGGTACGGCAGCATATGGTCTGAGAGGCTACTGCACATCAGATCATATGGAATATTTATTTCAGTGGTTCTGGCAGTATCTTGTAAGGCCGGGCTACAGAGATGAAGCTATAAATTACAGTATAAGATCGATACAGGAATATATAAGACAGACGGAACAGTATCAGGATGGACTTATAGAGGAAGAAATAAAGAGGCTTCTTCTTCCGGACAATCCTATGGCTGCCAGACTTTCAGAAGAAGAAATATTGCAATATACAGATGCGGGAGATTTAAAGAAGTTCCAGATTTTATCATCTGTCCCTTCAAACAGTCAGCTCACACTGGTAGGTTCTTTTGATATGGAAGAAGCCATTATATTTGCCTCTAAATACTTCGGTTCTCTTCCTTCAGGCAATAATCCTTTCATAGAGCCCGCGTATCTTGAAACAAAATTCCCATCGGAACATATAAAAAAAATTATTTACAAGGGCATAGAACAGAAGTGTATGGCCTGTAAAATATTCCCCGGCTCTATGAAGGGAACTGACGATGAACTTCCTCTTGACCTTCTGGCAAAAATACTGAGTATTCGGTTCTGGGATAATATAAGAGAAAAAAAAGGGCTTGTTTATTCTATCAATGCAGAACATTACTCCTCCGGTATCATAAAAAATTATGGTAATCTTAAAATAGGCTTCGGAACAGATCCCGATAAGGTAGATTATGCAGAAGAATGTATAATGGCAGATATTATTGATATAAAAGAAAGGGGGATAAATTCGGACGAACTTAATATAGCAAAGAAAATTTTACTGACAGGTTACGGGGAATATCTGAGAAATAACAGTTACTGGCTCGGTGAACTGTACAGTTCTTCTCTTTTTAACATAAATCTGGAGAGAATATTCACCTGTAAAGACGATATTTTACATGTAAAAGATGAAGACATACAGTCTGCAGCATGTAAATATCTTGATAAAAATGTATTTTTAATAGCCATGCCGGAAAAATCGGACATATAAAAAAGGGAGTGTTTATTATGAAACTATTGTATCTCTTAATGTTTTTTTTATTTGTATTTTTTTCAGTTCTTTCAGGCTGCAGTGACAGTGGAACAGTTATTACTCCGACAGCTATTGTTGCAACGCAAACTCCTGCTCCGACATCAGTTAAAACAATAACGCCGACTCCAGTCCATCAAACTATTAATCCAACCGGAGGAACGGTGACATACGGAAAAGCATCAATTAAATTTGATGCAGGTTCCGTAAACTATGATGTTGATATTAACGAAAGTATCGAAGCCGATGATTATATACCTTCTATAAGCACAGACGGTTACCTTTATGATTTTTCCCTTGAAGATCCCAATGCTTACAATCCCGATCATCGTGCGACCATAACATTGCCTCTGGAAGATGTTCCCGATCCCGATATTGATGGACTTACCATATATCACTCAAAAGATAAAATCAACTGGGAGAGTCTTGGCGGAACGGTGAACGGAGAATATATAACAGCAGAGGTGCCGGGTTTTTCTTATTTTACAGTAGGAGAAGCACCTATTAAAAACCCGCAGGTAGATGCAAAAATCGCTTCCTTTGTAACAACAACGTCACCGGGTGCATCTGTTATCGTCATTTCAAACGGAAAAATTGTTCACAGAGCCGGCTATGGTGTAAAAGACATCAGCAACAATAATGCAATTACATCTGAAACAATATTCCACCTTGGTTCAATGGCAAAACAGATAACGGCAGTCGGTGTTCTCATGCTGGTCGACGAAGGTAAAGTAAAACTTGATGAGCCGATTGGCACATATCTTCCGGGCCTTTCTCGTTTCGGGACCAATGTAACAGTTCGTCGTATGTTAAACCATACATCAGGTATGCCTGATTATTCCGAAAGCGGCACTTTATATGATCAATTTGCCGATGCATACAGTAAGCCTTACAACCAGGATGCCCTCAATTTCCTGTCTGTAAACGGAACAATGAAATTTACTCCCGGAGAAAAACATGCCTATAATAATACCGGCTATGACATGCTTGGCTGTCTGATTGAAAAAGTTTCAGGACTGCCCTTTCAGACTTTTATGCAGCAACGTATATTTAATCCGTTAAAAATGAGTAATTCCTTTGCCCATCCAAATCCCGGCAGGCTGTCTGCTCCAAATCTGGCTCACAGTTATGAACGCAGGGACGGCCAGATTACAGCTTATGATTCCAGCCGTATGGATTATCTTGGAGGTTCAGGCGGCGTTTATTCTACAATAGAAGATATGTATTTATACGACCAGGCACTATATACGGATAAACTTGTAAAACAGACAACCCTTGCAGAAGCTTTCAAGCCTGCTCTATTGAATAACGGAACACTGTATCCCTATGGCTTTGGCTGGGATATAGGAACAAGAAACGGTAAAAATTATGTCAAACATGACGGAAGATGGCTTGCATTTAACAGCAATTATGTTCGTTTCCCTGATCAGAAGCTGTCTGTAATAATACTTTTAAACAGAGATTATGATATTCCGGATTTATCAGATCTCGGTATGAGTATTGCAGATTTATATCTATAAATTCTTTCTTTCTAAATGGGCATATATAAAGGAGTAGGCTTCCGCCCCCTCCTTTTATAGTTTTTTTTCAGGAATTTATTGCAAATCTTGCTCCCATATCAAAAGCTTTCCGGCAATCTTCCGGGAATTGTAATTCTCTGACCTGTTTCTTATGTTCTGCATTGAAAGCACCTGTTTCATATTTAGAGTAATCGTCGAACTGCCAGGTATCATTGCTGTACATTACCTCATTGGAACCGAATGTTCTGGACATGGCATTTTCCATAGCTATCAGATTCTGTTCATAGCTGAATTGCTTCATTCTGTCTGTATCCACATTCATTGTATATATAAAACCTGTTTTCATTTTTTTCGGAGCGATTGAGCTATATGTGGCATCATATACGAGATACTGAAAAATCAGACGTTCTAGAAAAGAATGCATTTCTCCTGTTATATTTCCGAGATAAATCGGTGAACCAAGAATTATGCCATCGGCCACTGAAAGTTTTTCAAGTAAAGGAGTTAAATCGTCTTTTACCGCACATTTGCCATAGCTTTCTCCTCCTGTAAGTTTGCAGGAAAAACAGCTGATACATCCTTTAAAATTCAGGTCATAAAGGTGAACAAGCTCGGTTGATGCACCTGCGGATGCAGCTCCTATAAGTGCCTTGCCAAGTAAAATTGCTGTATTCCATTTCTTCCTGGGGCTTCCGTTAATTGCAATGATTTTCATATATTACCTCCAGAGATCAATAATATTTTATGTAAAACATTATAACAGTTATTAAAAAAAAACAATACAGTAATAAAAGCTTCTATTGACAAATAAAAGGGAAAATTTTATTATATAAACAGATAAAATATTTCAATCCTCACACAGTACAAACATAATAAGGGAGAAAGATTATGCATATTCAGACATCGGACCAGGAACAATTCCGCATGGGTTTCGGAGACTATACATGTAACCGGGGAGTCCACATGTGCGGCCTCTATGAAACAGAAGAAGAGAAAGATTCCATAGTATTTGGTTTTCTGAAACAGGGTATTCTTGACGGCGATATGCAGCTCTACTGTCCGGTCGAAATCAGTGAAAGTGATTTTAAAAAAAATTTTACTCATTTTTACCCTGAATGTGACTCTCATATTGATGATCCTCACTACTTTTCAATAGTTTCTGCTAAAGACTTGTATTATCCTGACGGTGTTTTCTCCCCCGGAGCAATGGATAAAGGGTTGAACAGTTTTTATGCAGAATCCCAGAAAAAGGGACGTCGTAATATAAGGGCAACGGCGGAAATGGTATGGGCTCTGGAAGCAATTCCAGGAGTAGAACTTCTGATGGTTTACGAATCCCGTCTGAATTATTTTATACCAGGGAAACCGTGGATAAGCATATGTCTTTATAATGTAAACAGGTTTTCAGGGGCTCAGATTATGAATGTATTACGGACTCATCCATTTGCAATAAGCGGCGGTATTATTTCACAGAATCCCTATTATATACATCCCGACAGATGGCTGGCAGAACATGCCCCTCAGTTTCTGGGAGCATAAACATATTTTATGGTTAACATAGCCCATGATCTGTTTCTATTAATGAATAATTTAACCCAGTTAAAGAGCCGTAAAAGAATTATTACTGTTTTCACAGAGGCTATTAATTCTTTTCATCCCGGTTTTTCGATTGAATTTATCGAAGGAGAAACTCCCTCCGGCGGAGATTTAATTGATCTCTCTACTTCAAAAAAATGTTACGGTTTTCTTAAAATAAAAGGTAATCCCCTTGATATATCTCCGGAATTTATGCCCCTCTTCCAGAATGCTCTTCAGATGGTGGCAATTATACTGGAAAAACTTCATCAGGAGGAGCTTCTTTCTGATGAAAAGATGATACTGCAGTCACTGGTAGATGAAAAGATAGCTTCTCTTAAAGAAAGCGAAAAAAAATTCCGCAGTTATGTGGATTTTGCTCCTGACGGCATTTTTGTTACAGACGATAAAGGGAATTTTATAGATGTAAACAATGCTGCCTGTAAAATAACAGGATATTCAAGAGAAGAGTTATTATGCAGAAACATTGTCGATCTATATTCTGAAGATTCAATAGAAGCTGCAAAAAAACATTTTCAAAAAGTTCTGACTTCGGGAAGAACTTCCGGGGAATTATCTTTTATAAAAAAGGACGGCATCAGACGTTACTGGGCCATTGATGCTGTAAAGCTTTCAGAGACCAGGTTCCTGGGGTTTGCCAGGGATATTACAGAGAAAAAACTGGCAGAAGAAGAACAGGAAAAACTCAGGCATCAACTCTTCCATGCTCAGAAGATGGAATCTGTGGGGCGTCTGGCAGGAGGGGTGGCCCATGACTTCAATAACATGCTGGGAGTGATTATCGGCCATGTGGAATTAGCCATGGAAAAGATAAAAAATTCAGACAGTATCTATAATAATCTGGAAGCCATAAACAATGGGGCAATGCGTTCAATCGATCTTACCAGACAGCTTCTGGCCTTTGCAAGACAACAGACTATTGCTCCGAAATTACTGGATCTGAATGATGCCATATCAGGTATGTTAAAGATGCTCAGACGACTCATAGGTGAAGATATCAATCTTATGTGGATGCCCTGTATTAAACCCTGTATGATTATGATAGACACTGCCCAGGTTGACCAGATTCTTGCAAATCTCTGTGTGAATGCCCGTGACTCTATTACAGGTACAGGCAATATTTCTATAGAGACAAAACATATAACAGCAAGCCCCGGAGAAGGAGTCAGCGCCGGTGAATATGTAATGCTTTCCGTGAGTGATAATGGTTCCGGCATGACGAGAGAAATTATCGACCATATCTTCGAGCCATTCTTTACTACGAAGGAAGTCGGGAAGGGCACAGGCCTCGGCCTTGCTACAGTATATGGAATAGTCAAACAGAACAACGGATTTATAAAAGTTTACAGTGAGCCCGGCATGGGAAGCACATTTAATATATGGTTCCCCGTGGTAACGGAACAATCGGATGACATTCAAAAACAGGAAGAAGCAAAATTACCGGAAGGAAAGTGGGAAAATATATTGCTTGTAGAGGATGAGGAAGATCTTCTGGAAATGACGACATTAATGATTGAAAAACTGGGTTATAAAGTTCTTGCTGCCAGAGATCCCTATGAAGCGATCAGGATGACTGATGAATATACGGATAATATAGACATCCTTATTACAGATGTTGTAATGCCCGGTATGAACGGGAGGGAACTGTATGAAATACTGAGTTCCCGTTATAAAAATATTAAATGTCTCTTTATGTCAGGTTATACAGGTGATGTAATAGCAACCCATGGTATAATCCCGGAAGGGGTTAATTTTATACAAAAACCATTCTTTAAAAAAGCTCTGGCTCTAAAACTCAGGAAAGTGCTTGATTGATTTTTATCAGATACAATCAAATTTTTCTGCCACAGTCGTTACATTACATATTATTCGGCGGAACAGCCTGATTATAATGTATGGACAGGTGACATAAAGGCACGTCTATCCACTTTCTGGTAATTCGTGAAGTAGGAGAATTTCGGCATAGTTCATATCCAGAACCTGAAGTTTTTTTATCCATAGTATCATCAATACTGCAGCTATTACTCCAGCCAGGATGGTTGCTGATTCATTATCATCATTAATGCCTTTATTTATTTTATCTTCAAGAAAGGCACAGAGTACCAGGATAAAATTATGCACTATCTGGCTGTCATTGGTATCAGCCGGATAATGCATTTCATTGTTAAATTATTTAGATATTTGTCTCCAGATAAAATTTCATCTGAAGCTTTATTTTACGCCATTAAAAATGAAAATTCCTATACCTTTAAATTATTCAAACAGATTCTTTTATAGCATAACACAGTTTCTGACGGACATTTTAAACTATGCCATTGCCGGAGACATTGATTTCTATCAGTTATATTGCCCCGGAGCAACATTTGCGCAGGCATAATCGCCCAGGCCGCATCTCCAGACGCCGCCGGAAATTGCTTCTACCTGTTCTTCGCTCACTTCGGTTAATTCGTCGTTCTTCGCCTGAGACAGATCATCCATAGTAAAATTAAAACCTTTTGCCATAATGAACTGTTTACGACTCTCCGAATCTTTACATCCTGTGACCCCTTTAGCGAAGTCCTCATCTGTACTCATTCTTTCAATAAATAATTTTGCTGATTCAAGGCTCATAATTAATGCCTCCTTAAAATATTTATAGCATATTATAACACATATGCTCAATCACAACAAACCATTACGGAAACCGGACTTACAGCCCTACCCTGTCACCTTTTAGCGACAGGCGGTTTTTTCCAGATCAGAATATCCGTTTCAAAGCTTCTCCAGAAGCTTAAATAAGCTTTAGCTTCAAGAGGAAAAGCTTTCTGCCAGACAATTTTTATATGGCTTATCTTACGAAAAATATAACTGTAATAAAGATCAGAAGGAAATATAGCACGGGTATAACCGGTCCATCTCAACAATGCATCACATTTCTCCCGGGTACATAAGGAATGGCTGGCAAGATAATCAAGAAAACCTTTCCAGTCAGGTTTTTCCTTATCTTTTTTACCCGGTAGGAAACATTCTATACCTGTTCTGGATAATACTCTATCTGAAATATCAAGGTTATATCGATAGAAACCGGCAAATTGAGACAACTCCTCCAAAAGTTCCATTAATTCCTGTGTTGAGTCAGGAAATTTGATACTGGCAAGGTAATCTTTAATAACTCCTTTATCAATATCAATTACCACTCTTACAGCTTCAGTATCTCTGGATATCATTAATGCGGCATAAACAATCCCGGCACCTTCAGGCAATCCCTGCAGGCAGAACCGGAGATTATCCTTGATCTTCTTTCTTAATGATTTACCTCCCAGACATGTCAGGCCATCAATAATAGAGTCGCATATGTCTTCTTTTGAAGAATCCTCTGTTTCAGGCATTATATTAAAAAACAATCCCGGAACAGGGACTTCTTCTTTCAGACGTTCAAGGTCAAACTCAAGCCATATATTATTTGTTCTTTTATACAGGGGCGATGCAGAGTCTGACCAGTAAGAAGCAAATTTTCGAATATGCTGCCACTGAACGGTATTAAACAAACTGTCATCCAGTTTCCCCCTGTCTGTTTTATCGGCAAGAACTTCTCTTCCGTAATCCGATAGATTGATACATATCTGCCAGTCTGCAGAAGGCTCATTTTTGCCAATACGACATTCAAAACCGCCGGCAGTTGTTAAAGATGCCGGAAGTTTTTGATTAAGAGTTTTTATCGTCTCAATTATTTCCGAAGATACCAGTTCCTGAGGAATATATGGTATCAGTTCTTTAAAAAGTTCATTAACTGTATATTTCTCCTGTTCCATAATAAACAATCACCAGACCACTCTGCATATCTGTGAACCATCCATTATAAAATGACCGCACCCTCCTCCGGCTATAGATTCCAGAGCTTCTTCACTTAACTCTCCTTTTACCACTGTAATATCATCTGCTGTGAAATCAAATCCCTGTGACTTTACGAAAGCCCTTCTGCTTTCAGGGTCTTTACATGCAGTTACTTTATTTCGAAAGTCCTCATCTGTATTCATTTTTTCAACAAATGCCTTTGCCGACTCAAGACTCATAATATATACCTCCTTCTATCATACGGTAAAGTGATTATATCATAAACCTGTGAAGAAGTTGTGAAGAAATTGTGAAGATTATGTGAAGACCTTTTTTAAGAACCGTTATTTCTTTTCAACCCTGTAATAACACTCCATGGAAAGAGGAGTATCGGATGGTGCAGGAATCATCAATGTTTTGTAATTATCTTTAAAACCGAATTCCAGAACTGCACCATTTAACTTATCAAGGGGCCTGTTTTTATATTCGGGAGTACTATCTCCGGGATATGGTTTCCACGTTTCCGTGCATTCGGAAAGAATTATTTTATTGCCCTGTACCCTGTATTTTCCGTCTGTATAACATATTCCTTTCGAAACCGGGCTATACCCGTAGCCCACATAGGTGAAGGTTCCGTCTTCCCTGAATACGTACCAGAACTGAAATGAAGAAGTACTTTTGAAAGATCCGGTATTTACATCGACTATATCCATATCGGAACCTGTATCAGACCAGACCCCTGCCAGGGGATTTCCTGAAGAAGATATATCGGAAGAATTACTATCAGGTTTATCAGAAAAAGTGTTATGTGAGGCACACTTTTCATCCAGAGCCTGAAGCTTTTTATCCATGGTACCATCGCCCAGTTTGTCTCTGAATACTGCAGCTATTATTCCTGTCAGTATAACTGCCGTTTCAGTATCATCATCATTAATACCTTTATTGATTTTATCCTCAAGAAAGGCAAAGAGGACATAGAAGGTTTCTTTTGCCAGGGTCCGGTTCTTTACTATTAAATTTACTGTTCCCTGCTCATCGTTTTTTACGATCTTTTCCGCCAGTTCGTTAATAAAATCCTCCAGCTCTTTTTCCCGGCTGATCTGCCCGGCATAGAGAGACGAAGTAAGATTAAATAGAAACAGAGTGATTAATATTAAAATAATAAATCTGTAATTCATGTTTATCTCCTGAACTACAACTGAACCTTTCCCTGACATCTGGGCAATATCCCACCGGCCACTGCACTCAGTTCATCATCAGTTAACTCGTCTGTACATGATTTAAGCTCCTGTGCTGTAAAATCAAAACCTGCTTCCTTCACGACTTTCGTGCGTTCCTCTGTGTTCTTACACTCATTGACTTTTTTCCGAAAATCCGCGTCTGTTTTCATTCTTTCTATATATGCTTTTGCACGTTCTAATGACATAAAATTAACTCCTTTATATTAAGATTTCATATAATTCTATAGCCTGTGATCCATTTCCTTCTGAAACTCCGTCGAATAAAGTTCAATTCATCGATACATGGAAGAAATTCCGTTAATAAGGGTAAGCTATAGTCAAACCGACACCTGTTAATAAACACTGCTGGCTGATTATTTTCTGAACTTTACTTTGAAATACTTTCTTAATCATTTTCTGCACCTTCTTTCCCGGTTTTATCTCTTTCACTGATTGAATTATAAAATAAAGATGTGAAGAAAGTATGAAGAAAATGAGAAGATACTGTGAAGAAATCACCAGCGTAACATTCCTCCATTTTCAGCATCTCAATGAGACTGTTTCGCTCGCAATGACTGATTTTTCTCTATTTTTTGCATAACTCCTTTAAATTTATGAAGGTACGCAGATCTGATAGTTGAATTACTTATATCGAAGGGAGCATATATAAATATTAACGCCAATGTGGTTTAACTCCTTACTGCGAGTCCAGTAAATTCCTTACTTTATCAGCAATGGCCTTTGTAGAGAAAGGTTTCTCCAGAAAGGTTACTCCTTTATCCCGGACACAATGAGGGGTAATTACACTGGCAGGATAACCGGATATATATATACATTTTATTCCCGGCCTGATCTTATCTATTTTCTTCAGTAATTTTCTTCCGTTCATCTCAGGCATTATAACATCTGTTATAAGAAGCTGTATATCCCCAGGATAATTCTCTGCTATATGAATAGCTTCGCCGGGAGTTTTTGCTGCAAGCACAGTATACCCCTGTTTTTCAAGCATCCTCTTTGAGGCTATAAGGTAAGCTTCTTCATCTTCTGCAATAAGTATAACCTCTGTTCCTCCTTTCGTAACGGTTACTACTTTTTTCTCTGCAGAAACAGAATTACTTTCAGTGTAGAAGCGGGGCAAATAAATTTTGAAGGTTGCTCCTTTACCTTCTTTACTGTAAACATTGACAAATCCATTGTTTTGATGAACAATACCGTAAACAGTAGATAAACCAAGGCCTGTCCCACTACCGACTTCTTTTGTAGTGAAGAAAGGTTCAAATATCTTCTCCATCACTTCCTTACTCATTCCTGTACCTGTATCACTTACTGACAGGAGAATATAATCTCCGGGAAGAATTTCTTCATTCTTTATAAAATATAAACTATCGAAACATACATTAGATGTTTCTATTATTATGGATCCGTTTCCTGAAATAGCATCACGGGCATTTACTGTAAGGTTTGTCAGGATCTGATTAAGTTGATTGGGGTCAACCCTGACCTTCCATATCTCATTACCTGGTTTCCAGATAAGCTCAATATTTTCACTTATGATAGTACGAAGCATTTTAATCATACCTGCTATTGTTTCATTTATATCTATTATCTCAGGACGTACCATTTGCCTGCAGACATATGCCAGGAGTTGTTTAACAAGATTTGATGCCGTATGAGTAGATTCAAGGATCTGGTTGAGTTCACAGTATAGCGGATTATCCGGGTCTATATCCATCATGGCCAGTTCTGTAACACCCTGGATAACTCCCAGAATATTATTGAAGTTATGTGCCACTCCTCCTACCATACGGCCAAGGGATTCCGTTCTCTGTGACTGGAATAACTGTAACTGAAGTTTCTCCTTTTCTTCTTCTGCCTTCTTTCTACTTGTAATATCTCTGACACTCGACCTATGGCCTATATTATTTCCATGTAAATCATAAATTGCCTGATAGGATATTCCTGCCCATTTCAGGCTACCATCCTTGCATATTATTCTGCACTCCAGATTACTGGCACTACAGCCCTGACATGCAGAAGAAAAAGCTCCGGCAATTAAGTCTCTATCATATTCATATATAATCGGGAAAGGATAGTCTTTCATAGCAAAGCATTCATCTACAGAGTATCCGGTGAACTGTAAGACTGCAGGATTGACCCAGATTAATTTCCCATCATTTCCGAACCAGTGTTCCAGGTCACATGTGTAATCAGCAATAGCACGAAGCTTCTTTTCATTTTCTCTGAGTTCATGTTCTATCTTTTTTCGCTCAGTAATATCATGGACTATTCCAATGACCCCTGTAATCTCTCCGGCAAAATTTCTGAGAGGTGAACTTTTATTCAAAGTCCATCCTGATTTTCCTGTTTTAGAGACAAAATATGGAAGATCAACAGGTTCGGGAAGTTTTCCGGCCAGAGCCATTTCAAGTCTTTCCATAACTCCAGTTTCCTTCAAAAAAGGAAAGAGTTCCATAGGATCTTTCCCTATAACATCACTTGCCTCATAACCGGTTAATTCTTCCATAAAAGGATTCCACAGTTTGTATTTCAGGTTATGGTCATAAACTATAATGCCTTCTTTAGCGCTGAATATTATCTGTTCATTGAGTCGGTATGCTTCTCTTAACGCCTCTTCAGCCTTTACCTTCCCTGTAACTTCAGACAGAGTAAATACCAGTAAAATTACTTTAGAAGAGTCATCTTTTACCGGTATCAAACTCCAGTCCCAGTAAGTTATACCTCTTTCAGGCTGATCCGGAAAGAAAAAGGGCTTTTCATCTACAAAAAAAGGTTCTCCTGTATCTACGACTCTCTGAAAAATCTCCTGATTCTCTTTATGAGGATAGAGGTCGAAGTGATTTTTTCCCGGGAAAAAAGAGGGTTCATAATGGCAGGTTTCAGCATATGCACGGTTAACGAGGATAAAGTTGAACTTATGGTCCAGGAGGGCTGCCATCATATGGGTATGTTCCAGCATAGCTGCCATAATCTGGTTGGCTTCTTTGAGTTTTGCCTCACTTTCTCTGAGTTTCTCTTCTAATTTCTTAGTTTCATTAAGTGTTTCTATTAACTCCTCCCTGGACATATGTTCATAGTTCATTTATTATCACATCTTTCTCTCTATATTTGAAATCCGGCAGACTGCGTGATTAGTTTCTTCTTCATTAATATCAATATTATAATAGATTACATAAGTTAAGTAAATGTTCTCCCTTCAGAAACAGCGAATTTTTCTTCTCTCTTTTCAGGGCTTCCTCATAATCTGCTATTATCCTGTCTTCTCTTTTAAGAAGGTCTGTAAGAGATTCCGTATCAGTCCAGGTGTAAATTCTTCCGTCACTGTGTTCTTTTTCATATTTCACCGCTTCGGCAAAGAGTGAAGGATGAACCTCTGCCAGTTTAACCCATTCGTATTTCCTCTGGAAGAAACAGAAGAAACATCCGGAACGGCTCCTCCATCTGTAGTAATCGGGAAGTCCTATGCCGCTTTCTTCAAGAAGGCGGTAAATATCTGCTTTTACAGGTTCTCTTTCTTTAAAGGGAAAGACAGGTTTTATATCGGGTTTTGTAGATACATATCCGCTTCTGTCTTCATCTGCACGGATTCCTACATAGCTTACTGCTTCATCATCACCTGTGAATTTTTCAAGAGGTTCTATCTTTAATTTCCTGGTACACCACCTGGTTCTGGGGGATGGAAGGTAACCGCCGTACATATCCAGCCAGAAATCAAATCCCCTTTCAGGACTCAGGCAGTTAATCTTCAATCCGAACCTTGCTTTTATCCTTTCCAGATACTCATAAGTTTCAGACAGTTCTTTCTGAGTATCACAGAAGAAGTATTCCATATCAGGGATTTCTTTATGTAAAAGAACTGCAAGGGCAGTGCTGTCTTTCCCGCCTGACAGACCCATTATATGACGGACTTTTTTCTTTGCCATTATTTATCTCCTTCAAAAACAAAAAAACTCAGGTTATATCCCTGATTCTAATTTTATTAACTGTTACTACAGTGAATTTACCTGAAAGTGAATCATTATATTTATCTAAAAGATTTATTACAGTATTTATAATTTCATATATATCTTTTGCCTCATATCTTAGAAAAACAACACCTGTAGTTTTTTCTTTATGAGCAAAAATCCATTCTCCGAAATCATTATCTTCTGTCATCAGCAGGGCATTGAACTCTCTGGATACTTCCAGTACCTGCCTGTCCATGATAGCTTATTTTCTCATATAAGAATATATAAAAATATATAATCTTTCTACAAAAA
>DAIOEN010000072.1:0-31099 GCA_036746235.1 Vulcanimicrobiota bacterium | reverse complement strand
TCGTAAGAGCCTGTCAGGCAGAAGCTGATAAAATGGTTACTAATTTACCTGGTGCATTACTTAGCCTACACGCCACGCGTCACGATTAATAAGAACACTTATTACGTATCATCTGTCATGTTTCGGAGGAGACTGTTATGAAATATCGTTATTCTCAATGGGATGAAGAAGAAATAAAGAGAATGCTTTCTGTCGCGGGCTTACTAAACCTTTTCAATCAGCTTTTGCTTATAACGAACGGAGATGTAGACGAAGCACTTCTTATTATGAAAGAACTTCAGGCCAGGGGGCTTATCGGGGAAGATGCGGATCTTGATGCCTTCCTTGAGGAAATGAAAAACAGGAATATAATTTCTCCTGCCGAAGGAGGATACAAATTGACAGCCAGAGGTGAGAGAAAACTCCGTCACGATTTTCTCCATGAAATATTTACCGGTCTTCGTAAAAGCCTTCAGGGCGATCATAAGATAGAAATTTCCGGCACAGGGAGAGAAACACTTCCTGAGATAAAACCATATGAATTCGGTTCTCCTCTTGAAGATCTGGATATAAAGACTTCCATTGAAAGAGCAATGAAAAGAGGCATTGAGGAAATAAGACTGGAAGAAGAAGATCTCTGTGTATATGAAACACAGTATAATACAAGCTGTGCCACAGTGCTTATGCTGGATGTAAGTCACAGTATGGTTCTCTACGGTGAAGACAGAATAACGCCTGCCAAAAAGGTTGCCCTTGCCCTTTCCGAACTTGTCCTTAACAGCTATTCCCATGACAGCCTGAACTGCATACTCTTCGGTGATAATGCATGGGAGGTGAAAATAGACGATCTTCCTTATGTGGGAGTCGGACCTTTTCATACAAATACAAAGGCAGGTCTTGAACTGGCACAGAAGATTCTCCTTAAAAAACCTCATGGAAACAAACAGATCTTTATGATAACAGACGGAAAACCTTCCTGTATGTTTAAAGGAGGGGAAATGTATAAAAATTCGTGGGGTCTTGATCAGCAGATTGTAAATAAAACATTGAATGAAGCAGGTAACTGCAGGAAAAACGGTATTACCATAATTACCTTTATGATAGCAAGGGATTCTTTGCTTGTGGATTTTGTGGAACGAATGACCAGAATAAACAGGGGAAGGGCTTATTTTACATCTCCGGCACAGTTAGGAGAATATCTTCTTGTAGATTACATGCGTAACAGGAAAAAGAAAATCAGGTAGGGAAGATGGAAGAACGTGATGCGCGATGCGTAATGCGTGATGTGTTACAGATTAAAATCGGTTGCCAGCAGGAAGATTATTTCAGGGTTTTATTTGAGTAATAGTTCCCAGATTATTAACCATTGCCTTATAGCTTTTATCATTATGAAAGAAAAGCCATTCCTGTAATGTTCTTGCTGTATAAGTTAATATTTTTCCTTTTTTATTAACGAAATTTACCATATAAGTTTCTCTTCTTGCTCCTTCTCTTTCCTTTGTATTTAATCTGAAATCCGGCCAGTAAGGCTTATGATTATGCCCTGTTGCTGTAGCACTCCTGTAATATTTCCATCTGTCAATATTATAGGTATATTTCGTTTTATAAACAGGAACATCTTTATAAACCGGCACCTGATAGGTTTCCTGACGATAAACTGTTTTATAAACATTTTCAGTCCTGTATGTGGTTTTAAAATAGCCGTTTCCCATGTTCTTTGTCCCTGATTTTACTTTTCTTGTGCCGGTCTTTATTCTGTCTGAAACAGTTCTGGTCTTTGTTTGAGTTCCCGTCCTGACTTTATCATAGTGATGTATAGCTCTGGTTGATGAGATTATTCTTGCATCAGAGGGGAGAGTCCCTTCCCACCCTGTTTCTGTAAGGGTCATAAATTTTTCAATTTTTATTTCTCTATTCCATTCAAACCCTTTTACTGTAAGGAGTTCTTCATGAGAACTGAGAAGATAATAACCGAGTCCGGTTATAAAAAGAATGAGTGCAATTACTGCGTATATATATACGTTACCTTTTTTATGAGGGTAATGAATCTTTTGTTGAGTAAAGGAACCGGCAGGAATTGAAGACTTCACAGGAGAAGCATAATGTCCTTTTTGCTCCGGCTTTTTATCAGGAATATCTACAACATTTCTGTGTGGAGAAACACCTTCTATTGAAGCTCCGCAGCCTGAACAGAATTTGTTGTAAACAGGATTGTCGCTGTTGCAGAAATTGCAGTTCCAGTCTGCTCCTGCTTCGGCTCTTTTCAGTTCTTCTTCATCTGTTACTACTCTTGCATCATCGGGGAGATAAAATTCAACATCTTTTCCTCTGGGTGCTCCGCAGGAACCGCAGAATTTTTCAGGCCCTCTGTTTCTTTTCCTTCCGCAACTGGGACAATCCCAGGCTCCTTCCATTACAGACATTATACTTTCTCTCCTTTGTTCCCCTGTTTTTATTTATGACGTAATCGCCAGTGTGGGTTACTGGTCGTTGTCGAAAACCTGTATTATATTTAATTTTTACTCTACCAATCCATAAACTATATTATATCAAAAGGCAATATAAAAATTAATTGAATTATGTAAAAAAAATGTTAACTTTATAAAGAATTTTTAAAGGTTTTGATAAATGGATACATAATTATAGTTAGTTTCATAACTATCCATAAATAATAACCTGGTTATGGGTCATGTGTGATGGGCGATTAAACCCGTCACGCGTTACGCGTTACGCGTCACGATCAATAAGTTATGAACTACACTGCAGGATTAAAACAGGAGTTGACTTTTATGTTACTTAAAGATTTATCGGGCAAAATAGCTGTTGTTACAGGCGGCAGTCGTGGTATAGGCTTTCATATTGCTTCTGCACTTCACAGGGAAGGAGCGTCTGTTATAATAACAGGAAGAAATCTTGAAAAATTGAAAATTGCTTCAGGTAAGATAGGTGAAAGATGTTATCCCTGTCTGTGCAATCAACTCGTACCTGAAGAAATTAAATATATGGCAGAATCTGTTATTTCAGAAAAGGGCATACCGGATATACTTGTAAATAATGCAGGTATATTTATGAAAGGAAATGTCACTGATTTAACCCTTACAGACTGGGATGAAGTGATTGGCACCAATCTTACCGGAACATTTCTCGTTACAAAGGCTTTTCTTCCTTATATGATCGGACAGAACAGAGGAGACATATTCATGATAAGTTCTATGAGCGGGAAAAAAGGAGATCCCGGTTCTTCTGCCTATAATGCCAGCAAATTCGGCCTCCAGGGCTTTTCGCAATCCCTTGCCTATGAAGTGAGAAGAAATAATATAAGGGTTATGGTTTTAAACCCGAGTTCTGTCAATACAGGGGCTGATGACGGCCCTTCTTATGGCCCAGGGTTATATCTTCACGGCGCAGATATAGCGGAAACAGTAGTTTTTCTTTCCAGGATGCCGGGAAGAACCTTAATCAGGGATATGGATATATGGGGAACAAATCCTTTTCCTCAGTGAGTAGCTGTATTCTTCCGTCACGGGGCACACGTTACGCGTCACGATTAATAAATCGCTCTCAGAGCTTCCTGAAGTTCATCTATAGATTGGTATCTGTCTGATTTTTTCAGATTCATGGCTTTTTGTATGATTGATGCAAGCTTTCGTGAAATTGTGTGATTATACTTTAAAACATCTACTACCGAATTTGTGGTCAGCCGATCTATTGCATCTACGGGATGAGTCTTTGTTGTAAGATAATATAAAGTGGCACCTGAAGAATATATATCTGTTAAATTATCAGTCATGCCGCTGTACTGTTCGGGAGGGGAATAGTGGAGATTTGCCATTTTTATTACAGGTGATGTTTCCCTTTCCGGGTTCAGGACTTTGCATAATCCGAACCCGAGGAGCCTGATATTTCCTCCGTCATCCAGGAAGATATTATCAGGTTTCAGGTTTCTTAATATAACAGGACTGGGTTTTATACTGTGGAGATATGATAGTACCTCACATATCTGCATTGCCCATTTTATTATCTGCTTTTCTTTCGGTAATCCCGGAAGTTCTGCAATTAAATCTTCCAGATTTTTACCATCTATAAAATCCATAACCAGATATCTGTGGCCCGAAGATTCTATATAATTTTGAAATCTCGGCAGGTTGGGGTGATTGAATTTTAAAAATAACCCCACTACTGTACGAAACTGGCTTATTAAATCTTTTCTGTGGGTTACAGGCAGAGAACTATCAACGAATAATTCTTTTATTACCACTTCTTCATTTATTTCCATATCCAGACATTTATATATACTGGTATTGGCACCGCTGTGTAACTGAGCAAGTATCTTATAACGTCCTCCGATTATGTCCGGTAATGAATGAATTTCCGGTATCTGTTCCGGTATATTGTAATGCACTTCATCTTTTTTCTTTCTGGACACTGATTTCAACATCTCTTTGAGTGATTTTTGTCTGATTGTTTTTTCTTCATGTGACGTAACATACTCATAGTCAGGCTTCTCAGTGTTTCTGATTTGTTTCTCATATTTTGTTTCATTTACTACAGGAGACGCATTTACATATTCGAGCAGTGCTTCATGAGAATTATCTTCACTCTCTTTTTCTGAGAATGTTCTTTTGTTCATATAATTGGAAGAATTTTCCTCTTTCGATAATTTACTGAAAGATTTTTCAAACATTTTTACTGCTATGTCTCTTTTTTTTACATATGCAGAAGAGTCTTCTGTAAAATTCCTTTTCCCTGCAATATTTTTTACTGATGCAACAGCTTGTGTGGGAGGTAAAGGTTTTGCTTCGTGACCTTTTTCTTCTTTTTTAAAATTTAATCGTGCCTGAAAATTAATTTTTTTAAGTTCACCTGATGGCCTTCGTCTGATGGTTTCTCTGTTACATGTCTCTGTCACGGCAAGTGTTTCCAGATCACTTTTCATGTCTTTTATGTCCTGATATCTGAGGTCTCTATCAATTTCCATTGCTTTCATTACAATTTTCTCAAGTTCGGGAGATATATAAGGATTAATTTGACTGCATAGTTCCATTGGTTCATCGTCGATTGTACGATTGATACAGTCCATAGGAGACTCTCTGGTTATTAAATAATACATGGTTGCTCCCAGGGAGTATATGTCAGATCTTGTGTCAGTACTTTCCCCGTGCTGTTCTATAGGGGAATAATGGGGGGTTATGGTTTTTGCTATGCCCAGTGTTTTACCGGCTGTTTCATATATTTTTGATATTCCGAAGTCTATTATTTTTAGAGTTCCATCCGGTGAAAGTATAATATTCGACGGATTCATATCCCTGAAAATAATCGGATTTGGCTTCATATTATGAAGATATAGTAAGAAATCGCAGAGTTCAATTCCCCAGGCTATAATCTGCTTTTCCATGACGAATTCTCTCCGGTGTTCTATAAAAGCAGTTAATTTTTTACCTTCTATATATTCAAGGATTAAATATCTATTATCTTCATAATCAAAATAGTCTTCAAATTTCGGCAGACTTTTATGTTTCAGGTTAAATAAAATTTTAACTTCACATTTGAACTGTTCTACTGCCTGATGACTTAAAAAAGGGTCAGCATATTTAGTAATTTCTTTTACAAAAATGTATTTTTCATTTTTGCAATCATAGCCCTGATAGATTCTGCTTACAGGGCCTGTGTGGATCAGTTTTAATATTTTATATTTATCTCCTAAAATAATATCAGGTAAAAGATTACCGTCATCATCTCTGTCTATCATTGAGTTGTTCTCCTGACCTCATTATTACTGGACAATTATAAATAAACCGGGAAGAAAAATCAATGGTGATTTGTGAATTTCTCAGAGACTTCTGAGATCTCTTTCTATCTCTGCAACAGATTGATATCTGTCTGCTTTCTTCAGGTTCATTGCCCTCTGTATTATGGCAGAAAATCTGTTGGAAATCGACTGGTTATATGCGAAGGCTTCAATCAGACCTGTTGTACCTACGGTACGTTCTATGGAATCTATGGGATGAATCTTTGTTGCAAGATAATATAACGTAGCGCCAAGAGAATATATATCGGTTAATGTATCTGTAAGTCCGCTGTACTGTTCGGGAGGAGAATAGTGAAGGTTCGCCATTTTTATTATAGATGATGTATTTCTATCAGGATTGAGTATTTTACATAATCCGAAACCAAGAACTTTTATATTTCCTTTACTGTCAAGAAATACATTGTCAGGTTTAAGATTTCTCAATATAACAGGATCAGGTTTTATACCGTGAAGATATCCCAGTATGTTACATAATTGCAAAGCCCATCTGATTAATTGACTTTCTCTGGGAAGTTCAGGCTTTTTTATTACTAATTCCTCTAAATTACTGCCTTCCACAAATTCCATTGCTATATATCTGCCTTCTTTAAATTCAATATAATCCAGAAATCTTGGAAGATGAGGGTGATTGAATTTTAAGAATAATCCTACTACAATACGAAATTGTTTTATGACTTCTTTTCTATAGATTGCAGGCAAAGAGTCTTCTATAAATAATTCTTTTATTACGAGTTCTCTCTTTGTTTCTCTGTCAGAGCATTTATATATACGGGTGTTATGACCGCAGTGGAGCAGTGTAAGAATTTTATATCTGTTTGCAATCATGCTGGTATCTGACAGGACGGTATTATATCCCCCGGAAGGGATGTCGTAATGTTCGTCTTTCTCAGGCATTGTTTTAAAGATATCTTTAAAGGTCTGTTCCTTTATTATCTGTCTATCACCGGATATATCCAGATAAAAATCTCTGGATTTTTCCCCTGTACCGTAGGATTTCTTTTTTCCCTGCTCTGAAGGTTCTGTGTCAGGAACATATTCGATTAAAGCCTGATTATGCCTTTTAAAGAGACTTTTTTTCGCCGCTCGAAGATTTCCGTCATGGGCATTATCATTTTTCCAGTCAGCCTCTTCCACTTTTTGAACAGGTGCAATATAACCGGGTAAAGCTTCCTGAAAGCTATCCCTTTTTCTAAAGGTTTTTTCTACTGCAGCTCTGGGAGAAGTAACAGGTTTTCTTGTCATAAATAACGGTCTTACCGGTTGTTGCAGATTATCTTTTACCCTGGTCTTTGCTTCAGACGTAAGTGTTTCCATTAATTTTAAAGGTTTTTTCTGTTCCTCTGAAGATTTTTCTGTTTTTACCAGTAGAACTGCCAGATCATCTTTCATATATTCTACATCCTGATATCTGTCGTCTCTGTCAATTTCCATGGCTTTCATTATAATTCTTTCAAGCTCTGATGAAATAGTCGGATTAATATGGCTGCATGGCTCCATTGGCTCATCTTCAAGGGATCTGTCTATGCAATCCATTGGGGTTTCTCCTGTTATTAAATAATACATAGTCGCTCCCAGTGAATATATATCTGACCGTTTATCAGTAGATTCTACATGCTGTTCTATGGGAGAATAATGTGGTGTAATACTTTTTGCTATACCAAGTGTTTTTTTCTGTTCCTCATGTATTTTTGAAGTTCCGAAGTCTATAAGTTTTAACGTGCCGTCTGATGAAACTATTATACTGTCAGGATTCATATTTCTGAATATAACAGGGGCAGGTTTCATATTATGAAGATAGAGGAGAACATCACATAACTCGATGCCCCAGTTGATTACCTGTTTTTCAGAAAGAAAATTTTTCCTGTCTTCTACAAAGGCAGTTAATTTTTTCCCTTCTATATATTCCAGGACAAGATATCTGCTCTGTCTGTAATCAAAGTAATCTACAAATCTGGGAAGACTCTTATGTTTTAATTTAAAGAGGATCTTTGCTTCACATTTAAACTGTTCTATTGCCTGCTGACGTAAGGAAGGATCTGTATATTGAGTGATTTCTTTTACAAATACATTTTTTTTATAGTTCAAGTCGAAGCCATTGTATATTCTGCTTATTGTACCGGTATGTATGAGTTTAATTATTTTATATCTCTCTGATAAAATAGTATCAGGTAAAAGGTTACCTGCTTCATCTCTTTCTCTCACGTGCAGTAGCCTCCAATTATGCTCTCGTGACGCGCAACGCGTGACGGGAGGAAAACGTTTATTACATGCTTATGGTCAGGTCGGTAAATCCTTCTGCAAATTTATAGATTATTAATTCATTATAAATAAAGTCAGATTAAAAAGCAATAATTTACTAAAGATCTATTTTTTCCATTTTTCCTGTAGAGAGTTCGTAAAATATAAAAGTACTTTTTCCATATCTTCCGCTTATATCGCCGGGATTAATAAGGTATGTTTTTTCATTTACCCTGTTTATTTTATGCCTGTGTGTATGACCGTAAAATATGAGGTCATACAGATCTGTTCTTGCCAGAGAGTTTGCAATCTCAGGATAATGGGTAAATGCTATTTTTTTATTCTCTATATTGATTTCTCCTTCGCTGCCCATAAGGATTATATTCTGTACCTCCGAGTCAGCTATTTTTTTCATGTAAAGTGTATCTCTGTCAATATTTCCGAATACTCCGTATACCTTACCGGAAAATTCACTGAATTCATATAACATGTCAGGAGAAGTAAAATCGCCACAATGTATAATAACTTCACAGCTTTTTTCTCTGATTAAATTTACGGCTTTTCTGAGTTTATTTTTATTATCATGAGAGTCACTCATTACAGCTATGAACATATAAAATTCCACCTCTTTAAATGATAATTAGAGCTAGTATATCATATTTACAGGACAGGATAAACGTTATAGAAAATAATTTTTTAAATTATTTATGAATATCTTAATTTTTTTTCTTCTTAATCCGATATTAACTATTATAATGAAAATAACTAATGTGATTTATTAATTCGCCGATATATATTATAATAATATTGAAAGTTTTATATTACTGAATGGTCATAACCGTGTATTCTATTATGTGTCACGCGCCATGCGTCACTAAGATAAGGTGGGGATGATTTATGAGTGACTATAATACGGAAAAAGTTATCATAAAACCTGAAACAGATATAACGGAAAAAACAGTGAATGAATTGCGGGATAAGATTTTATTTCAACTGGGCAACAATAATGTAAATATAACGATAGATCTGTCCTCTGTAAATATGATTGATTCTATTGGTCTCGGGGTAATTATTTCCTGTTATAAAGCTCTTCAGGAATTCAACGGCACTCTGAATATTGTCTGTGCAAATGATGATATAATGCAGTTATTTACCCTTTTAAAACTTGATAAATATATTACTATATCTTCCGGAGCTTAGAAGAGTTAGCAAGAAAGGAGTTTGACATATGTCCGGTTATAATGATTTTCTGGATGATGAACTTATGGAGGCCTATCTGGTTGAAGCCAGAGAACATATTGAGATGGCAGAAGATACGCTCCTGAAGATTGAGAAACAGGGTAGCAATTTCGACCGTTCTTTAATAAATGAAATATTTCGTGCCGTTCATACAGTCAAGGGAGGTGCCTCTTTTTACGGCCTTGATAATATTAACCATCTTTCCCATGAAGTGGAAAGTATTCTGGATCTGGTCAGGAATAATAAGTTAAATCCTGCTCCTTCAATTATGGATCTCGTACTTCAATCTATTGATAAACTCAGAGGATTCATAAATGATCATAAAGCAAGTAATGATGCTGATATATCTGAATTACTTGCTACCTTGAGACAGATACTGGAGAAGGGCAACTCATGGGCGGAACAGCAGAAACCACAGGAAAAACAGGCGGAAACACAGATACCGGCAGATAAAGCAGAAAAAAAATCCGAAGATGTAAAGATTACGCAGGGAGATAATATCAACAAGATTTTAGTTAATACAAGAGGTCGTACAATAGATTTTGAATATGACTATGAGGAACTGAAAGAAAAACATAAGCCCGGCCACTTTATATATTTTGTCTATGTAGATTTAATTAAAGATTGTCAGCAAAAGAAAAGAACACCTCTGGATTTAATTCAGAAGGCAGCTTTTGTAGGAGAAATTTTAACATCTACTTTTCACATGGAAATGATAGCAGAAACAGACGGAGAACCTACAAATATGCCTGTTTATTTACTTTATCAGTCATCCCTTGAAAAAGCACATCTTATCAGAGTACTGGATTTGCCTGAAGATAGTATTATTGAATGGAGCAATGGAACAGATGAAGCAAAGCCGGTTGAGGAAGAGAAAACATCTCCTGCAATGCTTCCTGTAAAGTCTGTTTCCGCAACGCCTCAGGAAACAGAGAAAGAACATAAAGAAACTACTGATACTATAGTTCCCCATCCTGTATTGAAAGATGAAGGAAAAGAGAAAAAGACGGAAACAAGTCTCAGGATTGATATTAAACTTCTTGATAAGCTCATGTCCCTTGCAGGAGAACTTGTACTGAGCAGAAATCAGCTTATGCAGATGTTGTCCGTAAATGATATAGATAACCTCCATAATATAGGTCAGAGGATAAATTTTATAACTACGGAACTCCAGGAAAATATCATGCGTACGAGAATGCAACCCATAGGAAATGTATTTAACAAGTTTCCGAGAATAGTCAGGGATCTGTCCAGAAATCTTGGCAAACAGGTAGAACTTATTATAAAAGGTGAAGAAGTGGAACTGGATAAAAATATAGTTGAAAATATGAGTGATCCTCTCACACATCTTGTAAGAAATGCTGTAGATCATGGCATAGAAATTCCTTCTAAGAGAAAATCAGCAGGCAAAGAAGGAGAAGGTAAATTAATTCTCTGTGCCTATCATGAAGGAGGTCAGGTAAATATAGATATAATAGACGACGGTGCAGGAATTGATTCGTCCAGGTTAAAAGGCAAGGCTGTCGATAAAGGTCTCCTGTCAAAGACTGAGGCAGATATGATGAGTGAAAGAGATGCCCTTAATTTAATATTTCTCCCCGGTCTTTCCACTGCCGCTAAAGTTACCGATCTGTCAGGAAGAGGAGTGGGCATGGATGTAGTGAAAACAAACTTTGAAAAGATCGGCGGTATTATTGATGTACAGTCAGAACCCGGTAAAGGAACAACTATAAATATTAAATTACCTCTGACTCTTGCTATAATACCTTCCCTCCTTGTTAAAACCGGATTGGAACGTTATGCCATTCCACAGATGAATCTTGTAGAACTGGTAAAAGTCAAAGGGGAGGAAGTGAAAAGTAAGATAGAAGCCATTCATGGCATTGAGGTATTCAGATTGAGAGGAAGGCTTCTGCCTCTTCTTCGTTTAAGCTCTGTCCTTCATGGCGATGAATCTTTTGTTTCTTCAAACGGTCAGGATGTAAATATTGTAGTTCTTGCAGCAGGAAATACGAGATATGGTCTTATTGTAGACGGACTTCAGGACAGTGAAGAAATAGTTGTAAAACCTCTTGGAAGGCATATGAAAGACTGTAAATGCTATGCAGGAGCTACTATTATGGGAGACGGTCATGTTGCTCTTATTCTGGATGTTCAGGGTATTGCAAATTACAGCGGCCTGGTTCAGGAAGAAGAACTGGCTGCAATGGAAGAAGATGAAAAAAAGTCAGATAGTGATATAAAAGATGCACAATCAGTTCTTTTATTTAATAACGGTACAAGGGAACAGTTCGGTATACCACTTTCACTTGTATCCAGAATTGACAGAATTATGAGTTCCGAGATTGAAACCATAGGCGGAAGAAATCTTCTTAAATACAGGGGTAGAAGCCTTCCTGTCATAAAAATTGAAACTTATCTTTCTCTGGATACACCGCCGGAACAGACAAATATTTATATGATTCTCTTTAAAATAAAAGACAGAGATATAGGGTTAATAGCCAGAAATATTGTAGATACAAAGCTTTTAACCTTTGATATAGATACTCTTACCTTAAAACAGCCGGGAATACTCGGGTCTGCCATTATAGATAATGTGACAACACTCTTTCTTGATATATTTGAAATTGTTGAAATGGCTGAACCTGCATGGTTTAAAGAAAGAGAAACTGTTGTTATGGAAGATAATAAAAAACCGTCCATACTTCTTATAGAAGATTCAAATTTCTTCAGAAGCCATGTTAAAAACTATCTTGAGAGTCAGGGCTATGAAGTCGTAGAAGCCATAAACGGTAAAGATGGTTTTGATAAACTCTGCAATAACAGGGTAGACCTTATAATAACCGATATTGAAATGCCCGTTATGGACGGATATGTATTTACAAAGAAAATAAAATCGGATGAGAGATTTGCTCATTTAAAGGTAATGGCTCTTACTGCCATGACGGGGGAGGAAGATATTAAAAAAGGTCTGGAAGCAGGTATAGATAATTACCAGATAAAACTTGACAGAGAAAATCTTCTGGACGCTGTTATGACTTTTTTGAGAGGCGATGTGCCTGAAGCTTATATAAATTAATCTTGAAAGGAGAATATCATGGCTAATATCAGTCCTGTTAAGAATTATCTGGCTGTACCGGAAGGGAAGGAAATTAATAAAAAGATTGAAGTTAGCAGCTTTTATATCGGAACATATCTTTTTGGGATAGATATATTACTTGTACAGGAAATAAATCCTTATATGGAATTAACACCTGTGCCTCATGCACCTTTTCATATAAGAGGTGTCATGAACCTGAGAGGACAGATTGTAACGGTAATAGATATGAGAGAGGTTCTCGGTCTTGAAAAGGTAGACCTCAATTCAGATCACAGAAATATTATTATTGAGTCTGAAGGAGAATGGGTCGGACTGCTTGTAGACAGTATATCAGATGTGGTAGAGATAAATCCAAAGTTCCTTGAGCCCACGCCGAGGGTTCGCGGTATGGACGTAAGATTTATCAAAGGAGTATATAAATTAAAGAAAGAACTTTTGATGATCCTGGATATTTATGAAGTTATGAAGGTATAGAAGGATTATATGAGAATCGTGAAGGGTGAAGAGTGAAGGGTGAAGAGAGTCGAAAAAATCTTTAGTACAGGATAAAATTTTATAAAATTATGAAAATACTTATTATAGATACAAATGTAATATATAGAAAAATGATTTCAGAAGTTCTGTCCGGCGATTTCGACCTGGAAATCGTCGGAACTGCAAGCACCTTAAGTATTGCTTGTAAAAAGATGGATTTATTGAAACCACAGGTAATTATTCTGGATAGTGAATTTATTTCTCCTGAAAATTCTGATTTTCTTAATGATATTTATATGAAATATCCTGACGTAAATACTATTCTCATAGAAACTCCGGGCACTGCAAAAGATGAACAGAAATCCCCTGTTAAGTTAATACCTTTACTTTATGATATTATTAAAAGAGAAGACGGAGAGGCCTTCAGAGAATCTCTTTATTCATCTGTTCAGAGATTAAAAATTAAATATACTTCTTCTCCGAGATTAATTAAACGCCAGTCTGAAACAGTGATTTATAAACCTGATAATAAATGGATTAGAAAACCTTCCGGCAACAGGAAAAAAGAAGTAGTTGCAATAGGCATCTCTACAGGGGGGCCCAATGCTCTTTCTGTTATGATGCCGATGATACCGGAAGATATAAATGTGCCTATATTAATTGTCCAGCATATGCCTCCGAAATTTACTAAAACTCTTGGTGATAGCCTGAATGCAAAATGTAAGATAAGGGTTAAAGAAGCAGAAGATGATGACAGGCTTGAGCCCGGTCTTGCTCTTATAGCTCCCGGCGGAAAGCATATGATTGTTGAAAAAAAGTCTTCTGATACAGTAGTGAAAATTATCGACGGCGAACCGGTAAATAACTGTAAACCTTCGGCAGATGTTCTTTTTTATTCGGTAGACAGAATTTACGGAGACAGAGCGATTGCAGTAATTATGACAGGCATGGGAAGCGATGGCACAAAAGCTCTTCGCAATATGAGAAAAAGCGGTGCCTATATTATCGCTCAGGATGAAAAAACCTGTGTCGTATTTGGTATGCCGAGAGCACCTGTCGAGGAAGGCCTTGTAGATATTGTATCACCTCTTGAAGATATAGCAGATGAAATAACAAAAGCTCTGAAAAAAAGATGAGGTTAAACCTATGAAGCTGGCAAGAGGTGAATTTGAGATTATGGCAAAGTTCATAAAAGAAATTTCCGGTATTTCTCTTGAACAGAACAAGACCTATCTCATTGAAAGCCGTCTCTCTGACCTTGCTGAGAGTGAAGGTGTGAAAACCTTCAGTGATTTCTTCTTTAAAGCCAAATTTAATAAAATTTTAAAAGAAAAAATAATAGATGCCATATCTACCAATGAGACTTCTTTTTTTAGAGATAAGACCCCTTTTGAAGCCATGAAATATAAGGTACTTCCTGATTTAATCGATAATAAAACATCTGTTAAAGGATCTATTCCGTCTATAAAAATCTGGAGCGCTGCCTGTTCAAGCGGACAGGAACCTTACAGTATAGCCATGATCCTCATGGATATGTTACCTGATATATTTAGTAAATGGAATATAACTATTTTTGCCACAGATATATCGGATGAAATTCTCAGGAAGGCAAGTGTGGGAAATTTTTCAGATTTCGAACTGGGACGGGGTCTTTCAGGAACTTTTCGAGATAAATATTTTACAAATAAAAACGGTTCATGGCATATAAAAGACAGAGTAAGAAGTATGGTCAAGTTTCAGAAAATTAATCTTCTTGAACCATTCCGGGGACTGGGTAAATTTGATATAGTATTTTGCCGGAATGTAGCCATATATTTTGATCTTGATACAAAGAAAAAACTCTTTGATAGAATTGCCGAAGTTCTGGCTCCCGGCGGCTATCTCTTTATAGGTTCCACTGAAACCCTCCTCGGAGTTTCCGATAAATTCGCCTCCAGAAATTATTTGAGAGCTATTTTTTATCAGTTAAAGTAACTTTATAGTAGGATTATTAAAATATAAATAGAATATATATTATCTTATATCATAACAACGTAAACATAATCTTCGCGTCACGCGTCACGCGTCACGATATATTCAGTCAGGTAATATATGGAAGAAAAAAGTAAACATAATAAATTATCCGAGTGGTTTGCCACAGCGATCTGCGGAAATGATATAGCTTCAAGCTGTCTTTATGTATCTGTAATATGTACCCGTTTCGGCGGATGTTTCTCTCCGGTACTTCTTCTCTTTATTTCCGGAATACTCTATTTATTTAAAAGGATTTATGCAGAAGTAGGAGAAGCACTGCCTCTTAACGGCGGAACCTATAACTGTCTTTTAAACACTACATCCAAATACAAGGCCAGTATTGCTGCCTGCCTTACCATATTATCATATATTGCCACCTGTGTGGTTTCCGCAACAAGCGGTATGTGTTATCTCGCTTCACTTCATGACAGTTATCCTGCTTTCCCTGAGATTAATATTATACTGAGTACTTTTATATTGCTTTTGATTTTTGCCTTACTGACTATAATCGGTATAGGTGAATCTGCCATAGTGGCTTTAATTATATTTCTATTCCATATAGTTACTCTTCTTATATTCTGTATCATAGCAGGGTATTATGTAATAATGAATCCTTCCATAATTTTACATAATATAGTAATTCCGAAAACCGGCTTTACCGATGTTTTTATACCTGTGAGCGATGTGTTTGCAAATATAATAGTTCACTGGAAGGAACTATTTTTTGCTCTCTTTTTTGGTTTTTCATCGGCTTTACTTGGTATATCGGGATTTGAAAGTTCTGCAAATTTTATAGAAGAACAGAAAAAAGGAGTTTTTGTAAAAACTCTGAGAAATATGTGGATACTGGTAAGTATTTTTAATCCTCTTATTGCTTTTCTTGCTCTAGGCACATTTGAAATGTCTTTTATAGCCAACCCTCAAAATGAAGCCAATCTTCTTGCCGATATTGCAAATAAAACAGGAGGATATTTACTTCATACACTTATAGTGATAGATGCCGTTCTGGTTCTTTCAGGTGCCGTTCTTACCAGTTATGTAGGTGTCACTGGACTATGCAAGAGAATGGCTCTTGACAGGTGTTTGCCTCAATTGCTTCTGAAAGAAAACAGACGGGGGACAAATCATATTATAATTCTGAGTTTTTTCGTGCTCTGTTCTTCCATATTACTTATAACTCAGGGAAAGGTAATAACCCTTGCAGGGGTTTACACCATATCTTTCCTGAGTGTTATGGCTATTTTTGCAGTAGGAAATATTCTCCTGAAAATATTCAGATCCGGTCTCAAAAGAAATGTTATTGCATCCTATCCTGAAGTGATAGTGGCCTTTATTGCCGTTGTAGTAGGCATTATAGGTAATATAGCCATAGATGAACAGAATATTATAGTATTTCTGATTTATTTTATTCCCACCATGGTAATGGTAACCATAATGTTCCTCAGGTTAAGCATTTTCAGAGTAATACTTTATATACTTGAAACCATAACAATGAAGATTAATGAATGGACAGGGAATATGAAAAATAATCTTCTGCAACAGATAGAAACTATAAACAGTCACAGAGTAATATTCTTTACAAGAGGAGAGAATTCTTCAAGTTTAAATACGGCTATTCTCTATGTACTTCATAATGAACCTACCAATAATATAAAAATCATACACCTCTATAAAAAGGAAGAAGACATTCCCGATCAGTTATCTCATGATATTAACTTTCTCAATCAGTTATATCCTCAGATGGATATAGAATTTGTGAAAATCAAAGGAGAATTTACACCTGAATATATAGAGAAATTATCGGAAGAACTCAAAGTGCCGAAGAACTATATGTTTATAGGATGCCCTCATGAAAGATTCCCCTATAATATATCGGAATTCGGAGGAGTGAGGTTGATAATTTAAAGGTATAGGAATTTTCATTAGCCGGAACCCGGAACCTAAAACCCATAACCCATATATTTTTCTACAAGCTTTATATATAAATTTTTTGCTTCTTCAAATTTTTCTTTTTCTATTAAATCCAGGCATGTTGAGATATAATTATTCCATATATCTTTATAAATCTCATCTTTATCCGCCATAGTGTTTATTGTGTTTACTATAAGAGGTGCTACGGTATAATATTCTCTGATGAGTCTTTCTCCGTCTTTCTGTTCTTTTAACCATGTGTCACGGAATTCTCTCAATCTGTTCAACTCATAACAGTTATCCGGTTTTCCCAGAGAGAGACATGTGGCAGTTGTAATAAAACATCCGTTCTTTTTATGTCCGTAAATAACTTCTCCTTCTATAGTGTTATCTTCCATCAACAGTTTTGATGTCTCAAATTCAGAATAAATGTCCTGTCCTTTATCAGATGCATCTGATACCGTATTGTTTATAAGGTCCACTCTGGATTTTTTTCCTATATATATTTGATATGTGTTTTCACCTTTTTCACCATTTTTTCTTAGTTCACAATCTGAAATTTTCACCTTTGACGAATCTATGTAAATACCGTTCATTTTACTGTGTGTTATGGTGCAGTTCTGAATATCTCCGCAGGAGTTTATTTCCAGGTATATGCCTTTTACATTGCCATTGAAGGTACAACCGGACAGTTGTAATCTGGAAGATTTTATATCTATACCTCTTATATTCCCGCTAATATTTGAATCGGCTATATCTGCTTCGGAATTATCTCTTATATCAAACCCGTTGCTTTTATTGTTAATAATATTGCATTTTTTTATAACACTTTTTGAGTTATTATAAATATAAATACCTTCTTCACGATTGCCGTTGATTTCAGAGTCAAATACCTTTACGTCGGAATGTTCTCTTATATCCAGACCGTTATTATTATTATTAATGTAACATCTATGAACTGTTCCTCTGGATTCGCTGAAATAAATGGCATCACTATCAGAAGAGTTTGATATGGTAGAGTTTCTTATTTCAAGTTCAGACTTGTCTTCTACAGATATCTGGGGGTAGTGTTTCCCTCCTTTTCCGTTACCTTCAAGGATGGAATCCGATATTTTTACTTTAGAAGATTTTATATCCATGCCGGTTTTTATGCTTTTTATTATAGTACATTGTTTGATATCGGCCTTTGAGTGTTCTTCAATACATACAGCAATATTGGCCCCTATGATTTTGCAGTTATTCACTTCCAGATTTCCTGCTTTAACATGGATTAACCCGGGCTCTTTTTGTTTTTCTTCATTGGAATCTTCCAATACTTCGACTTTTTTCTGTGTTTTTTCTATATCTTCATTTATGTAATTAAATATTATATTTTTACATTTAAGAGTGCTGTTGTTTTTTATTAGAAAGGCCTGTTTTACATTTGATTTTATGATTAAATTATCTCCCTCTATGGAACAGATATCTCCTGTTATTTCTATTGTATTGTTTATAATATATTCTCCGGACATGACTGTATGTTTACAGTATTTAATAAATGTCGCAAAATCTATTATACCTTCTTTAAGTAATTTATTCCCGCATACATTGCTTCCTGCGAGGGAGTATTTGAGAGAAGGGTGTGTATTGATAAGGTCGATTAGATTTGATATGTCGGCATAATCTGACATTATAATTGTTTTTTCATGGATCCTGTCAAAAGAAATATTTTCTGATTTTATAAATGATTTTTCTTTTCCGCAGATGGCTGTATTTACATGAGAAAAATCGCTGTTACAGATACTTACTTTACTGTTTCCCCCTGCTTCTATACGTACACCGTCAAATATAGTTCCGGAAAACAGAACGGAACCGTTCAAAATCTTAATTACAGCCTCATTTTTTTTATTTTTTCTGAAAGTGACATGTTCGAAGCTTATTGTTTTATCTGCCGGTATATCTATGATAAGCTCATTTATATTAAATAATGATTTATGTCCTTTAATTTCCTTCTCTGTTTTTACACTGATACTTTCTTCCAGGTTCCATTGATCTTCCGGAAAGGTAAGAGATTTTTTATCGGAGAGGAGTAAATTTTTAAGAGATATTTCTCTCGTTACAGTTTCATCACAGGCTATTTCTTCTTGAAGTAAATACGAAGGAAGTTTACCGGTAACGGATGGAGTTTCAGACCTGACAGGGGGAATACCCAGGATAAAAGCAACAGCTACGGCTATATCCTGGCTATTTGTACCATCTTCTTTCATAGAGACAATGTTATCTGCTATATTGCGAAAAAATAGTTCTAAATCTCCATTCTCTATAATTTTAACGATATCGTTATTATTACTCATGAATTTTGCTTTCAGATCTTCAATGCCAGTAACAATTGAACCGTCTGAAAATTCTACATAGTTTGTCTTCATGGTAGTACCTCCATTAAAGATTGTCATATTTCAAGTCTTGTAATAACTCCGTGAAGTTTATTGGGAGGCAGTTTGTAAAACTGAACGAAAGAAGGAGTCAGATTTTTTATAGCTGCAAATATTTTCCATATAATATTCTCTGTATTTATATCTTCAAGTCCATAAAATATGGATTTTTCCTCTATACCGGCTTTTTTTAGAATTTCTTCCACTTCTATGACTTCCATATACCCTGTTCTTATTTCAAATACCCTGAGGCCGTCCGAGATTTTTTCTTTGAAATCAAAACTTATGCCAAAAGGTTCTTCCTGTCGTGCCATTGACACAATAATATTATCTTCATAGATTATATTATGGATGAACATAGTCCTTGCTATATATGGAGGCATTTTGTTTATATCCCTTGCAAAGAACAGGGCAGACCCTGAAATTTTATTCAATGTTTTGTAAGCTTCATTGTACTGTTCGAGAAATGCAGCCAGAGGTATGGCTTTAAGTGATAAATAAAGTTTTTTCTGTCCCTGTGTATATATTAAAATCATACACAGAGGCAGTAGTGCTATAATTATAGACCAGTAACCGCCATGAGGTATTTTATAGGTATTTGATATGAAAAAGGCAAAATCTACAAAAGTTATAATAAGGGCAATAAAAGATTTTATATAGTTTTTCTTTAAATAAAATATCCATGTTAACATAATCCCTGTGAGGCTCATTGTGCCTGTAACGGCAAGTCCGTATGCAGCGGCCAGTTTACTGGATTCTTTAAAGATAAACATTATAAATAACACACAGGCCAGTAGAAACCAGTTTACAAAACCTATATAAATCTGAGAACTCATTTCGGCAGATGTATAATCTATTTTGAAAAGAGGCATAATATGAGTTGTTATACCCTGGTATACTATGGAGAACATACCGCTTATCATAGCCTGGGATGCTATAACTGTAGCAATGATACTCATAACGAGAAAAGGTATGTATAATAACGTTGATTCATTATATAACATACCGAACAATACAATTTTTGCATGGGGATGTTTTATAAGAAAAGCTCCCTGGCCAAGATAATTAAGGAGGAGAGCAGGAAATACAAAATAATACCACGCATTGATAATGGGTTTTCTTCCAAGATGTCCCATGTCTGCATAGAGAGCTTCCCCTCCTGTAGCACATAGAATAACCTCGGAAAGAACAAAAAAACCTTCAAGACCGTTATGAAGGAAAAAATCTATTGCATAATAAGGATTTATTGACTTTATTATACCGGGATATTCTACCAGAGATATAATTCCGGATATTGCAAGGGAACCGAACCAGACTATCATAAGAGGGCCGAATGATTTTCCTACCTTTTCCGTTCCGCTTTTTTGAATGACAAAAAGACTTATTGCAATTAAAGAGGCTATGATAATAAGTGTTAACTGTGCAGTTTTTGAAAATTCCGGTATAAGTAATATACCTTCTACAGCACTCAGTATACTGATGGCAGGCGTAATTACACCGTCGCCTATAAGGAGAGACACTCCGATAAATGTAAGGAATGTTATAAAAGCTATCTGTCTTGTAGATTTCAGTTTACTTACAAGTATCTCTTTCAGAACAATAGTTCCACCTTCACCTTTTTTGCCGAGACTCATGGCAAGCCACGCATATTCCAGTGAAACAAGTATGGTCAGAGTCCAGAAAATAAGTGACATAACACCCATTATATTTTTTTCTGTAGGGTGTATTATGAGGAAAATCGCTGTAAGAGTATATATAGGACTTGTGCCGATATCTCCGAACACTATGCCGAGAGATTTTATTATTCTGTTAATTTCATTCATATATTTTAGATATTTACTGACCCGTTACGGGAGGAACAAATTCTCATACTTCGTTGTAACCGAACCCGTCATGGCTGTTAGTTATCTCTTTCCAACGGTCAGTTAAACACTCACAACCCGAAATAATTATTTTGTTAAACAATTATTATATCATGTTTTTATAAAAATTAATATAATAATCTTTTGTTTTTCTATAAAATTTGTAAAGACATATTATACTGGAAATTTTTTTACCTGGCAATAGATAAAAAAATTATCCTCTCATCCAGGACGTAAACGTTTCCCGGGAGATTTCTCCTGTAAATATATATTCTGCGGGGCCTGTCATATATATGTGGTTGTCTTTTTCTGACCATTCTATAAAAAGAGGGCCTCCCGGGAGGTTTATTTTTGCCTTTCTGCAGAGGAGATGATTTTTTACGCCTGCTGCCATTACCGCACAGGCACCTGTGCCGCATGCAAGGGTTTTCCCTGCACCTCTTTCCCATACTTTAACGGAAGCTTCATGTTTATTTATAATATGGACAAAATCTACATTTGTTTTTCCCGGAAATACCGGATTTATTTCTATTTTTCTTCCTTTTTCTTCCCAGTCTTCCGGTATGTCAAAAATTACTGCATGAGGCGGCCCTGTTGATACTGAGGTAAAATAAAAAGTTTTATCTTCAACCTCCAGAGGTTGAAAGATTTCCTTAAACGCTGGTTCTCCCATATCAACAAGGATTTCTGTTATATTGCCTTTTTCTTCTATTATTTCCGTCACTATCAATCCGGCCATTGTTTCTATGGCGAATTTTTTCTCTTTTACCATGCCTCTGTCGTAGATATATTTTGCAAGACACCTTATGCCGTTCCCGCACATTTCCGCTTCCGAACCGTCTGAATTGAAGATTCTCATTTTGGCAGTTTCTTTTTCGGAAGGTAATACGAAAATAACCCCGTCTGCTCCTATGCCTCTGTAACGATTACAGGCTTTTAATACAAAGTAAGTCAGTGAAACACTCCGCGAAAAAATTCGGTCAATAATTATGAAATCGTTTCCGAGACCATGCATCTTCGTAAATGTTATCATATCTTTATTCAAAATTAATTCTTTCTTTCTCTATAACGAGAGGTCTTTTCAATACCTGAGTGTGTATTGAACCTATATATTCACCGAGTATACCGGTAAAAAATAACTGTACGGAAGAAAAGATGAAAAGGCCTATTACAGCAGGTGCTATGCCAAGTTGAAAATTCTGCCAGTCAATAAGTTTATATACTAAATATATGATGCCTCCGAGAAAGCTTAAAATAGACATAATAAATCCCGTCATAGTTGCAATTCTCAGGGGAATTTTCGAGTGGTTTGTTATACCTAGCATTGCCAGGTCATAGAGAGTATAAAAATTATTTTTCGTAATACCTCTCTCTCTTCTCGGTTGAGTATACTCTATTTCATATCTTTCAAAGCCTATGTCACATATAAGGCCTCTGAAATATGGATATGGATCATCTATTTCTCTTAAAATTTCTATTACTCTTTTGTCATAGAGTCCAAAACCTGTAAAATTTTTGATTAACTCTATATCAGACAGGTTTGTTATAATATTATAATAAAATTTTCTTATGGCAAACATAAGAAAAGATTCTCTGCTTTTCTTTTTAACGGCAATGACTATTTTATAACCTTCTTCCCACTTTTTTATGAAATCCGTTATCATAGAAGGAGGATCCTGAAGATCCGCTACTACCGGTATGACTGCATCTCCGTTTGTCTGAAGGAGACCATAATAGGGAGAACGAATATGGCCAAAGTTTCTTGCATTTACAATAATTTTTACATTTTTATCTTTTTTTGCGATTTCTTTTAGTATTTCAACAGTTTTATCTTTTGATGAATTATCTATAAAGATATGTTCGTAACAGTATCCATCATGCTTATCCATTACTTCTTTTACTGTATTATAGACTTTTTCTACATTACTTTCTTCATTATAGCACGGTGTCATTATGCTTATAAGTTTCATTGTATATTCCTTAAATAATTCTGCAAAGTTTCTATATTTTCTACAATAACCGTATTTTCCATATATCACCTGCTAAATTCCTCTGTTATATATAACCTGTTGAAGTTTTTCATTATGTGCATAAGGGCTATCTATCATATCAATCATTACAGGCTGATCTTTTGCAACGGATTTCAGTAAAACTTCTCCCGACATCAGTTCTCTGCAGGAAATCTGTCCTTTTTGTAATGGTATTGCCATATAGATATCATCGTTCAGTTTTTCATGTAAAAGTATATAACCTTCCGGTAAATCTCTTTTTGCATATACTCCCCTCACGAGGCTGTCAAGATATTTAATTTCTTTTTCTGACGCAATCCTTCTTACATTACCACTGCCTCCGCACATCTCTTTTGCTTTTTGGAATGCTTTGAACCACATATCAATTTGTTCCGGCAATGAACAATAGGGGGAAACAGGGATGCCATCCATATCTATATCTACATGTCGTTCAAACGTTCTGGCTCCTTTTGCATAGCCCAGCATAATAGAAGATGTCCAGTCCTGGTGTTCATGGGTTGATAATCCTATAACATGTTTTGGATAGCGATTTTTAAAGAAATCTATCTGATTTAACTGTAAATCAGAATCTTCAGTTGGATATAAGGCAACACAGTGATTTATAGCAAAGGGGATATTTCTGTTTTCAAAAAAAGTAACAAGATCATCCAGATCTTTCAGGGAGAGTCCACCTGTTGATGCTATTACAGGTTTTTTTGCTTTTGCTATTTTTTCTATCAGAGGCCAGTCATTACTGTCTGAACTTGCTATTTTAAGTATCTGAATCCCGATTTCATTACATATATCAACAGATTTTTCATCAAAAGGGGTAGCCATCGGAATACAGCCATTTTTTCTTATGGAATCAACCATAATGGCAAAGTCTTCTTTACACATCTTTGTATCAATGGTTTTTTTTATGTATCTCAGATCTGTTCTATTTATGAAATCCCTGTGTATGAAGCTATCCACATCTCTAATCTGAAGTTTTATACCGGCTCTGACATTATTGAATCTGACTATCCTGGCAAAATCCTTTATGATTTTTATTCCTCTTTCCAGTTTTCCCCAGTGGTTATTAGCAATTTCCAGTACAAATAGCTCGTCAAAAATATCCCTGTTCATATAGTTACTCCTTTACTTGATTTATTTGATTTATAATAGTTAATATATGTTTAATATTATCGACTTTATATGAAGGTTTATGCTTATCTATCGTATCAATATGACCATAACCGTTCAATACGGCAATAGATATAATAGAGTTTTCATGTGCTGCAATTATATCATTTTCACTGTCTCCTACCATAATGGTTTTATCTCTATTCATATTCCATTTTTTTATTAAATGTAATATCATTTCTGTTTTACTTAATTTTTTTCCTTCTATAATATCATGAGTGATAATATCAGAAAAATAATCTATATTTAATTTTTTCATTATTTTATTTGTTGGCAACACAGGTTTATTTGTAGCCAGAAATAGTTTGATATTTAATTTTTTTAATGTTATAAGTAATTTTCTGACACCATTATGAAGAATTGTTTTTGAATAGTCATGATTATCATAATAAATTCTAAAGTTTTTAACTATTTCCTTTATTTGTTCTTCATCTAATTCTGAAGCAATATTTTTTATCATTTCAATTAAAGGAGGACCTATGTCACTTTTATTTATATTAATATTATTAATGCCATATATATTGAAGGCCTTTTTCAGGCATATAACTATATCTTCCATAGAATCAATTAATGTTCCATCTAAATCGAAGATTATATTTTCTATAAAATAACTCATATGCTTATATCCCGTATAAAACTGTTCCATAGATTTCCGGTTCATAATGCCTTAAATATAATTTATAGTTTGAATTATAGGAAATAATCTGTAAAGGTAATTCCCATAAATGGTCAGGGCGATGGTAAACACATACTGCCAATTTGGGTTTTTTCTCTTTAATTATTTTTTTTGCTCCTTCCAGAACCTGTGGCTCATATCCTTCTACATCTATTTTTATGGTTGTAACTTTTTCATCTATTAATAATTCATCCAGCGGTATTATATCAATTTCATTATCCCCATCATCAGCAATCATAGAATCCTCTCTTCCATAATTACAGAAAAAAGCTTTACTTTTTATAGCTCCGGCACCAACAGGGTAGGTGAAAATTCTTTCTTTATATATTTCTGGAATAGACTGCAATAATTTTTTATAATTTTGTTCATCTGGCTCCAGGGCAATATATTTATTGAACATTCCCTTCTGGCGATTTAAAAATTGCCTCAATGTATCTCCATCAAAGGCACCGGCATCGACATAGGTTTCCTCCTGTTCCAGTGGAAAAAAAGAGGGAAAATATTGATTTGACGAATATAATGGCAGATCTTCAGGCCAGAGAGATATTCTGAAGTTTAAGATATTTAAAAATAATTCCTTTGATTTACTCTCTGAAAGAGTATTATAAACTCTTTCTATTTTTCTTCTATCTTTATAAATATCTTTTATTATTTTTTTATGAAGTTCATTGGGAAAATATTCTGGAAATAATACACTTAAAACATAATGAGGCAGAACTTTTTTTACTCCTAAACTTTTTAGTTGGGCAAAAATCTCACGAACATATTTTGAAGCTATTATTACCAGTTGTTCGGGATTATTTTTCAGTTCCTCAGGTTCTATTATGGGGATTCCATCAATAAAATTCCCCCATTTATTTTTATTATTATCCGAAAAAGTTGAAATCTCTATACCTAAATCACGAAATTTATATAATAACTTTTTTCCCAGATTTTCTGTACCAAATACTGCCGATTTATTTAATATATTAAGTTCGGAAATACCAAATCTCTCTTTTATTAAGTCTGTATATTTCTGCTCATCGTCAGGTAATTCATTAAATAATTTATTTATATCACTCATAAAAATCCTTATCCTTATGACACTTTATCCATTCCACTCTGGAATTATCATATTCTCCTTAAATTCTTTTCTATCCAGGAAAGGATACATATCTTCAATGGGTTTAGATATAATTTTACCATCAGGTTTACGTTCAGACGATACTTTTGGGCTGAAGATATAATCAGGTTGAAGACGAACTTCACATAGCAATGGGCTCCGGGCATTTAAAATATTTTCTATTTTCTCTTTCAGTCCATTATGGCTATCTATTATATCCGTCTTTAAACCATAGGCCTTTCCTAATTTAATTATATCAGGAAAACTGACGCCTGACTGTTCATTACATGCTACATATCTTCCATCGAAAAAATTATCCTGAGTCTGTTTTATTGATATATAACCATTATTATTGAGGACAAAAATCTTTAAAGGCAATCCATGATGAAATACTGTTTGTAATTCCTGAATATTCATCTGTAAACTGCCATCACCGGCTAAACAGACAATGTTTTTTTCTTTTTCTGCAAAGGAAGCTCCTATAGAGGCCGGTAAATCATATCCCATGGAAGCACAGCCTGAATTCCACAGAACTCTCTGCCCTTTTTTTATTTTGCCTGCCTGAAAATAAACTACACTCGCTGTACCGTTACCTGTTACAGCTATATCTCCTTCTTTCATGCATTCTGTAAGTATATCTATAAAGTAGTAAGGGTTTACAGGAGCAGATTTTTCATATTCTGATAGAACTACAGGATACCGTTTTTTTCTTTCGTAACACCATTCTATCCATTTACTGAAATCCGGTAATGTTACATCCTTTAACTGCCTGCCGAGTTCCATAAGAAAATAGCTGCAATCAGAACATATGGGAATATCGGGTTTTATTGTAGGTTTTTTCAGTTCCTTTTCATCTATATCTACAAATATTTTTTTTGCAGCCCTGCCATAACACTGCCAGTTATAGCTGATCTGTCTTATATTATTTCTTGAACCTACAGATAATAACAGATCTGCATTTTGAAGAACAAAGTTTCCCGGTCTATCACCTATTGTTCCCGGTCTTCCGGAAAATAACGGATGATCGGAAGGTATGAGGTCACAGCCATTAAAAGACGATATAACAGGTATGTTTAATTTGTCTATAATCTCCAGAAATAATTCCTGAGCACCTGCAATCCTTATACCATGACCTGCAAGGAAAACAGGTCTTTCGGATTTTTGCAGTAATTTAATAGTTTCTGAGATTTTCAGATTTATTTCATCTTTATTAAATTCTATTCTGTCTTCATCTTCATTGTAATCTATTAATGATGTTTCATCTATCATAGCTCCCTGAATATCAAGTGGTACATCGAGCCATACAGGGCCTGGTCTTCCATGGGTTGCAATGTAAATGGCTTTTTTTAACAATCTTTTTACTTCCCATGGTTTTTTTATCATAGCGGCAAATTTTGTTACAGGTTTTACTATGTCAACTATATTGATTTCCTGATCTCCAAGCTGTCTCAGGCCTATTTCCCTGCAGGATTCTATACATGTTTCAAATTTTACCTGACCTGATATGTAAAGGACCGGCACAGAATCGAGCCACTGTCCTATAAGTCCCGTCATTGTATTGGTTCCGCCAGGGCCTGTCGTAACCATTACTACTGCAAGTTTTCCGCTGGTTCTTGCATAACCTTCTGCTCCTATGGTACTGGCCTGTTCATGGTGATTGCATATATACTGTATGTCTTTACATTTTCCAACAGAATCATTCAGGTGCATTGCACCACCGCCGGAAATCATAAAGATATGTTTTATACCGTAGTCAGCAAGACTCTTCACAATATAATCAGATAATTTTATCATAACCTGTCTCCTTTGTTTATCAAAAGGTAATATGCCATTATTTTCTATAAAACAGCCCTGCTATTTCATTATAAAGACCTTATTGCAAATAGCCATAGTCCTGATTTCTGCAAGAATATCTTCACTGTAAAGAGCAGAACATATAATAATCGTTTCTCTGTGTTCTCTGAGTATGTCAGGTGGATATACAGGAATGTCTTTTATTTTTGTGCCATGTTTTTTACTGTCTTTATCTATAAAAAATATTATATTACACTCACTTAATGGACTGTTTTTCATAAGTCTTAATGTATATGAACCTGCTCCCCATACGATAATTTTTTCCTGACTTCTTGCAAATTCATCTATTTGAGACCAGTTTTTATTAGATTCGGATTTTTTTACATAACTGACTGTACTGTCTTTAACAGCCGGGTTAAAAGCAATTTTATAATTATTTTGTTCTTCTGATTTTCTGTAAATGCCATAGCAGGCAGGATATACTATATCACCTGTAATAGATAACTCTTTCTTTTTAGAGATTATATGGCTAAACCCATGGGGCAGTAATAAATTTTTCAGAGAATGTTCGTCAAAATGATTGATATGCTCGCAATCAAAATAGTAATATGGTACAACATAGTAAGATGCATAAGCAGAACTATCCGGTACTTCTATATATAACAATCCTTCTCTTTTAAGCAGTGATTTTACATTCTTTATTGCTTCTGCCAGATCATATACATGTTCCAGGACATGGCTCAATATAACAAGATCAAAGAAACAGTTCTGTATATTGTTTTTAAAGAATAATCCTCCTTCAACGGCATGAATTCCCAGTTTTTCTTTAACATAGGTTATACAGTTTTTAGAAGGGTCCATACCTGTCAGGTTATTATATCCCATAGATTTAAATGATGCCAGCAAACCACCGTTTGCACAGCCTATATCCAGTATGGAACAATCTTTATCAGGCACCATGTCTGCTATTACCTGTGCTGTCATGTTCAATCTGTCTGCATCATTTTTTGTAATACCGGTGCCTGATGAAAGAGATGTATCTTCATATTTGGAAAATATCTGATAATATCTGTCATAATCTTTTTGTTTTGCAGAAGTATCGGCATAAACAAAACCACATAAATTACAGGCCACAACATCATAAGAGTCCGGAAGAAAATGTTCCTGAGGTATGATAAAGTTCTGGCTATGAAGAATTTCACCTTTCCTGTTCAAACATATCGGGCATGGTCTTAATAGATTTTTTATCATAATATTGGTACCTGTAGAAATCATAAAAATAGGCTTTATTCTATATTCTGAAAGATATTCGGATTTAACATTTTTATTATAAAAATTTCCTATTTATCAAAGAGTAAAACTTCTCTATTAATCAGATGTTTATTATTCGAGTACCATTCATATAATTCCTTTATAGCTTCATCAAGTGGAGTAATTTTTAAATTTTTAATTTCTCTGTGTAACCTTGTATTGTCCCCGCTGTAATCATTCCCCATTCCCGGTTGTGATATTATTACCGGTAAATCCCTGCCTGATATAGTGATTACTTTTCTGGCAAGACTGTAAAGATCTATAGAAGAGTCAGGAGTAACATTATAAACTTTATATGCCGGTTTGTTTCCTGTAAAATAATCCAGAACCGGCATAAGATCATTAATATATAAATAGTCAAAATTTCTATTCTGTTTTATTGTAACTGGTAAATCAAATATTACCTTGCATATGGCATTTGAAATAAACCTTATGGCATAGTCTTCATATTTTCCGAAGATTCCGAATATACGCAGCTCAATAATATTATCAACCTGTTCTATATATCTGGCACATACATATCTGCCGAAGCCATGTTCATCTACAGGAACATGAAATCCAAAATAATCCTCTTTCATTTTAGGCTGGTAATATCTCATATCATATATAGCACCTGAGCTCATAAGTATCATCTTTTTATAAAGAGTAGAATTATGGACGAGATTAAAAAACATTCTTGTATTGGTATATAAAATATTTGTCGGATCTTTTGCATTACGGTGGCCCGGTTTACATGCTGAATGTATGACTATATCTATATTATTTTTTTTGAAAAAATCTCTTACCTTATGTTCATCCATTAAATCAAGATCTTTATGACCCGGTGCTATTATATTATATTTTTTTGCCAGTAAGGATTCTACAATGTTTTTCCCTATAAATCCACTTCCCCCTGTTAGCAGGATGTTTTCTACCGGCATAAACTATGTCTCCTTTTTATAGCAATGTTTACCTGACAGTTGTTTTAAATCCCGTCTGCAAACTTTATAAAAGTTGAAATTATAAATTTCAACATATCTTCAGTCATACCGGGATAAAGTCCAATCCAGAAAGTATCTTTCATTATTCTGTCAGTATTGGAAAGATTTTCTATAATTCTATATCCTTTACCTGATTTTCTCATTTCGTCAAAACATGGATGTTTTATCAGATTACCTGCAAAGAGCATTCTTGTCTGGATTCTGTTTTTCTCCAGATATGTCACTATTTCATCCCTTGTAAAACCGGCCTCTTCTTTTACTGTCAGTAAAAACCCGAACCAGCTCGGGTCAGAATTTTCCGTATCTTCCGGTAATATAAATTTATCTGATAGCTCCTTCAATCCTTCTCTTAATAATCGCCAGTTATTCTTTCTTGCCTGGATAAAATCAGGGAGTTTTTTCAGTTGAGCACATCCTATGGATGCCTGAAGATCTGTTATCTTCAGATTATAACCTAAATGAGAAAAAACATATTTATGATCATATCCGAAAGGTAATTCTCCGAATTGCTGATTGAATCGGTTTTTACAGGTATTATCATGACCTGACATACACCAGCAGTCTCTGCCCCAGTCACGAAAAGATTCTACGAGACGTTTAAGTTGAGTGTCCTGTGTATATACTGCTCCTCCTTCTCCCATTGTCATATGATGGGGAGGATAGAAGCTTGATGTCCCAATATGTCCTATTGTTCCGGTGTATTTCCATTCTCCCTTATATAAATATTTCGACCCCAGAGAATCGCAGTTGTCTTCTATAAGCCAGAGATTATGTCTGTCACAGAAGTCTTTTACTTTCTGCAAATCGAAGGGATTTCCCATAGTATGGGCAAGAAATACAGCTTTTGTTTTTTCAGAGAGTGCTTTTTCGAGATTACCTGTATCTATATTGTAAGAGGGAAGACTTATGTCTGTAAAAACAGGTACTGCTCCGTACTGTACTATCGGTGTTACTGTAGTAGGAAATCCTGCTGCTACTGTGATTACTTCGTCACCTTTATTTATTCTTC
>DAIOEN010000071.1:1123-31551 GCA_036746235.1 Vulcanimicrobiota bacterium | reverse complement strand
TTCTTCGTAAGAGCCTGTCAGGCAGAAGCTGATAAAATGGTTACTGATTTACCTGTTGCGGTACTAAGCATGTTCTCCTATAACCGGTATTACAAAGCCAAAAGTGCTTCCTTCACTTTCCTTGCTATAAAACCATATAGTCCCCCCGAGATCTTCAACCAGTTTTTTCGTAATAACAAGGCCGAGGCCGCTCCCTTCATAAGCTCTGGTAGAAGAACTATCAGCCTGCCAGAATTCTTTCTGAAATAATTTCTGCTGATCCTGTGGTTTTATTCCTATGCCTGTATCAGTTATGGATATGTTGAGGTAATTTTCCTTTTTTTCATTATTCTTATTATGTAATACCCCATAGGGATTATTTTTAGTTATTTCGGCTTTTACCGTAATAGTACCTTCATGACCTGTAAATTTTACGGCATTACTTAGAAGATTATTCAATATATGCTCCAATTCCTCATCTTCAATTAAAACCTTTGATGGAATATGTTCAGACAAATTTATAATTATATTCAAATTTTTCTTTTCTATTTCACCATTAAAAGTTTTTTTAACTTTTTCAATTATCTCTAAAAGATTTACTTCTTTAAATAGTCTATCTTTTTTAGTAAATTTAATAGAATCAGGTAAAGCCAGAATATTATCAACAGTTTCCCTGAGCCTTGTACTGGCATTATAAATATCATTTACAAGGTTTTTTTGTTCTTTATCCAGTTTTTCATCGGCAAGAAGTATTTCCGAAAATCCTATTATAAGAGCCACAGGGGTTCTGAATTCATGATTTATATTTGACAGAAATTGTGCCTTTATCTTATCCATACTCTCAAGTTCTGCCTGGGCTTTCTTAAGTTTTATATTGACCAGTTCAAGTTGATTTTTATTTAATTGAACATCTTCATTTGCTTTTTTTAAAGTATCCAGTTCGTCCTGAATTTTTTTACATTTCACAGAAAGGGAGTCCATTTGCTGCCTGCTCTGATGGGCTTCATCCCGTGATTTCTTAATAGTTTCTGTTTTTGCCTTCAATTCCTCATTAATTTTCCTGATTTTTATATTGGCCAGTTCCAGATTCTCTCTGGCAGTAAATTCAACTTCACTTGCATCCTGAAGAGAAACTTCTTCACCTTTTCTATTAACTGACAGTACAGGAGTCAATAAGAAAAACAATATAAGAAGAATTAAAAAAACTCTGGCATAGAGCCCCTGCATGTTTATTTTATAAACAAAATCAGAAGGGAAAGCACATAACATTGCATCAGGTATTTCTCCTTCTGTATAATTTAAAGGATATATAAAGGCATAGTATCCTCTGCCATTTATATTAAAATTATCAAAGAACACATTATTCTGTCCCAGTTCTTTTATTGCCCCGGAAGAAAGATCATCAGGACCAAAACTATTCGAAACTTTCTTATTATTTATATAAGTTCCTATTTTAGTGTCTATGACAGGAATCTGTTTCTGAATATCTATTTCAGAAAAATTATTACCTACTACAATAAGACCTTTTATTTTTTCACTATTAAAAGGCAGAATAGATACTACAGTGATACCGCTATCGGGATTCGCCATAACCCGGAGCATATCCGAAGGGGTTGTATTTTTATTTTCTACAAGCAGTAATTTTTTCATCACCTCTTCACCAACCTCACTGCCACTTTTATCTACTACAGAACCATTCTCATCGATTATAAGTGTAAAACTTACAGGGAACGGGTTTGCCACAAGTCCCTTATCCAGAATATTATCCAAATCATTTAAAACACATATAGATATATTAAAAGTCTCTTTCATTTTATTTTCCAGAAAGATCTTACAGAGTGACAGGGCATATTGACTATCTCTTTTATCTTCTTCATAAAAAACAAAGAAAATATAAGAAAAAAGAAGAGCAGAGAGGATAAAAAACAGTAATATTTTATTCCCTGTATCTCTAAAAAATTTCCCGAATTTCATTACATTTCACCTTAAATAACGGTTTATTACATAATAAGTTATAAAATTAAGTAAAGCGTACAGGATAGTACCGGAAATCTGAATGCTTATTAATTTATTATAAGGTACCGGCAGGATTTTGCAAGGCCTGAAAAATATAATATATTCTGATTAATTCATAAATAAGAAATTTTTTCATAAAGACTTGACACTTAAAAATAAGTATTCTATACTAATATAGTAAAAGAGAGTAACATTACTCTTTTATTTTGAGATAAAGTTGAAAATGATTTTCATTTTCAAGTAAAAAATAAATAAAAACAATAGCGGAGGCACAAATTTATGAAAACATTAATGGATCTCAGAGCCGGCGAAAAAGCAACTGTTAAAAAAGTAAACGGTCAGGGTCTTATTCAGAGAAGATTAAGGGATATGGGTTTTGTAACAGGTGTGACCATAAAAATGGTAAAGCCGGCGCCTCTGGGAGATCCTCTGGAATTTAAAATAAGAGACTATTATTTATCATTGAGAAAAAACGAAGCCATGACAGTTGAAGTACTTTAGAGTTTAGAGTTTAGAGTTGAGAGTTTCAAACCGTAAACCTTAAAACTCCAGAGAAGTGATTTATATGTCCAATAATATAACAATTGCCATTGCAGGGAATCCGAACTCGGGAAAGACTACTCTTTTTAACGCCATTACCGGCTCCCGCCAGCATGTAGGTAATTACCCCGGTGTAACAGTTGAAAAAAAAGAGGGAAAATTTAAGTATGAAGGCAAAGAAATAAAGGTAATTGATCTTCCCGGAACTTACAGCCTGAGTCCTTATTCCATCGAAGAAATTGTAACAAGAAACTTTATTATAGAAGAAAAACCTGATGTTATAATAGACGTCATAGATGCGTCAAATCTGGAAAGAAACCTCTATCTGGCCTTACAATTTATAGAACTCGAAATACCTCTTCTTCTGGTTTTTAACATGATGGATTTTGCCACTTCCCAGGGATATAAGATAAACATAAAACTCATAGAAAAACTCCTTGCTACACCTGTTGTTACAGCTGTAGCCAGTAAAGGCGAAGGTATTGAAAATGTAATTAAAGCATCTTTATCACTGGTAAAAAACCACAAAAAGACCACCGGGACTATAGTAAAGTACGGTAAAGAAATAGATAAATACATAAAGATATTATCAAAATTCCTTTCTTCCAATAATGTAATTAACGGTAAATATTCCGACAGATGGCTTGCCATTAAATTACTTGAACAGGATACGGAAATTATTGAAGAAGTAAAGAAAAATAAATTATCAGAAGAAATAGTGACCTTAGTATCTGAAGCCAGGACATATATAAAAAATTTTTTCAATGATGAACCTGAAAACATAATATCAGACAAAAGATATGGATTTATAAACGGTTTATATAAAGAAACTGTAGAGAAAACAAAAGAAGATAAAATATCTACATCGGAAAAGATAGATTTTATTTTAACTCACAGGCTGTTAGGTATACCGATATTTTTATTATTTATGTGGCTGGTTTTTCAACTGACCTTTACTCTCGGAACCCCTCCCATGGAACTCATTGAATTCCTGATTGATTCACTGGGACATTTTATTATATTTCATATGAAAGAAGGAATATTTCGTTCTCTTATTGTAGATGGCATAATAGGCGGTGTTGGAGGCGTAATTATATTTCTTCCAAATATAGTGTTGCTTTTTCTGGCAATAGCTATTCTGGAAGATACCGGTTACATGGCCAGAGTGGCTTTTATTGTAGATAAATTAATGCATTCCATAGGTCTTCATGGGAAATCCTTTATACCTATGCTTATAGGTTTCGGGTGCAGTGTGCCTGCAATAATGGCAACAAGAACACTTGAATGTAAAAAAGACAGATTAACTACAATACTGATAATACCACTTATGAGTTGCGGAGCAAGGTTGCCTGTTTATACATTACTTATAAGTGCTTTTTTTAGCCCTTCTATGGCAGGGAATGTGCTCTTTTCTATATATCTGATAGGATTTATTCTGGCTGTAATTATGGCAAAAATATTCAGAGAATTACTTTTCCCCGGCGAATGTTCACCTTTTGTTATGGAGCTTCCACCTTACAGGGTGCCTACACTGAAGAGTGTTCTTATTCATATGTGGGAACATGCCTATCTATATCTTCAAAAAGCCGGTACAATACTCATGGCCATATCTATTCTCATGTGGTTTTTAACAAATTTCCCGGTAACAGGTAATGTAAACAGGACTGAAAAACTTGCTTCAAGTTATGCGGGACAGATAGGTAAAATTATGGAACCTGTTATCAGGCCTCTTGGCTTTGACTGGAAAATAGGAGTCGCTCTCTTTTCAGGCTTTGCGGCAAAAGAAGTAATAGTATCTACACTCGGGACAATTTACAATCTGGAAGAAGTAAATGATAATACTGTTTCTCTGAGAGAGCTATTAAAACAGGATAAACATTTTTCCCCCCTTACAGCATATACACTGATGATATTTATTCTTATATATGTCCCATGTATGGCTACTGTTGCTGTAGTGTGGAAAGAAACAGGTTCATTATACTGGCCTTTCTTTATGATATGTTACACCATTATACTTGCCTGGATAATGTCATTTGCAATATATCAGGCAGGTAAATTATTATTATATTGATATACGTCAAAAATTTGGAGGTGTTTTCAATGTTAGAATATATAATAGTCGGATTACTGGTAATATCATCATTCATGATTCTGCTTAAGACCATTATTCATAGCTTCAATAAAAAAAGTGAATGCAAATGTAATAATTCATGCAAAACGTGCCATGCAGAACATAAGTTATGAGAATTGTGAAGGGTAAAGAGAGGAATGGCTTCTCATTCTTCGTTGTGACCATCCGGTCATGGCCATCAGTGGGAATATCCCTCATTACCTATTAACCTAAAACCTTATTCAAAATATCACTGAGTTCTGATATTTTATAAGGTTTGACAACAACTCCCATAAAACCGTATGTTTTAAAATCTGACATAATGGGGTCATTGGAATAACCGCTGGAAACAATGGCTTTAACATCACGGTCTATTTCTTTAAGTTTCTCTATAGCTTCTTTTCCGCCCATACCACCGGGTATTGTTAAATCCATTATTAAAAGATCAAATGGCTTACCTTTATCTTTTTCTCTTTTATAAATATCAATCAGTTCAGTTCCGTCTTTTGCAAAATCAGCTTTATATCCCAGACGTTTAAGTATCATGCCTGTAGTCTTCAATACTATATCTTCATCATCCATAACCAGAATTCTTGTATCTTCTTTAAATGATTTAGTCTGTGACTTTGAAGGAACAGGAGTATTTACCTCCAGAGCAGGTAAATAAATATAAAAAACCGTGCCTTTCCCGTAGTCAGAATCTGCAGTAATAATACCGTCATGCTTTTTTATAATAGAAAAGACAGATGCGAGTCCAAGACCTGTACCAAAAGGTTTTGTAGTAAAATATGGATCAAATATTCTTGAGATATTTTCTTTACTTATACCGGTTCCGTAATCTTTTATACTGATTTTTAAATATTTACCTTCCTTTAAGGGTAAATTGGATGGATCATGTAAATTTTCCATTCTAATTTCTATTTTTCCGCCACTGGCCATAGCTTCTTTGGCATTGATTACCAGATTATTAATAACCTGGCTGATCTGGGCTGTATCAATCTCTACAGGCCACAGATCATCAGATATAAAAAATTCCGGTTTAATCTTCGAGCCGCTGAGAGCAAAATTTGTAGTATCAATGACCAGTTCTGAAATAGAAGCACTCATCTTGATGGGAGAACCGCCTTTCGAGAAGGTCAGTAACTGACGGGTCAAATTTTTAGCTCTCAGGGAAGCTTTTTCTGCCTCTGAAAGTATCTCGTAAAGTTCATCGTCAGGTTCTACATACATTTTACCAAGAGAAATATTACCCATAATGGCTGTTAATATATTATTAAAATCATGAGCAATGCCTCCGGCAAGAGTTCCTAATGATTCAATTTTACTTGCTTTCAAAAGTTCTTCCTCAAGTTTTCTCTGTTCTGTTATATTACGGAATACAAGGACAACACCTATAATATGTCCGTCTTTATCACGTACCGGAGAGCCACTGTCTGAGATGAGTCTCTTTGTTCCGTCTCTGGATATAAGCCCTGTCTGACCTGAGATATTTACACTTATCGATGTTCTTAGCACTTTTTCAACAGGATTTTCACAGAGCTCTCCTGTTTTCTCGTTTACAACATGAAAAACTTCTCTGATAGATCTCCCGATAGCTTCATTTTCTTTCCACCCTGTAAGTTCAAGGGCAACCTTGTTAATTAAAATGATATTTCCTTCAATATCTGTAGTAATGACGCCGTCTCCTATTGATTGAAGTGTTACGGAAAGACGTTCTTTCTCAGATGAAAGTAATGCTTCTGTCATCTTTCTTTCAGTAATATCGTAAATCATAGCTATTTTTGATATGGAGCCGTTTGCATGGTAAACAGGTGTATTAACAATATAGTACCAGTGATTATCCAGAGGACTGAGTAATTCCCATTTAACTGTTTCTCCTTCAAATACTTTATCATTTACACACCACGGACAGACTGAATCCAGGTTATGAATGGCTTTATAACACTTCTCTCCTACTGCATTACGACCGGTACGTTCAATAAAATGTTTATTCATAAATTCTACGGAATAATCCTGGGAACATATGTAAATCAAGCCTTCAAAAGCTTCAACGACAACTCTGTATTTTTCGTTGATTTCATCGAGGTTATCTATATTCTTTTTGTTTGTAACATCATGAAATATAAACTGAAGTAATTCCTCTTCTTTATCAATCAGCCATATATCACATAATATCCATTTTTTTCTCCCTGAATGGGTTTTCAATGGGAGTTCAAGAGATTTAACACGGCCATCTTTAATTTCTTTAAAAAGCAATTCAGAAGTCATAGGAGTAACAAAAAGACTTGATAGATGCCTGCCTGATAAAGAAGATATCTGTGGGTATTCAGCTTCAAGCTCAAAAATCTTCAATGTACTTTTATCTATATCCTTTATGGTACCATCAATCTTACATGTACATAATCCAATTCCGGCATTCTGCAGTAATTCTTCTCTCTCTATTTGTCTCATAAAACACACATCTCTTCTCTAATGCTATAGTGAAGAGAAAAAGATAAATAACATAACTCTCCACTTCTCAAATAATATGATAATATCTAAAAAACCATTTGTCAACCTCTGAATTATCTGGAAACATATAACCTTATTTCATCATAGGGGTTTTTCATAAAATAGTATGTCTGGCCTGAATCAAGAGTATCAGACGATTTGCCATAGTATATTTCCACGGGATCTCCCGTAATTTCAACATATCCATTCGGCTTAAGACTATAATTTTTATTGGCTCCATTGTTAAATTTGATAAAGAAATCAATATCATCATAATCAAAATTATATATAATAACAGATTTACCTGCCTGATTATCTGCTCCCTTTCCTATATATAACTGAATTAAATCCCCGTCAAGACCGAAATAATAACGGCCTGTATCAAGTTTATAATAGTCTATCTCTTCATTACCTTTATCGTAAAATACCTTTATTATGCCTTTATTACCCAATTCTGTGCTTTCTCCGGAAGAAAGGATAATTTTCTTACAACAGGCATAACTCCAGAGTTCCTTATCATCAATATTATTATCGACATAAAAAGTAATTTTTTTGCCTGTCTCATTCTTCACCATAGCCTCGCAGGTATGTTCTGTCTCTTCCTCTGTCGGTATAAATTGCTCTTCCCCCTTATTTATAATATCAGGCATAGAATAGTACTTTGGTGTTTGACTTGTAATGTCCCTTTCTTCGAGATCTTTATAAGTACTTTCGGAAAATAATTTCATCTTATAGCCATGTTTAAATTTTTCCTCTGTTTTTTCTATGGTTTTTGAAACAACATCATCCCATGTCATAAGTGGAGACAGAAGCAACACTTCATCGAAAAGGGAACTTGTAAAATAACCGCCATTGACATCATTTGAAAAGCCAAATTGCCCTTCGCTTGCAGCCGTTAGGTCCAGAGTTCCTTCATAATTCAGGAATAAATTCCTATAAATACTGTCATTATTTCCTTCACCTGAAACATTACCCATATAATTTAACATATTCCTGTAACCTACGCTGTCTATGGAACTGCTGCATGCATCGGTAAATACAAGTTTCAATGTGGCATCTTTTTTACCAACAAGTGATAAAAGATCTTTTCTAAAAAGAGCATTTTCATCACAGGGCCACAAATAAGTATTTCCTCCCGTCATTCCGCCATGACCGCAGTAATAAAAGAATAGAATATCATCTGAATCTGTATCGATATCTTTGATTGCAGCGATGATATTTGCAGTACTTGCTTTTTTTCCCTGAAGAACAATCTTTTCTACTTCTAGTAGATTTCTGCGTTCCAATTTACCAAGAAATTTTTTAATAATGGCACTGTTTGCATGCATTCCCTCGGCTATTGCATTATTTTCAGGATCAATATAATCATCACATATAACAATTATAGATTTAAGTATTTTCCTGTTGTCTGAATGATTTTTGGAAAACTCTCCAGAGGAATTAGCAGGAGTGGGACTGAGTTCTCCATTATCTTGAGAGAAAAGATCAGGAGAACAGCAGCAACAACAACCTGAAAGAAAAATAAATAACAGAAACAGCGATAATGTAATTGAATATCTGTATATCATAAAATACATCTCCCTTCTCCGGACTATTGATATGAGCTTATTTTATTATGATGGCATACTCGTGACGCGTGACGCGTAACGCGTAACAGGAAGAAGACCTTTATTACATGCTTATACTCAGGTCAATGAATAATTATAACAAAAAAATGCTTCGAATAAAATAGGCATGGATTAATGAATTTACGGGATGATAGCGGAAGCCGGTAGAGGCGAATAGTATAAAATCATTTATATAAAAGGATTCATAAAAGATCTCGTTGAATATTTATAGTCAGTTTCATAACTATCCATAAATAATAATCTCGTAATGAGTAAAGTGTAATGCGTGATACCCGGTGATTAAACCTGTTACGCGTTACCCGTTACCCGTCACGAATTAAGCTATGAAATACACCATAAAATTTTTCTAGAAAGAGGTATAAAACTAAATGAAAGTAATTGCATTCAACGGAAGCCCAAGGGAAAAAGGTAATACGAATATTTTACTTACCACAGTACTTCAGGAAATTTCAAAAGAAGGAATAGAAACTGACCTTATACAGTTAGGGAAAAAAACTCTTCATGGCTGTATCGCCTGCGGTAAATGTAAAGAGAATAAAAATAAAAAATGTGTCATTACAGATGATAAGCTCAATGACTACATAGAAAAAATGACTGAAGCAGACGGTATTATTCTCGGTTCCCCCGTCTATTTTTCAGATCTTACTTCCAATATAAAATCCCTTATAGACAGAGCAGGTTATGTATCAAGAGCAAACGGAGATTTATTGAAGAGAAAAATCGGAGCAGGAGTGGTGGCAGTAAGAAGAGCAGGAGCAATACATACCTTTGATAGCCTCAATCATTTCTTTCTTATAAATCATATGATTGTTCCCGGTTCAAGTTACTGGAATATAGGCATAGGCCGTGATGCAGGCGATGTCAGTAAAGATGAAGAAGGCCTGAAGACAATGGAAAATCTCGGAAATAACATTGCGTGGTTACTCAAGAAAATACATGGATAATAATTATCGTGACCCGAGGATAATAGCCGTTTTAATAAAAAGGTGAAAATCTATGAAAAATTTATTAAATAATACTTATGAACTTATATGGGAAATAAACAGTGAATTAATCTCAGGCGTTTATCTTGTAAAACATAAAGAAACACATGAAGAATATGTAATGAAAGAAATTCTACAGGAAACAGATGAAAATGACAGTAAGATTCTCAAAAAGGAATTTGAAGCACTGGTAAAACAGGGAGCCACACTGGACGGTACAGAGCAATCACCCCTTATGATAGACTTTTTTATAGAAGAAGGACATAAATATCTTGTTCTGGAAGCCTATAAAGATGGAGGAACCCTCATATGGCTTGAAGCATTTCCATCTATTGGCTATATTTTCAAAAACTGTTATGTAGTGGCCTATGGTATAGCAGCCGGAGGTTTTGGAGTGGTATATCAGGTAATAGATGCCAATATACCGGGAAAATTCTGGGCATTAAAAGAGATGTACGATGTCTGTGAAAATCCTGAAGCAGTGGAAAGAAGTTTCCGGGTAGAAGCAGAAATACTTGCGGCCCTTGATCACAGGGCTATTCCTATTATAGTCAGTTTTTTTACAGAAGATGGCAAACACTATCTTGTCATGGAATATATTAAAGGCAATACCCTTGAGGATATGCTGGACAGTCTGAAAAATGATGAGTTTTTTCCGGAAAAAATCATTCTGGAATGGGCCATACAGATATGTGAGGTAATTGAATATCTTCATACAAGACCAAAACCTGTAGTATTTCGGGATTTAAAACCGGATAATATCATATTCACCTGTGAAAAAGAGTTAAAATTAATAGATTTCGGTATATCATGCATCTTTCAGGGTCCAAAAGGGAAAACAACACTTCATGCACTCCTTTCCGAAGGCTATGCCCCTCAGGAACAGTGGCTCGGCAAAGCAGAGCCGAGAAGTGACATATATTCCCTGGGAGCTACACTCCATCATATTATAACTAAAATTCATCCCAGAATAAGTGCTCCAGATTTTCCATCGGTTGATCAGATAAATCCCCTTGTATCAAGAGAGCTCTCTCTTGTAATCTCCAGATCGCTCCAGGCAAAACCTTCAGACAGATATGAGACTATTTCCGAAATGAAGAATGAATTTCTAAAATTACAGAAAAAACAGAGAGATTTCGTGAAAGAATATGAACTTCTTGAATCAGGAGAAAATTTTGAACGGAAAGATGATAATTTCAAAGCTCTTTCTGAATATATAAAAATCCTTGAGTTAAATCCTGTAAGTGAAAGAGCCCATTACAGGCTGGCTATATGTTATGAAAAACTCGGTTTCAAAGATAAAGCCATAGAACATTATCATAAAGCAATAGAATATTCTGCATCTTCTGATATTAAAGAAAAAAGTGAAGAAAGGTTGAAATCTCTTGCAGGTGAAATAGTTGAAAAATCTATGAAATTAAAGCCTGAACATATAATAGATGAAATAGAAGCCATACCTGCCGGTAATCTTGAACATGGCTCCTATCTATCACCGAAGGATTTTACTCTTACAACACGATTTGGCCACACGTCAGGAGTGGCATCTGTTTCTTTTATATATGACAGCAAATTAATAGCTTCTGCCGGACAGGACGGAACTATTAAAATATGGGATATACATAAAAAAATACTCCTCCATACACTGGAAGAACAGAGAGGTGAGATAAAATCTATTTCCATATCCCGTGACGGCCGGTATATGGCCTCTTCCGGCAGTAATGTAACACTGTGGGATATAAAAAGCAAAACATTACTTCATATGTTTCAAGAACTTGAAGAAGGCATAGAAAAAGTAGAATTTGACTCTACAGGCAATATACTTATATCTGCAGGAGGAAATAAAATCTATCTCCATAACAGAGAAGAAGGAAGATTAATCTGTACTCTGGAAGGTCATCATGATAAAATCAAAACATTTGCACTGAGCCCTGACGATAAATTTCTCTATTCGGCAGGCCGCGACCTGTGGGTTAACCTCTGGGATCTTGAAACAAAAACACTCATATACAGTTTTAATGAGAATTCTGAGCCGGTAAAAGCTGTTTCCATAAGTCCTGACAGTATGTTAATGGCAGTTATGAACGGGAATAAAATCAACATATGGGATCTCAAGAAGAGGGAAATAAAACATGTATTTGAAGGACATACGGATAAAATAGAGAGTCTCTCCTTTTCCCCTGACGGAAAGTTTCTGGCTTCAGGCAGCAGAGACAGAGCCATAAAAATATGGGATATAACATCAGGGAAACAGGAACATACAGTTTCAGGACATACGGGATGGATTTCAGATATTAAATGGAGCCATGACGGTAAACTTATCATTTCAGGCAGTTCTGACAAGACAGTAAAGATGTGGGACAGTGAGCAAATGGATCTTATATATACCTTCGGAGGAGATTACGGAAGTGTGGAAGCTCTGAGCATCAATCCTGAAGGGTCCGTCCTGGCAGCAGGTTACTCCGATCATACTATAAAATTATGGGGAATAAAAACAAAATCGCTCATAGCAGTACTGGAAAAACATACAGATGTCGTTTCCGCACTCTCTTACAGTCCTGACGGGAAATATCTTGCAAGTGGAAGCTGGGATGAGATCATACATATATGGGATATAGATAAAGGGAAGGTATGTATGACAGTTGATGAAGAGTCGGGCCTTGTAGGTTCCCTTGTATACAGTAAAGAAGGAGACCTTATTGCCACGGGAGGAGCGGATAAAACTATAAGATTATGGGATGCAGAAACAGGGGAACAGGACACAACCTTTGAAGTGCCTGACTGGTCGGTAGAAGCCATAGATTTCAACCATGACGGTTCTCTGCTGGCAGTTGGCGGTTCAAGTAACACTGTTACTATCTGGGATATAGAAGATGAAGAGGAACTGGCCTGTCTTGAAGGTCACAGAGGTTCCGTTTTATCCGTAGATTTTTCTCCGTCAGGGAAAAAAATCCTCTCAGGGAGCAAGGATAACAGCGTAAAATTGTGGTCTATAAAGGAAGGAAGCCTCTTTTCTCCCGGTGTTAAAACAGATTTAATACATACCTTTGAAGGGCACAGCGGCTCCGTATCATGTGTATGTTTCAATAAAGAAGAAACCCTTATAGCTTCAGGCGGTAAAGATAATCTCATTAAAATATGGGACGGAAAGACCTTCGAGTTAATATGTACCTTTAAAGGTCATAATTTGCCTGTAACATGTCTGGCCTTTTCCGGTGACAGCAAATATATCTTTTCAGGGAGCAAAGACGGCACAATAAAAATATGGAGCATTAAAGAAAAAATTCTCATGTCCACTTTGATTGCTCTGAATAAAGAAGGAACGTACGAATATATTTCTTATTCGCCGGACAACAGCTACAGTTGCTCAGAAGGAGGAAGAGAATTTATAGTTTTTGAGAAGATAAGAGCGTGAAGAGTGAAGGGTGAAGGGTGAAGAGTGGAAAGTGAAAAGTGAAAAGTAAAAAGTGAAAAGCGACCCCCTGTGGTCGCCCTGTGAAGGGTGAAGAGTGAACGGTAGGGGCGTTTAAATAAACGCCCTCATCCGCCACACATCACGCATCACACATTACGAAACCACCTGTCACGCGTAATTCGTTACGCGTCACGCATCACACATTACGAAACCACCTGTCACGCGTAATTCGTTACGCGTCACGCATTACGCATCACGTATTATCTGTCACAATTACTTTAATCTGGAATACGGTATGTAAAGAATAGGATGTGCTAATTATGATACTGGACACAGGCACTGTACTTAATAATATATACAGAGTGGTGAAACTTCTCGGCAAAGGGGCTATGGGCAATGTTTACCTTGTGGAAAAAATTGAAGATGACAGTAAATTTGTAGTCAAGGAACTCATATTTTCTCCAGATACAGACTCCGCTCTTACAAAAGAAATTTTCTTCAGGGAAGCAGAGTTTATGGCTAAATTCGATCATCCGGGTCTGCCTGAGATGTACGGGATATTCAGCCAGAACGACAGGGATTATATTGTCATGGAATACATTGAAGGGAAAACCCTTGAAGAGATAATAAATGCTTCATCAGAGCCAATGTTTCCCCGGAGGGCAATTACATTTATTCTGGAACTTGCAGACATTCTGGATTATCTTCATAATTCTTTTCATGCCCCTGTCGTGTACAGAGATCTGAAACCATCCAATATAATAATAACCCCTGAAGGTGATTTGACACTTGTAGATTTCGGCATAGCCAGATATTATAACCCTGATAAGGATACAGATACATTCAGCTACGGTTCTCCTGGTTATGCGGCTCCCGAACAGTACAGGGGGAAAGGGCAGACAACCCCACAGACTGACATATTCGGACTCGGCGTAATATTATATCAGTTAATCACAAAATATGATCCTTCATTAAAACCTTTTGTATTTCCTCCAATAAAATCATTTAACCAGTCATTCCCGGACGAACTGGAAAATCTGATCAGAAAAGCTATTGAAATGGACCCTGTAAAACGTTATATAAGTATAAAAGATTTCAAAGAAGCCATGGAGAAATATCGTAATAATAAAAAAACTCCGCCGCCTTCATCTTCTTCATCGAAAGAAGAACCTTTACCACCAGATGAATCCATTATTGATATAATAAAAACATGTATTACAGGTATTCCTCTGGTGTTCATTATATTTTTACCTACTCTGGCCATCTCTTCATCAATCGGTATTACTGTCACAAAACACCCGGGAGAAATGCTTTATTATATAATATGTCAGATAATTTTTATTATATTACTCTGTATCTTTTATGCTTATAAGGGTGGCCCTGCAAGGTTATGCTGTCATATGGACTTTGTGGCTTTAAATATCATAGCAATTGTTTTATTCAATATAATCGCTGCTCCTTATTGCCTGATACAAAAACATAGATATTATAAGATGTGTATAAATAACGTGACAACCCTGGGAACCAGCCTGGAGCTTTACGCACAGGATAATGGAGGCCTTTATCCTCCTTCTCTTGATAAAATTCTAGTAAAAAGCGGCAAATTTACACCATTGATAAAGAAAATTCCTTTATGCTATGAAAGACATAAGATAGATAATAGACTCTACAGCAAAATACGTTCCGAAAATAAGTCTCCTCATTACTTATATACAGTATCCGGTAAATTTGATAATTTCACTTTATGTTGTAATACACCGCTAATTCATGGCATATACAAAAATTCAAATAAAGACTGCTGGCCCCAGTACAGCTCTCAATGCGGGCTTTTATCCGGCCCTGACAGTCAGCCGGTTAAATTGAAAAATCTTTAAAAAGAACAGCAGAAAAATTTCTATAAAAATGAAACGGAGAAATTTATAAAAAATTTAAAAACCATAACTTTACTTTATATATAGATACGTGATATATATAATAGTTAAGGAATAGAATTTTATTAATTGTCTCTTTCCTCGCGTGACGCGTAACGCGTCACGATTTAATATATGTGAGACAGTTATTTAATTGTCGTTCTAAGAATATATTTACACCTGTTAAAGGGGATTATAAAAATGTCAAAGCCTTTTAAAGATAAAAAGCCTGAATTAAATTTAGATGATTTACTGGCAGAAATATCTGCCATAGATACAAAGAAAAAAACAGATAAAACCATACCTCCCGGTAGGGAAAAATCTTTTTCTGCCAGGACAGAGGAAAAATCTCATTCTGTCGGAATGGCAAAAACCAGCATAGAAAACCCGGCAGGTCCGGAAGAATTCAATGAAGCCTTCGACAGAGAATTAGATGATGATTTCACATCAAGAGATATAGAAATGGCAGGGAGACCGAATATGCCGGCACCGCCGGAAATGCCTGAAATCCCTTACTTCCCTACTATGGGGGATATTGAGAATTTTCTGGAACAGAAAGTGCCGAAGGTACCAAACCATTTCACTATTGAAGTGCCGCCGGAATTCGAAGAAATTGTTCCGCCTGAACCTCTCGGCGCTCCCCCTCCCCCGCCGCTGCCGCCGGAAGGGATGAGGTAGTGAACAGTGAACAGTGAACAGTGACCTTACATAATGAGGCATATGTCACTTATAAAACGAAAGGAGTAAACGATAATCCAATATGTTTAACAAATGTCCGTTCAATCAGGGGCCATGTAACAATGAGTGTGCCCTTTATGCAGAAGGTATTAATAAATGCACCTTTGTAGGTATTGCCATGTTGCTTGAAGATCTTCAGAAAATCGGAGTTGTTCTTTATGAAAGGGCTCTCAGGGAAAAGGTAATGGAAGAAGACAGGGAAGCAAAAAATGAAGAAGGTAAATAAAAGATGGCACTGTAACGCAGGTTACATAAAAAAATCCGGAGTAAAAAAATGGATTTGCTTAACAGTTTAAGGATTTTAGGGAAAAAACTTCTTAAAGATGAAGTTTACGAAAAAGTCAAAATAGAGAAAGCCTTAAATAAAAGTCTCATACAGTTGAGAATAATAAAAAACAAAAGTGCCTCCAGAAACATATCAGGGACAGAAAATGTAAAGGAACTTTTTTTGGAATCTCTCAACCTTTATATAGAAGGCACAGGAGATTTTGTTGCCTTTCTAAAAGACAATAATAAAGAGCATATATCGGAAGGTCTTTTTAAAGCAGAAGAAGCAGACGATATACTTGCAAGTATAGAAGAATTAATTTTACGGAATAAAGAAAGATTTTCTGACATAAGTATATCCTGATATCCTCGCGTCACGCCTTATGCGTCACCCGCCACGATATCAATGAAAGGTTTCACAAATGGATATAAAACAAATATCTCTGTCTCCTTATTTTTCCGGCAGAGAAATAAGAAAATCCAGGGTAAATAAATTAATAAATACTGAAATAGAACAATCCGGTAAAATTGGTTCTATGACGGTAGAAGATCAGAAGAAACTGAACGGTTACTATAATGACATACTGTCTGATATATATAATATAAGAAATAACCATTCTCTTAACGAAACAGGAGGACTTTCCGAAGAAAAGACTATAGATGCAGATCTCCATGACAGGGGAAAAAGAGAAAAATCCATAAAAGAAACATATAGAGACAGAAATGGGATAGAGAATATAAGAAGAATCTGGAAAGACGGGACAGTAGAAAAAGAAAAACAGATAAATGAGAGAGAAAGATTGAATATTGTAAAATGGCCGGGCGGTGTTACAGAGTGTAACAATGACTTTGCAGTACAAAGTCAAAAAACCTCTCATAAATGGATAAAAGATTTCTTTGACAGACATACTGCTATTGCGGACACATCTTTTATGATGGCACATTCTGTTCAGGACAGCGGGAAAGCATTTCAACCTCCCGGATTTTCAGATTTCGAAAAGCAACTTGACACATCCGTATCAGGGAGTGAAAAAATAAATGAAAAGAGAATTTCCTGGGAAAAAGACTCTATAAAACAGAGACAGAGAACATGTTCTAACAATATGGTTGAGACACTTACAAACTGGGAGAAGGCAGGCATAAAAGAAAAAAATATTTCCGACATGTCGGGAGATTTTTCTTTTTCGCATACGGTACAAGAAGATTCAGTAGAAAGTATAAAGAGTCACTATAAAGACACTTCTATAGAGAAAAACACAAATTATGATACCGGCTCTATGGTTTATAAGTATAAAAAGGGAAATAATTCTTTAGAACATGTATCCTTACTCTCTGAAGACGGTAAAAGGCTGAATTATACACAGATAACGGACAGTCTGAGAGGTATCAGAAAAAGCTCCGTCACTTCTCCCGATATGAGACTTGTAAAATTAGAAGAATCATTCAGTAAAAAGAAAGCTTCCATTATTGATTTTCCAGAAAAAAATACGGAAATCAATTATAATGCTCCCGGTCTGGAGAGAAATACCATAATAGAAAAAAACGGTGCAGGTAAAGATATTTCAAAGGTTCCGGGGAAAGGGATTACTGATGTATCCTGGCTCTCCGACAGAGAAGTTCTTCGATATGAAAAAAACTCGTCTGACGGCATCTCCAACAAATGTTATTTCTATAAAAATAATGGAGTAAGAAATATAATAAATCATCCCAATGGCAACTCGTGCGACATGCTGGAATTACCTGATAATATTATTAAAAGACTTATAAATTATAAAAACGGTGTGAGAGAGTCCACCACATGGTTTGATACGGGAGAACAGAGAAAAACAGTCCGTTATCCTGACAATACACTTTTTTCAGATGTTATGTACGGTCAGAATATGCATAAACAGGGAATAAAATTCTCCGACGGCACCTGTTATCTATTTAAGAACTGGGGCAACGGCATAACTCAGCAGTGTTTTTGCTGGCCTCAGAGTAAGGTGGCCCATCTGTCTACAGAGTTCGGAACTGATGGTTTATATGAAGATAAAACAATCTATCGTGACGGTTCATACAGGAGAGATATAAAAGGTAAAGACTGGCAAAAAAGCATGAACTTCTCGAAAGACCCTCTTCTTGAACGTATATATGAAAGCAATCTGCAGGAAATACTCTCTTCTCCCCTGCTGGGTATGAAACTGAGAGAAAATCCTTTTCACAATCCTTTTTTAACGTTAGATTCGCAGTTATGGGCTCATGCAATACTTAAATACGGCGGTGCAGGCAATATGAAGTATATTCCTGACATAAGGGATAATATACAGAAATTGCCATATATAAAGATGAATTTCAATCTTTCTTTTCAGGAGGAACAGACATAATGGCCGAAATAGACAGAGAAAGGAAACAGGGCGCAGCCATTATTTCCGGGGAAAAAAATCAATACAATATAGCCTATTTTATGCCTCCAAACCAGGCAATGGATGCTCTTGACAGACATTATACGGTAAAACTTCCTCCCGGCAAATCAGAGTTACCTCCCGGAGAAGCAACAGAGGAAGACAGAGAAAATGCACCTCTCCTCTCTGACCACAGAGAACTTCATCTGCCTTCCGACATAACGGATCTCAGTGTTGAAGCACTTGCCTATCTTGATAACAATCAATACAAACTTTCTTATTACATCAAACTGAAGGAATATTACAGAGAAAAACAGGAATTTCAGGAAAGAGGAGATAAAACCGCACCTGACGAGGCAAAGGATCTCTTTCGCCTTTACTCAAAGGAAAGGTCTGAAATAACTGCCAGATCTCTGAGTGAACTCGACGGTCATAAAAAGAACATGTCCTATTATGTAGAGTTGGAAAATTACTATAAAAACAAAGAGAAAATGCTCTACTATAATGCGGGAGACAGAGATGCTCCAGGCGTTAATTCTTTACCTCTTATGTTTCAGGCCACAGAATCGGTAGATTTAAGTGCAAAGGCTCTGAGCGAACTGGACGGGAAACAACACAAACTGTCCTATTATGAAAAACTCAGAAAATATCAGTCGGAAAGAGCGGAATATGAAAGAAAACTTCTTTTATATGAACCGGGTCGGACCGATATATTTGATAAAAAAGACGAAGATAGACCGGTGCAGGATAAATACGCCCTGAGTCCGGAAGCACTCTGCCACATTGATGCTCAGCAGCATAAATTTTCTTATTATGAAAAGCTCAGTAATTATTACGATGAAATACAGGGCTGTAATAAAAAGCTGGAAGAACATAATTTTGCCGATCCCTTCAATGCAAGTATAGACTCCCTCATGTCAGAGGAAAAAGATCGTATCACATTGAGTGCAAAAGCTCTGAGTGAACTCGACGGCAAACAACATAAAATGTCCTATTATGAAAAGCTTGCCACTTATAACAGAGAACTGGAAGAATACGAAAGAAAGACTGAATTTTACAACAGATATGACAGAGATATTTTCGAGAGGAAAGACGAAGCAAAAGATATTGTTACAGTATACCGGCAGGAGGAAGAAGAACAGGTTGCAGTAAAAGACGAAGTTACAATCGGTTCAGCCGGTAAAGATAAAAATTTCTGGACTCCTGACTTTAATGATATGATATGTGCCCTTAAAGGTAAACTTTCTCCAAATTTTATAGACAACCTGTTTGAAACGATGGAAAAGGTAGATAAAACCTTTGCTCCTTCTCTGAACAGACTTCCTCTGGTAAAAGTATATCTTACATGTTCTACGGAACTTGTTTCCGAAGAGGAATTACTTAAAGAATTGCAGAGAGAGTGAAGGGTGAGGAGTGAAGCGTGATGCGTAATGCGTGAAGCGTAATGCGTGTTTTCACCGGTACCGTGCGAAGACAGTGGTTCGCCAGGGGTTCTCCCCTACGACTCACTACTCACGACTCACTCTTCACCCTTCACAGGGCGACCACAGGGAGTCGCCCCTACTCTTCACACTTCACCCTGATTATGTGCTGACAGATACTTCTTCTTTTCCTTCTTTCATCAGTCTTTTCAATTTCAGTCTGCTTGTTCTGGATGTTACACAGATAAAATCTTTCTGTAATAGTAATTTTAATAAATCACTGTTAACAGATTGCTGTTTATCAAGCATTTCTTCAAAGGTCATCTCAGATTCTATGAGATCTTCAAAAAGTTTCTGTGTTTGCTTACCTGTAGCCTTCTCTGCCAGATAATCTTTATAAATAAGGGAACCTCCTATTATTACAATGATAGCCATCATCAACCAGAAAATACTATGAGAAATGTGTATTTCTATACCGAGAGGCACTTTCAGGGATTCAAGGAGAAGTTTGGTTCCGACAAAAAATACCAGTTGATAGGCAAGATCCTCTGTACGGGGAAATTTTTCCAGAATATTTACAAAGAAATTGGAAAGTAATCTCATGCCTATTATACCAAGAATTCCGCCGATCCATATAATACTTATTTTATTTGTCATAGCCACTGCCGTAGTTATGCTGTCTATTGAAAATACTATATCAGTCATTTCAACAAGAAAAACGATATACCAGAAATTCAAAGTCGGTCTCTGTCTGGTTTTACCATCTTCCGAACCGGAACCATGGCCGAACATATACATATGTTTCATAGATAGATATACCAGATAAGCACCGCCGACAAGTTTAAAGTACCACCATTTCATAATATAAGTAGCAAAAATTACTGCCAGAAGCCTGAATGTAAAGGCTCCCCACATACCCCATGTAAGAGCCCTTCTTCTGGTTTTGCCGGGAAGATCTTTTACCATTACTGCAAGTACGAGAGCATTGTCTACAGAAAGAATACCTTCAAGGAGAGCCAGTGTGAGAATAGTCAGCATGTCGAAGCCATCGAAACTTCTTATTTCTCCTACAAGTATCTGTAATTCATGATAAAAAAACACTATAAAAACCTCCTTCTTGATTTATTACATTATGCCGGAAGATCGAAGATTGCATTTACAATAAAACTGAATAAAGGAGAGGAAAGGGGGAGGTCTTATGAAGTCAATCTTGAGGAAAGTCATGGTATTATAAAATTCATTTTTAACAGTTTGTATAAGATTACAGGAAACAATATTTATCTTAAATAATATATTTATGCTGTTTAATAAAGAGTAGGTCAATAGAATCTTTCTGCATGTGAGATTTAAGTTCACATAATTATATCTGGCATGTTTATGGGAATGCCTGTTGATTTCTATATCATCGAAAGATAAACACAGTAAAGGTAAGAGTAAAAATATTATAATAATTGTAATGAAATATTTCTTTCCCATAACTGAAGTATTTCTAAACTTATTAAAAATTCCCTTCCCCGATTCAGGACAAAAAATAATACTTTACTTTTTGTAAATTGACGTGATATTAATAGGGGGTACTACGACTAAAAAATGGGTATTTCCTAAAAAACTGGGGGGAACGATCATGATAAAAACAGATAATGTTTATAATCCTATAAATCTGAGACCTGCATTGAATCAACAGCAGGTTCAACAAAAGACGGAAGACATTTCAAAAAATAAACTTGAAGAAAAAACCGGGAATCAGGATGGAGATAAAAAGGAAGTAGAAAAAAAACAATTCAGACACAGGGAAACGCAGAAAAAAGACATAAGAAAGGAGGGAGCCAGAAAAGAGCAGGTAACGTATCGAGGAACACGGGAAAATAAAAAAAATAAAGAAAAAACCGTGGAAGGGAAAGAAAAAAAGACTCAGGGTCAGCCAGGTGTAAGTAAAAAAACTGCAGAAGCCGGCACTGTTCAGGCAGATAAGAGCGGAGAAAAAGGAGCAAAAAGCCAGGATAAAAGCGCCATTTTTTCAAAAGGAACTCTGATTAATTTACGTACTACCTTTAAAGAATTAAAAAAAGAACTGGCATCCCTTGCAGGTCAGGGAACAAACCAGACGAAAACACTGGATCTGAAAGAACTTCTTTTAAAAACAGCGGCTCCTGCATCATCAGACCCTGCTATGAGCTATCCTGTTACAAGGGAACAGGGGACACTTGCAAATCTTGTTACAGGAGACATGAAAACTCTTATAAATCCTGATCTAAATGAGAAAGACACCTCCGGAAGTGACACAACCGGTCTCGCCGAAGAAGAAATAAAAGGCCAGGGAAATTCCGGCACACCGGGAAAAGCGGGCAGAAAAAGTAAAAATTATAAACATGACGGAAAAGAAAATAAAATAAATTATTTCTTTAATCCCCTTATACCCCGTGAAGATAATAAAGAAAAACTTCTGGAATATCTTAAAAATAAAAATCAACAAAGAGAAGAGTTATTAAAATCTCTGCCTGATATGACACCTGCTTCAGGAGAAAGAAAAACCAGAGAACTTGATCCTTCAATGATTGAAGCAGAACTTACAAGAAGAGATTTTATGCAGAATAAATCTGACAGTCCCTTTGGAAATATTTACAGAAATTATCTTCAGGGAACGGGAAGTTATCAGGATCAGAGTGACAGTCAGAAGTATTTCCAACAAACAGGTTTATATCCGGACAAATCAATGGAAACCATGACAGGAAAGGCAGATAAAAATTTCCCGGATTACAGGCAAATCCAGGGAATAAAAACTGCAGGCACTCAGGAAAAAACCGGGACAGCTTCACAGGTAACATCAAAAAACTATGGAGAAATGACAAAATCCATGAGTCCCGATGAAGTAGAGAAAAAACTGAAGAAAACAAAAGGGAATCTGGAGTATTTATATAACTTCAACAAAGGAAACTGGTATGAAGTCAGTGACGAATCTAAAAAATCTTTACAGGCAGAATGGGAAAAAGACATAAGATTTAATAAAGGTGCCCTGGACAGACTGGATAAGAAAATCTCCCCGGAAAATCTGGCGACACTGAAAGAGCTTGCAGGTGCAAGGAAAGACAGTGGCTATTCAAAAGAGGAAATAGGGAAAATACTTTCAGAAAAAGGATTCAAAAAAGAAGATATTGACACAATTACAGATGCTGCCTATAAAGAGACTTACAAAAACAAACTCGCCATTATAAATTCTAAAGACAGATTATACCGCCAGGGAGAACTGGAAAACAGATTAAACGAAAAAGAACTCGAACTGGTAAAGAAAGGTTCAAAGGAAATTACTTCAACAGGCATGGCAGATGAAGTTGCAAAACTTCAGCAGGAAAAAAATGATCCCACACTGAGTGAAGAGAAGAAAAAATCTGTTGAAGCACAATATAAGAAGGCAGAAGAAAAACTTACATACATCCAGGATAATGAAAAAAAAGTTCAGGCAGGCATTACAAAACAGGAACAGGAATATATAGGACTCAGACAGGCAGACAGTAAGAACAAAGGGGTCAATACGGCAGAAGTGCCTGCAACACTTCTGGAAAGTGCAAAACAGAAATACAAAGAAGCCAATAACGGTCAGGAACCGCCGCCACAGTATATTGAAGATTTAAAGAAGAAATACAGCATGGTAGATTCCATGTATGTAGCAGATGTGGGGACAGATAAAAACAAAACAGAAGATATAGCAAAAAGTCAGGAAACAAAACTGGCTATAGCCATGGATTCCAAAACGGAAGATCTGGAAAGATTTAAGATGAGCGGCAGGGCTATAAACAAAAACGATCCTGCCAATGCAGTAAATGACATTAAAAATGTTTCTGCAACCTATATGGATGAGTCAAGGAAAAACTGTGAAAAAGATGCAAAAGAAGCTCTTGTAGCGAGGGAAAATCTTGATAAAGTAAAGAGTGAGATTAATGAATTAAAGCAGAAAGGCGCAACAGATCCTGGGAGCAAACAGAAACTGGCAGAACTGGAGGCACAGCAGAGTAAACTGGAACAGACCTGTACCGGCGCAGAGGCGAAGGCGAAACAGAGCTATGACAATATGATGGCACAACTCCCTGACAGCCAGAAGGAAGAACTTCGTAAAAAGGAAGAAGCTCTCGCCAAATCTTCACAGGAACTTTATAAATTAAATACGGAAGGTAAGAAGAAAGAAACAGACGAGTATAATAACTATATGATCGATTCAAAGGTCAAATATACTGATCTGACCGACAAACTTGCCTCTCTGGACAAGAATTCCGAAGAATATAAGAAAACCAGTCTGGAACTTGACAATTTCAAAAAGGAAATGGATGGACGTGTCAAAGCTCACAATGACTTTGAAGATAGTTTCTATAAAAAAGAACAGGAAGTTATAGGACTCAGAAAAGATCTGGACGGAAAAAGAAAAGAATATGGAGTCGGTCTGAATTTAGTAGATCTTCAGGAATCTTATAAAGTAAATGATAAAACACTGGAAGGCCTGAAAGGACAGTTAACAGACAGTGACAAATTCAAAGCAGACGATAAAATAAAATTTGTAGAATCACTGAAAAACAACGATTTTTCGAAGGAAAGTCTCACAAATATTCTGAAAGAAAAAGGATTCAGTGATAAAGAAATAGATCTTATTTCCAAAAATTCCAACCCCTCTACCTATGCTTCAGAGAAAAAGGCAGAAGCGGTTAAAGGTATGTATACAGGTATGGTGCCTCCCGGAACCAATTCATTTGAAGACATCATGGCAGAAGCAAAGGTAACTAAAGAACTGGCAAATTCCAAAATTGCCTGGACAGAACTGGAAGATGCCAAAAAGATAGGTACAACTATAACAGTCACCTCAGATATAACCTCTATGGGCGGAGAGAGTAATAATGTAAAAGGCTTTGCCCAGGGGACAAAAATAGTCCTGTCTAAAGATGCTCCTGCAGGAACTGCAATTCATGAAACAGGTCATATAATGGAAAACTATGGCATTATGGATGTAGATTATAAAGTACAGCAGTTATATAACAACAAAAAAGAAACAGGCGGAGATTTTGCCACAGCTTATTCGGCTGAGAACAAAAAAGAATATTTCTCGGAAGGTTTAAAGCTATACAGTTCTCCTGAAGGGAAGCAAATTCTGGAAACAAAAGACAAAGATCTATATAGCATGTTACAGAATCTTGAGAAACAGGGGAAACTGAGTGAAGCAAAAAATATTCTGGAACAGGCAGGGAAAGCCAAAGATAATGTAGGAACCATTCTGGGACAGGCAGGAGATGGAACTCCGTCAGCAACAGATACCCTTACAGACAAACTCTCGAAAGTATCTATCTGGCAGTTAAATCAGGAAAATTCTGCAGGTCTGTTAAATAAACTGGACGGTATGAAAAGTGAATTAAAATTAAGTGATGAAGAATATACCTCCATAAAAAGTTCACTTGAAAAAGATAAAGTAATCTCAGAAGAAAGTTTAAGTAAATTAGGACTGAAACAGGAAGAAATAGATACACTAAAAAGCAGTTCTAAGAAAATGGATCTTAGTAACAATATCTTTACGGCAGGTCTCCTGAACGAGTTGAAAGAAGGGCCTAAAAAAGAAAGAGAAGATGCAATAAATAATTATGATACTGTAAAGAAATTCGAAGAACTTCAGAAAAAAAATCCGGAACTCTACGATTATCTTTCAGACAAAAAGGATATAACTGAAGATACGTTAAAGAATAATCTGACTCAGGGCAAAGAAGCCTATGGCAGCACAAAATTATTCGACTACATGAACAGTCTTCAGGAAAAGAACAAAGAAAAACCCGGCGAAAACACTTTAAAAGACGATCTTACAAATGGGATGAAATCATACTATGATGCAGATCCGAAGAAAAAAGAAGAATTAAAACAGAATAATCCTAAATTATATGCCTATGTGGAAGAACTTGAGAAAAATGGTATAAAAACATCGGAAGAAGCATTAAAAGAGCCCGGTAAATTACTGGAATCCTATGATAAGAGACTGGCTTTAAAGGATAAGGATCCGAAATTATATGCATGTCTTGAACAAATGGAGAAAAAAGGCCAGCTTACCGGAGATATGAGTAAACTCTCAGAAGAAACTTCAAAAGATCTTGGTACCTATAAAAAAGGATCAGAATTAAAGAATAACAATAGTGAACTCTATAATTATTTAAGTGATCTCCAGAATGGCAAAGAGGTTAAGTCGGATGACCCGGCAAAAGGTATCTATACCTATATGTCAAAGCTGGATAAAGACGGGAAATTATATAAAGACGGAGCGATAAATAAAGATTATATACAGAATGAAATAGATCTGTACTCTGATAAAACCAAAAGTAAATATTTATATGAAAATAGCCCTGAATTATTTGATTATCTGTTAAATCAAGAAAAAACTCAGAATGAAAAATTCTCTGAAAAGTTGAAAAACTATAAAGATACCTGTACATGGTTAAGCGATAAGCCCTTTGTAAAGGAGCAGGCAGGTAACGCCATTAAATTACTTGAAGCTGCAGGAAACGATATAAAAACAATAGATGAAGCATCCAGATACAGTCTCAGTGAATATCGAGACGCAAAATTATTAAATAAAGAAGAAAAATCCAGAGAACAGGTAAAAGATAAAACAGGAGAGATACTTGCAGGATGGAGAAATATATCGATTGATAAAGATAAACTGAGCAAACTGGATAGTCTGAAAGATGTAACATGGTATTCCTATGATGATAAAAACATGGAAAAATTGAAAGGTAAAATTCCTGCCGATACGCTGGAAAAGATAAAACCTCTCATAAATAATAAGATGCTAACAACAGAAGAGCTGCAGGAAACATTGAAAAATAAAAACTTCAATCTTAAAGATGAAGATATTCAGACAATCCTTAAAAACGGCAATACAAGCAAGATAGGCACGGAGAAACTGGAACAGGTCAAAAAAGATATCGGCAATCAAAGCATGTCAAGAGATGAATTAATAAGGAAACTTCAAAACTCCGGTCTATCGAAAGAACAGGCAGCAAGAGCGGCAAAAGAAATCGGGATGAGTGAAAAAGATTTCATAGACGGAAACAAGAGTACAAAGAAAACCAATCCGGAAATTACGGTAAATGATAAATTAATTAAGAATTTCGACCAGATGACAGCAGAATTAAAAGGCAAGATACCTCAGGCAAAGCTTGACCTTTTAAAACAGGAACTGGAAAAAAACAAAGGGAAAACTATGTCCCTTGAGGAGGGTATGAAGCTTTTAGATAAATATAATTTCACCAAAGAAGAAAAATCTTTGCTGTTGAAACGTATGTATCCCAATCTTCCCGATAATTTTGAAATCCCTGATAGCGGGTCTTCTGGCTCTTCCGGTTCAGGCACCTGGAATACTCCTTCATGGAATATTCCTTCATGGAATATAAAACCGAAAGTAGAGACATGGAAACCTGTTACAATATGGGACAATGAGTCGCCCAAAGAAGGGAAAACACCCAAAGAAGGCAAAATCACGGACCAGCTTCAGGAAGGCAAAGGTACGGAACTGATAACAGAAGAGCTGAAAACTTCCGAAATAAAAATCGATACTTCTTTTCTCTCAGGTCTGTCGGAAGAAACAAGGAAATCCCTGGAAGAAGCCAATAAGACATGCACTAAAGATTTCCAGAAGACTCTCGGTATGAAAGATGAGATAGACAGTATCACAAAAGAGATGTCAGGACTGAAAGATGGAGACCCGAAACTGTCAGAACTGAAAGCTAAAAAACAGGAACTGCAATTAAAATATGAAGGAAGCCTTAAAGAGACAAAACAGGAATATCAAAAAATGCTTTCCATGCTTCCTGCAGCACAGAGAAAAGAACTGGAGCAGAGTGAGAAAAAAGCGTCAACATCTGCCGTGGAATTATCCAGATTACATGAACAAAAAGAAAAAGAAAATAAAAGTTACAGCACAGAGATGAACGGTTTCAGACAGGAAAGACAGGAACTACAGAACAAACTGAAGGGTATGGACCCGAAATCGGAACAATATATTGTAACAAAACAGAAATTAGATAATATTGAATCGAAAATCGACACAAGGGTTCAGGAACATAATAAATTTGAAAATACTCTCCATTCAAAAGAGAAAGAGACAATACAGCTCAGGCAGAATCTTGAAGCAAAGAGAGAGGAATTCGGCGTATCCATAAATTCTAACAGACAGTTAACACCTGAAGAGCAGAAGAAAGCAAAAGCAGTTAACGGCATGTATTTAGGAACAGTTCCGAAGGCAGGAAGTGCCGTAGAAGATATGCTGACCAGAGCAAGTGTCACAAAAGAGCTGGCAAAATCGTCCATGTCGGTTAAAGAACTGGAAGAAGCCAGAGATATAGGAACAACTATAACTGTAGCATCAAAAGAAAAAGGGATAGCCTCTCTCGGTGGTACGGAAAAAGGCACCCAGGGCTTTACGCAGGGAACAAGAATAGTTCTTGCAGAAAGAGCTGTAACAGGTACTGCCACTCATGAAATGGCCCATATAATGGATAAAAGCAAAATTATGATGGAAGATAATATAAGAGTCGGTGACAGGGTCATGAATGTAGGCGACAGGGTGAATGAATTATATGAAGAAAAGAAAAAATCCGGCGGTTTTGCAAATGATTATTCTGCTACAAATAAACAGGAATATTTTGCCGAAGGCATGAGACTCTACAATTCGGAAGAAGGGCGAAAACAACTTCAGACCAAAGATCCCAAATTATTTGAAGTAATGAAGACCCTTGAAAGTGACGGAAAAATAGAAACTCTGAAATCAAATCTGGATAAGACAGGAGAAGCCCTTAATCTTGAAAGTTATAATGACTGTCAGAAAAGGGCAGGCATGGAGAAAAACTATCCCGAAACAGTTAAATATCTGGATTATATGAAAGAACATGAACCGGAGAAATTTAATAATCTCAGGTTATCAGATAATGAGGGAGTAAAAAGAATAAAAGAGGATATTGGAACAGGTAAATTCAAAGGAACAGAAGGGGAAATTGCAGAGGCCATCACCAATTACAGAGATGCTGCTAAAATGGAAGAGCTGAAACAATCCAGGCCGGAAGTATATAATTATGTACAGGACCTTGCAGGGAAAGGAGATCTTGAGAAAATTCAAAAAGGCCTTGATGTAAAGCAGGAACTATCTCAAAAATTAGAACAGTTTAACGGGCCGAACAGAGAAAAACTTAAAGAGAGTGATCCGAGAACCTTCAAAATGCTGGAAGAGATGGATAAACATGGTAAACTGGAAGATTTCTCCCTTACAATGAAGAGCAGTGATACAGATCTGCTTAAATCTGCCTTCAAGAAAGAAGAAGTAAAAACCAGGGAAACAGTACAGATAAAAACATCAGATATTTTAAATAACTGGGATAAAAATCCGAAAGATAAAATTGCCGCCACTCTTGGCACGGAGAAAGACTATTTTGTTGTTAACGAAGGAAAACATGGTAAACTCCAGGAAACATCATCTGAAAAATTATATAATGCTATGTCAGGAACAGATGAAAAAACAATATCAACTATAATGCAGGGCAGAACCAGAACGGAAAGAGAGGCTATTCTGAAAGATTATAATCAGAGATATGGCAGTGATATCTATACGGATATACAGAAGGAAATGCCGGGGACAGATGTTACGAAAATGAAACAGATCTTTGAAAGAGAAGATACCGTTACAACCGAATGGACAAGAGCCGGACGAACTTCAGGAGAACAGGTCAATGAAAATCCGAAATCAGGTATTACAGGAGATGCAAAACTGTCCCGCAGTGAAACGCCTCAGACAGGAGCAGAAATCAAAAAAGAACAAACAGGACAGACGCAGCAACAGACTGCTGACCAGTATTCTTCACATGGCCAGAAAAACATTGCAACAGAAACTCAGCAGAAGACAGGCCAGAAAGATATTTCTACAGGTCAGCAGGTTTCCGGAGGAGAACAGGCACAGCAGGGAACAGATTATTCACAGCAGCAGACAGATCCCAGACGCCCTGCATGGTCCAACCCGCAAATATCTCAAAGCGGTATTACTTCACAGGAGCAATCTTCAGTATCACAACAGCAGAGTAATACAGGACAGCAGGTTCAAAGCGGCCAGAAAGAAGTGCCTTCGACTCAATCGGGGCAACAGGCAGGTCAAACCTCGCAGCAGACAGGTTCACAGCAAAGTAGCAATTTATTCAGTCAGCACCAGACGGGACAGGAGTCACCTGTAAATTCTATGGCACACCAGAAAGATCAAAATGACCTTGTCACAGCCTCGAAGCCACAAATTTTCACAAATTCTCCTCAGCCCACACAGGATATGACATGGAAGGACAATCAACTTCAGCAATCACAGCCAGCCGGCTCTGCATGGAAAGACGGACAGACTCAACAGACAGGTTCTTCGTGGAATCAGCAGGGAACACAGGAACAGCAGGGACAGAACCAGCAGGGAGGCTCACAGCAGAGCACATCGTCTCCCACCCACCAGTCTCAGACTCAACAGACAGGTTCTTCGTGGAATCAGCAGGGAACACAGGAACAGCAGG
>DAIOEN010000071.1:0-1023 GCA_036746235.1 Vulcanimicrobiota bacterium | reverse complement strand
GACAGACCCAGCAGGGAGGCTCACAGCAGGGCACATCCTCTTCCACCCACCAGTCTCAGACTCAACAGACAGGTTCTTCATGGAATCAGCAGGGAAAACAGGAACAGCAGGGACAGATCCAGCAGGGAAGCTCGCAGCAAAGCACATCCTCTTCCACCCACCAGTCTCAGACTCAACAGACAGGACAGGCAGCAGGAATACAGCAAACAATACAGCAATCAGGTCCTTCATTCACTCAACAGCCTCTGTCACAGATGGTAGGGCAGGTACCTGGCGGGCAGCAGACAACACAGCAAAATCCGAATCAAAAATTGTCGGAACAAAGCAGTAATTTCTCTACGTCGTCGATTTCAGTCATTAATCCAGTGTCCGGCAGGGATATAACCTGGAAAGACAGTCAGTATCAACAACCCCAGCAGCCGGGTTCTGCGTGGAAAGACAGTAATTACGAACAACCACAGCAGCCATCCTGGAATCGACAGCAAACAGAAGATACAGAGCATGGTGGGATTACTATTTCCAGTCCATCAGTTTCTCCACGAATGTCTCAGAATGAAAATGGATTTTCATGGAAAGATCAGACTACTTCTACCGGGACACAGCAGGATTCTGTAAAACAGCAAACTTCTGCAGCACAACAGGATTCTTCGTCTCAAAAAACAATACAGCAGGATTCTGTAAAACAGCAAACTTCTGCAGCACAACAGGATTCTTCGTCTCAAAAAACAATACAGCAGGATTCTGTAAAACAGCAAACTTCTGCAGCACAACAGGATTCTTCGTCTCAAAAAACAATACAGCAGGATTCTGTAAAACAGCAAACTTCTGCAGCACAACAGGATTCCTCGTCTCAAAAAACAATACAGCAGACTTCTACTGCACAGCAAGCTTCTGCAGCACAACAGGATTCTTCGCCTCAAAAAACAATACAGCAGACTTCTACTGCACAGCAAACTTCTGCAGCACAACAGGATTCTTCGTCTCAAAAAACAATGCAGCAGACTTCTACTGCACAGCAAACTT
>DAIOEN010000070.1:0-31745 GCA_036746235.1 Vulcanimicrobiota bacterium | reverse complement strand
TGGCAGGTAAATATCTTAAAAATGTGATTTTTTCCCGTTCATCAGGAGAGGATTATAGTAACATAAAGGATTTGTTTACAAATAATTTGAGAAAAGTTTAATGATTTTAGTTTACTGCTTTGAGCCTTCCTGTTACAATCAGGGTGCAATAAAATCCTTCCAGGTTTCCGGGAGCGGAATTCCATATATCGTCATTCTCCCCTGGCCAGCCGGTAACTCTCCGGCCATCAAGAGTAAAAAAGAGTATTCTTTTTTCATAACAGCTTATAAAGGGAAGAGTTTCATTTGTAATTCGTGCAAGTTTCCTGACAAGCTCTTTTTCTTCCACTGGATCAAACGTTTTATCAAGTTTTTTTATAAGTTCAGGGATATGTTCACCCATAAGTTCTGAAGGAAGGCCGCAGGCTGATTGAATTAATTCTCCTTCTTTATAAAAACAGTTGAAAGAAAAAGAAGGATGTCCGTATTTACTTAACTGAGGGCCAATATCTGCAGCAAGATGGAATTCGGAATTTTTAACGGCTGTCCCGTAAAGATCTAAAGGAACTATACGTATTTCCGAAAAAAAGCCGAATTTATTTAATTGACCGGAAGCTGCTTCTGCCAGGAGTATAACATCATTCAGGTCGGGAACTATAATATCCAGAGAAACTTTTTTATTTTCCGATGTTAACCAGTAATTTTTTTCTTTATTCTTCCTGTAGCCATTCTTCAGAAGTATATGTTCGGCCTTACTCAGATTATGATCATATAGAGTTAAAGACTTATAAAAGCTTTCATCAAACCATTCTTTTCTTGAGGATTTCGGAATTCCCGTGCTGTAATCATCTACTGTATCTCCATATGTACAGGCAATCTGCCTTATCATATCTCTGTCCAGAATATGGGCTATGGCCTGACGCATTGCAAGATCATTCACAGGTTTTTTCTTGCAGTTATAAATCAAGCCGTATTCACTTTTATCTGACGGAGTAAAAAGGTGAATATGTTTATTTTTTTTAAGTATTTCCCTGGAAACATCATAGGGACAGGCAGGTGTCACTCCGTCTACATCACCGCAGAGAAGGTAAGACCATACTACCTGATTGGTGCCCCATCTGACAATGTGCACTTTATTAATACTTACCTTATCTTTATCATGGTAATGAGAAAATTTTTCAAGGATTATATCGGAAGAGGTAACTTTTTTTATTCGAAAAGGGCCTGTCCCTACAGGAAGTTCAGGACGATATTTATATAAAACTTCTCTGATGCGCTGATCTTTTATTTCATTGCCTTCCAGATTTTTATTTTTCATTTCTCCTATTAAATCAACCCATTGCCCGAATATATGTACCGGAGAAGTAATTCTTTCCGTGAGAGCTCTTATAATATTTATGGGAGAAGCTTCTTTCCATATAAACACAACAGTATTCTCATCGGGACATACTATATCTTTAAGGTTTTTCCATATTTCCATATTTTTAAGATATCCTGTATAAAAAGTAGTTCTTACGTCTGAACTTGAAAATCTCTTTCCATCATGCCAGAATACACCTTTTTTCAATTTTACTGTAAGTATAAGATTATCTTTAGTTATCTTAAAGGATTCTCCGAGACGGGGTATATAAACTCCGGATGTGGGAATATAGTCGAAGAGAGGTTCGTAAATATATACGGAAGCAGTATTCATACCGCCCGGCGCCCATGGATTTCCGTGGTATGCAGGAGGAATATCCCAGGTTCCTGCAGTATAGAAAACACCTTTCTCTGGATCTTTTACGGTACAGGAAGTGAGGTTTAATAAAACCAGAAGAAAAAATAAATTTATAATTTTTCTCATAAATTATACTGTTATTGATACATACGGGGCAGGCGCTTTTTCCAGGACGTAGGTATGATTTTGTCAAGGGCATCGTCGGCAGTAACAATACCGTGAAGTTTTTTGTTGTTATCTATCACAGGCACGGCAAGGAGATTGTATTTTGCAACAACCTGGGCAACTTTGTCCTGACTTTCCGTCAGATTAACACTTACGATGCGTCTGTGCATAAAATCCGATACATGAGTTCCCGGCTGTGCCAGTATAAGATCCTTGAGGGAAAATACACCTTCCAGTTTTCCTTTTTTATCTGTTACATAAACATAGAATATTGTTTCTGCTTCCTGCCATGCTTCTCTGAGTAAAGATATGGCTTTTTCTGCGGTAATATCGGGAGGTACTGCCACAAATTCCGTTGTCATAATACCGCCTGCCGTATCTTCATGATAGGTCAGCAATTTACGTACATCTGCCGCTTCTTCTACTTCCATCAATTTAAGTAATTCTTTACTTCTGTCTTCCGGCAGCTCTGCCAGCAGATCCGCCGCATCGTCAGGCGCCATTTCTTCAAGCACGTCTGCCACTCTTTCATCAGGCATGGTTTCTACCAGTGTGGCCTGAAATTCTATTTCCACCTCTTCGAGTGTATCTGCAACAGTTTTTACATCGAGTGATTCCAGCAGTTTTTTACTTTCGGCGCGGCTCAGATCACTTATTATTTCTGCCAGATCGGCAGGATGGAGCTCGGTAATCTTGTTACCGGGAACTTTGAGCCTCATAAATTCATTTCCCGGGAGTAATTCCACATCATGCCAGGCAATAGTTCCGGGATTCAGTTCTTTGCCGAAATAACCGGCAAGCTTCTGCGTTACCTTTCTTATGCCGAGACGCCTCAGGAGACCTACTTCTCCCATATCTACATTGGCAACATAAAATTTTTCGTTTACCTGCATTAATTCTAGATTGTTCACACATTCAAGTTTTACGCCGTTTATATCTATAATCTGCCTGTCAAGCACATCTCCTGCCAGGTAAAGATCCTTTTCTCCGACCCTGTAGGGAATTACATCCTTTATAAATCCTTTCAGGGAAATTGATGTACTGTTCATCTCTTCCACACAGTAAAAAGGTATGAGAAGTTCTTCGGTGTTTTTCAGAACCAGGGCAACAATTTCGGGATGAGGCATTTCAGGGCGAAAAGTAGCAATCAGATCATGAAGGTTACCTTCGATTTTTCCGTTTACATCTTCTACAGGTTTATTGATCAGGTCAGTTAAATAGAGCATATGTTATCCTCCCGGCTATATGAATTAAACTTATTTTAGTTCAAACTATTTATTAAGTCAAATTTATTTATGATTTTTTATCCTTCACTACCATCCTCTTGCCTTTGTTTCTTCCTTTAACCTCTCATAGGCAGGTTTATCTCTGCCATCATATGTTCTCAGCCCAAGAGTGCCAAGAAATTCCGTGAATCCTCTTAAGGAAATACCATAGAACCCTGACATCTCTTTAACACTTTGAGGAGACCTGTCATGGAGCCAGGTAAAATCAATCATGTTGATTTTTCCCGAGTGTTTATCCCACGCACGAAATACCCCGGAAATAAACAGGGCCTGTTTCTCTTCGGAACTTTTGATATATCTGCTCGACGGATAACCGAGTTGATAGAAAATGATGGGTTTATCGGGATATAGTTCAACAATAGTATCGAAATCATCTGTTACGACAGATGGCTCCTTGACATTGAAATCTTCAGTAATAGGGTAATATGAAACTCCAATTACATCACTCGATTTATTAATAATGAAAGCTTTCTCTTTCATCTGTCCAGTGAGTCCGTTGAAACTGAATTCAGTTGTTACAGGGATGCCCGGTTTCTTTGAATGGATGTATCGGACAATTTCTTTGTAAAAAAACTCGAAATCTTGCCATTTTGTCTCATCTGCACCGAAATAAATATCGGATTCAGATGAGATGATAATAGAAGAAAAACGAGTATCAGTCATTTGAGAAAACACAAAATTCAGTAATGATTTGAACCGGCCTATGACTTCCGGAGAGTCGAGTGGTTTATTCCGTATATCTTCAGGAACAGTGGGCTGGTTTGTGTGAATTACTGCAATAGTCAGATCGAGAGATATATTTTGAGCCGGATAATAATCATTGGCAATAGAAAGCCACGTGCCGGAATATTGTTCCGGTGACGGTTCAATAGTATCCCAGTTCTGAAACAGGCCAATACGTTCAATACCGGCTTCTTTAGCCAGTTTAAATGCTTTGTTGTAATCATTATCTGAAGCCATTGATACATCAATAGATAACTGACGGTTCCCTCTGGGTATGACTGGAATATTACCGGCAGGTGTAGATACAGAAGAACTTCTTTTAGAAGAACAACTGAATATTGTAAAGATAAGTGTCAACAGACATAGCACGGAGAAAAAGACTGTTCTTTTCATAAGTTCTCTCTTACCCTCTTCTTTTTTTTGGTTTAAGCAGTTCATATACGACATCATTTGCTATCACTACGCCGACCATAACATTCTTCTCATCAATAACAGGTAATGATGGAAGATTATATTTTGAAATAATATTGATCATAAAATTCAGATTATCAGTATCTCTTACAGATATAATGGCCTGTTCCATAATGTCGGAAAGTTTTCTGTCAGGGTCTGCTATTACGAGGTCTCGCAGAGACAGTCCTCCCCGGAGTTTTTGTTTCTCATCTGTAATATAGAGATAATAAATTTTATCTTCCTCAGGTTTCAGTCTTCTGAGTTCCTGAATGGTCTCAGATACCGTGGAATTCATGTCAAGAAAGAACAAATCTGAAGACATGATGCTTCCAACCGTATTATCAGGATATTCCATCAGTTCTTTTACTTCTTCCGAAACCTCTTTAGACATTTCATTAAGCAGTTCTTCCGCATGGTCTTCCTTTAAGTCATCCAGTATATCCGCCACTTCGTCTGCAGGCATTTTCTCAAGCACATCTGCTGCTTCTTCTACGGACATGCTTTCCAGAATATGTATCTGTGCATCTGTCTCAAGTTCTTCCAGGACATCTGCTGCTTTTTCTTCGTCAAGGGAAGCGAATATCTGGGCCTGTGCTTTTTTATCAAGTTCTTCTATAATATCTGCAAGGTCAGAAGGGTGAAGGGTTGAGAGTTTTCTATGGGATTTTGTAAGTTTTATATCTCTTTTTTCTGTCATAATGGCTTCTACGTTTTCCCATAATATTAAATTACTGCCAATATCTCTGTGGAAGAATTTCAGGAGATTTTTTATTATTTTTGCCCATCCGAGCCTTCTCAGGAGTCCTTCAAGACCTACATCTACTGCAATTACCATCACTTCTCCCGTCTTTATCAGAGCACAGCCTATATCATTGACTCTTACGACTTTTCTTCCGTTAACATCGACTATCTGTTTGTCCAGAATATGATGGGCCAGTTGTACAGTATTTTCTTTTGAAATATCCCTGTCTTTTACTTCCCTGCAGAAGAGTCTGTAATCATTTTTTTCTTTCCCTATATTGAATGTAGAAAAATCTATATATTTTGTTTCTTTCCCTGTATTAATCTTTGCGGCAATGACCTTCGGACTGACTCCGTCGATTTCCGCAACCAGATCCTGAAGTCTTCCTATATATTTGCGATCTTCCGAAAAGATTTTATTACCGAGGATTCTGCTTAAATAAAATTTGTTTATCATAAAAAGTCCTCCTTTGACAGTGAGCAGTTACCAGTTATATTATCGGATATAGATTACTGAACACTGGTCACTGGTTACTGGTTACTGTAAAAATGGCATAATCAGCAGTATAACAGTAAGAATTATTACGAATATAACCGTAAGCCATGCAATAATATTAAAAAAACGGGAATTTACATATTCTCCCATGAGTTCTCTGTTATTCGTGAGTCTGAGCATATAAATGAGAATTACAGGGAGGATAATGCCATTGATTTCCTGTGAAATTATCATAATTTTAACAAGAGGAAGAGATGGAATCAGGACGATTGCCGCTCCTATGATGATAAAGAAAGCTATTATACCGTAAAAGACAGATGCGTCACGGAATTTCCTGTCCAGGCCGTTTTCAAAACCGAAAGCTTCTGTCACTGCATAGGCAGTGGAAAGAGGAAGTATGTGAGCGCCCAGTAAAGATGCGCCGAATAATCCTGCTGCAAACAGAAGAGAAGCATATTCTCCTGCCAGCGGTTTAAGGGCCTGTGCGGCATCGCCTGCTGTTTCTATTGTTATGCCTGCTTTGTAAAGAGTCGCCGCAGTGGTAATAATGATGAAAAAAGCCACGAAATCCGTTACAAAAGCGCCGATAAACACATCAATCATTTCATATCTGTAATGTTTTATATCCAGACCTTTATCCACAACTGCAGCCTGAAGATAAAACTGCATCCACGGAGTAATAGTTGTTCCGATCATGGCGATAAATAAAAATACAAAATTCTGATTCCAGCTGAAAGAAGGTATAAAAGTGTGTTTCATCACTTCATGCCAGTCAGGTTTGACTATAAAGCCTGATATGATATATGTTATATATACAAGGGACAGTATGAGAAAGGCTGTTTCAGCTTTTTTATAGGAACCTCCTGTGACTACTATCCATACTAAAAGAGCTACGGCAGGAACAGAAATGTATTTTGAAATATGAAATAATTCCATACTTGCAGCAACTCCTGCAAATTCCGCTATGGTTGTGGCAAAATTTGCCACGAAAAGTGCTGACATGGCAAGAAAAGTCATTTTTACTCCGAAATTTTCCCTTATGAGAGCGGAGAGACCTTTCCCCGTTACAATACCCATTCTTGCACACATTTCCTGTATGACAGCAAGACTGATGGTTATGAGGAAAAGCCCCCAGAGCATAGTATAACCGTAAGAAGCTCCCACACAGGAATAGGTTGCTATGCCTCCTGCATCGTTGTCTGCATTTGCCGTGACAAGTCCCGGGCCTATGATACTTAATAGGAGAAGTATTTTTGTCAGTTTTTTGTTTTTAAAGATTGACTTCATTTTTCTATTTACCTCCCCGGTATACTGAAACGGTTTTTGTGACACATGTGTTTTAACTGTGTAATTTTTTACTGATAATTACAACGAAATAAACATAACATTATCAGAGGTCTGTTCTTTTTATTGAAGTGCCGGTAATGAAGGTCAATCAGCGGAAAATCAGTAATTTCCTGACAGAGAGGCCTTTTTATATACCACATCAGTCAAAGAACCTCTGAAATACATGGCTAAAGGGACGGTTTCTGAAGATTCTTCCATTGTGATACCCCCTCTGTAGAAAAAGATTACTTTATCTATTACAAATTTTTCTAAATTATACTCTTAAATAGAATTATGTCAATTAGATATATGTTTTATAATGAATTAAGAGGAATTTCCTCGCTAAATAAAGAAAATACCTGTAATAGAGTTACAAGGGTTAAAGAGAGATATACATCATGTCTGATTTTCACAGTGATGGGCTTTATGAAGGTGATGAACATCAAAAGAGAGAATTAGCTGAAATAAGGCTTAAAGAAATTGACAGGGAGATGGAATATTTTATGGAACAAAAATCCACTCTGGATTTATTTCCTCTTATGGAAAACAGTGAGTATGAGATTTATCAGAAAAAGAAAAATAATATAAACAGAATATTTTCTTCTTTGATAACATTAAATCTTTTACTTATACCATGTGTTGCCGGAATATTTTTTCTACTCTTTCACGGTTATCCCGGTGATTTGTTGAGACATATTATGTTTACATTGATAGTATCTCTCTGTTTTCTATCATTGTTCAGAGCAATTTCTGCTCTGTTTTTTTCAGAAATTCCACCTGAAAATGTAATTGATGAGATAAAAAGAAATGATGAACTGACCAGATTGGATTATATAGACACAAGGATACAGTCTTTAAAGGACGAAAGGGAGCAATTGAAAAAATAAATTTTTTTATGAAATATTTATAATGTTTTTACGACAGATAGAGAGTCAAAGAAAAAGGAGGGAATAGAAATGGCAGAAAAAGAAAAATTATCAAAATTCATCATTAAATCTGCATTGAAAGATTTGCAGGATAAGAAAAGGTTTACCTCTATGGAGGAACTGACAGAAAAATTAGCGGAAGAACTGACAGAAGAAGGTTATGAAGTAAATGATGAAGACAGGAAAAAGATTAAGCTTATAGTAGATGAAGACGGTTATACGGGAAGTTTTCGTATTGACGACATTATACTTAAAAGATTGAAAAATAAAAAATACTGGCCTGTCGCTACCGTAATTATAGGAGTAATCATTTTTGTTATTACCAATATCATAGGAGCCCTTATTGAATACTGCGTACAGAAACCTTTAAGCGGAAACGAACAGGTTCCTGCTACCGTTATAGCTGCTTTTTTTCAGCTTCCGTCAAAAGTGGAGGGAACAAACCTGGACTTTAAAGTTACTCTTCAGAATCAGTTAAAAAACGAACCTCTTAAAGATCTTGTACTCTTTGCTTCTGCAGAAGATAATGTGACAAAAATTAATATAGATACACTTCCTCCCAATGCCACTCCGAAACCGATTGACGGAAAGATTGACATTGCAAGTGTAAATAAAAAAGATTTCCTGTTCAGTGCCTATATTATAGGTTCCAATGTGAGTTTTCAGTCAGAACCTATAAGGATTGAAAGAGACATGAAGGATCCCGGTGCCATGGTGGCCAGGGATATCTCTACGGAACATATGTCTTCTGTAAAGGGAATTACTGTAGCATGTAATGAGAGTTTAAATGATAAAAGTGGAAAAAAAGATAAGCCTCAGGTGGCAGAAATAGATGAAAAACCTCTTTCATTAAATTTTAAAGAAGTAAAATCCGATAAACTGGCAGAAGATATTATAGAAAAAATAAAAGATCTTCCTCATGATAATCCTCAATATAAGAGCAATATTCAAATTTTAAAAGCTCTTTCTATGTCAGGAAGTGTAAAAGCAAAAGATTTTATGGAGAATAATAAGTAAGCAGTGAGTGGTGAATACTGAGTGGATGTGATAATTTCCACTCACTATTCACTTTTATATAAAAAAAGAGGATAATTTCTTAAATAATCGAATAAAACTTTTAAACGAAAGATTATACTGTCATGAATTTTGTGACATCTATATATATGTTATGAGATGACGCGAAATATTAGGCAAATTTATGTAAAATTTTTAAGGAGGTAATTTAAGTATGACAGAAGATTGCAGATTATTACAGGGTGGCAGAGGAATAGAATCGCCAATTCCGGGCCATATAGAATCTCCTACATGGATAGTTGATAAGGCATGGGACAAGGTAAGTGAAGTGGCTCATAATGCTCTTGATGCCTATATGGCTTACTGTGAAGAAGAACATCTTCCTCACAGCTACCTTTTAGGACTCGATATATTAATTACAGGTGTGGCAGACAAAACAGGAAAAAAAGTTGTAGATATAAGACCTACCCTGCTGGAAGGCCCATGTTGTAACAGCTACCCTGCATGCCCGAATTTCTTCTCATCAAGGCTCTATAAAAAACTCAGAGCAGAAACCGGAGAAGACCTTGTAGAATACGATGTACATCCTACAATGATAATGGATAAAATTGTAGAAGCATATCTGGGTTTATGGAAATCAAAAGGCCATTCCGATAAACCGGTAGTCGGTATATTTACCAGACCTTATGCAGAAAGTGAAGAAGAAACAGCCCATATTTTAGCCTATGAAACATTCAAAAAATACGGAGTTAACGTATTCAGAATTACACCTGACGAAAAGCCTTATGTGAAAAACGGAAAGATACATGTAGACGGAACAGCGATTGATCTCTGTCACAGAAGAATTGAAAGAATCCACGTTCCCCTTTTCTACGGAGAAAAACTCGGAAATCAGATAATAAACGAAGCAACTGAAACTCTCTGGATTAACCCCTGGAAAATAGACGATCTCCGCTCTAAAACCATTGAAGAAGAAGCTTTCAGAAGATGGGAGAAGAAAGGCGGTAATCCTATCTCCAGACCGACCACGCTTGTAGGTAAAGAAATAACCCCTGAAAATGTGAAGAAATTACTTGAAACAGGCGGATATGCTCTGAAGAAATGGAACAGCACCGGCGGTAAAGGTGTATTCCTCCATGCATATATGCCTAAAGTGAAACACATATATGATAAACTCTATTTAAAATATGACGGACGTCATATGATACTCATAGATGAAAAAGATACAGACAAATATCTTGCAGAATTTGAAAACTTCACGGAAGATGCGGCAATACAGCAGCTCAGAATCATAGATGCAAGGGAACTTGATGCAAAGAATCGCCTTGTATATGACACAAGAATAAATGCCCTTTACAATGAAGATGAAAAGAAATGGCATCTCATTTCCGGTATTTCCCGTTCTGTCCCGTGCGGGCCTGACGTGGCAAACGGAAATTCACTCCTTACAAATGTGTCTTCCGGAGCAGAAATTTCTATTCTTATTATGGGACATTCTAAAACAGGTAAAAACAGCATGAATTTCGGTCCCCTTCTTACTGCTATGGTGGCAGGTAAAACTGAGTATAAATTTTAATTGATATTATTGCAGGGGTACGGGTATTCTGTACCCCTGCATTTTTATTACAGGCAGGTGTAACGGATTAATCGCGCATTACTATATATAAATCCTCGCGTCACGCGTCACGCGTCACGCGTCACGACATAATACAAAGAGGTGATTGATTTGACAGATGTATATAAAAATTTTATTGGCGGTAAATGGGTTAAATCTGAAACAGAGAAAACCTTTAAAACGATAAATCCTGCAAATACCGATGAAGCGGTAGGTGAATTTCAGTATTCTTCTGCAGAAGATCTGAGGAAAGCCGTAGAGATTGCTAAAGAATCTTTTACTGGCTGGAAAAATCTTCCTCCTTACAGCAGAGGTCAGATACTTATGAAAACAGCAGGATTACTTGAGGAAAGAATTGACGAACTTGCAAAAATTATGACGAGGGAAATGGGTAAAAGCCTTATTGAAACCAGATCGGAAGTTACAAGAAGCGCACAGCTTATGGAATGGTACGGAGGAGAGGCAAAGCGTCTCTGTGGTGAAACCTTCCCGTCTGACAGAAGTAGAACCTTTCTTTATACTGTAAGAGTACCTCTGGGAGTAGTCGCTCTTATTACGCCATGGAATTTCCCTCTTTCCATTCCATGCTGGAAGCTGGGCCCTGCCCTTGTATCGGGTAACAGTGTAATATTAAAACCTTCAAGCCTTACACCTCTGACCTGTATAAAACTGGCAGAAATTATGGAAGAAGCAGGACTCCCGCCGGGAGTTCTTAATGTTGTCACAGGTTCGGGGAGAGAACTGGGAGAAGAAATAGGCAGAAATGAAGATATAAAAGCTATTTCATTTACAGGTTCTACTGAGACAGGAATGAAACTTTACGGCGCTACATCGGGAAGGTTTGTAAGAACTCAGTTTGAAATGGGAGGGAAAAACCCGATTATAGTTCTTGAAGACGCAGATCCTGACAGAAGTGCCTATTTTGCCGTTGAAGGGTGTATGTGGACTGCAGGGCAGAAGTGTACCGCTACAAGCAGAGCCATAGTGGTAAAATCATTACTGGATAAATTTACGGAACATGTTCTGGAATATGTTAAGAATTTTAAAGCAGGAAACGGTCTTGACGAAGGAGTTCATATAGGCCCTGTGGCAGACGAAAATCAGCTGAAAAATATATTGAATTATATAGAAAAGGGTAAAGCAGAAGGTGCCAGATTGCTCACTGGAGGCAATAGACTTACAGGTGAAGCTTATGACAGAGGATATTTTATTGAACCGACTGTTTTTACAGATGTTACAGGTAACATGTCAATAGCAAGGGAAGAAATCTTCGGTCCTGTCCTTTCTATTATACCTGTTGAAAATTTCGAAGAAGCTATTTCTGTCGCAAATGATGTGGAATACGGACTTGCTGCTTCTATAGTAACAAATAATCTTACCCGCACTATGGAATATGTAGATAAGATAGAAGCAGGTATAATTCATATAAACCATTCCACTGCAGGTGCCGAGGTTCAGGTGCCTTTCGGAGGCATGAAGAAATCAAGCTTCGGCCCCAGGGAACAGGGAAAAGAAGCAATTACTTTTTACACTACATGGAAGACTGTTTATGTCCATTATTAATTATGACTCGTAATAAGCCAGTTAACCTGAAGTGTCAATCCTGAAGTCCTTTGAAATATTGGCTGTAAAAATAATTATAAAATTATGGTAACTGTTTAGCAGCCAGTTTTTATAGGACTTACATAATAAATGTGATTAAATACTATTTTTTTAAGATTATCTACATAATCGGGTTTATAATCTTTAGCTAAATGATAAAGGCTTATAAATTTCCCTGGTAATAAAAAAAAATTTTTCCTGGAAAAAATTATATCTTATGCAGGAAAATAACTTCACAATGCTAAATATTTATAGAATATATGTTTGAATCTATACTTTTGCACTTTTTTAACAAAGCCTTATTCTACCTTGCAGGGCATATGCAGGGGATGCCTTTACAGGACAACGGTTTTTCAAAATTCTGCAAAAGTATAGTTTGAATAATAATGAAGATTTACCGGTTGAAAATTCTCTTGCCGGACATACTGAATATATTCCATTTATATGATTACTGAATGAAAGGAGGGATATGGCTCATTTTATAATGTTATTACTTTTTTGTAAATTAAGGAAGGAGGTATGGCTCATAAAATTTTGAGCTGAAAAAAATTATTATGAGTATTAAATTATATCTTTTGATTACCTGTATTTTACTTGTTACCATTCCTGTCTTAATTATAAGTTTTATTGGATATTCTTCTGTCAAAACAGAGATTAACAGACAGGTAGAGGAAAATATGACCAATCAGTCTCTTCTTGTCTGTGAAAGTGTAAAGAATATGTATTTCTCTATGCAGACCAGCGTGAACACTGATCTTGAAGTTGCAAGAAATATGTTTTATGCTGAGGGAAAACCGGTTCTGGATAAAAGAGAAAAGGTAACTTTTAATGCAATAAATCAGGTTACGAAAAAAGAGAGCACTGTCAATATTTACCCTATGAAGATTAACGGGGAAAAAATACCATATAATTATAACATAGTAGATAAGGTGCAGAGTACAATTGGGTGTACATGCACAATATTCCAGATGATACCGGAGGGACTGCTAAGAGTATCTACCAATGTGAAAACCAAAGATGGAACAAGGTCTGTCGGGACTTATATACCATCAGACTCTCCTGTATATAAAGCAGTTATGAGTGGAGAAATCTATAGAGGCAGAGCATTTGTCGTTACAGAATGGTATATGGCAGCTTATGAACCTATAAAGGATGATACAGGTAATATAATTGGAGCCCTTTATGTAGGTATAAAGGAAAAACCTTTTCATGACCAGTTATTTAATAATCTTGCTAAAATTAAGATCGGGAAAACCGGGTATATTTATATTCTGGATGCTGCACAGGATGATCCAAATACCGGCAATAGAGGAAAGTATATTCTCTCTAAAGACAGACAGAGAGATGGAGAACAAATATGGGATCAAAAGGATGCCAGAGGGAATTTTATGATCCATGATCTGATAGGGTCAGGAGAGAAGTTGGAAGATGGAAAAGTGGTTATAAAAACTTACTGGTGGGTAAATAAAGGAGAAAGTAACCTGAGATTAAAGATTGCCAGCCTTACATTTTTCCCTGAATTGAGATGGGTCATAGGGCCAAGTACTTATTACGATGAGTTCCTGGATGGTTTGTACCGCCTCAGACTTATGACTATATTACTGGCAATTATATTCATAATACTTGGTTCCATAGTAGCCTATATTTTTGCCAGTTACATAGCAACACCTTTTGAAAAGATGGTAAATATATTTAAAAAAGTTGCTGCCGGTGATTTAAGAGAATCTGTGGAGTTAAACACATCTATATCAGAGTTAGGAATTCTTAGAGATAGCTGTAATAAAATGATTATTTCTGTGAGAAATACCATATCTGTAATGAATAAGTTAATAGAGTCCCTTTCTACTTCTTCCGGTGAATTGACCGGTGTGTCTCAGACTATGGGAGGAGGTACTACTGCAGAAAAAGTTAAAGCAGGAGCAGAATCTATGTCCAGGATGTCAGAAAGACTTAAAACGCTGGTAAAGGAATATAAATTATAAGTATAGAATATTTTTCCCTGCATGCCGGTAAGTAAGGTAGCAGGGCATGCAGGGATAGGCTTGATACTGTAGAGGGGTAAGTCTGGATGCTTATAAGACAGGGTGAAAATTATCCTTCCCGACTGTTTCTCTGAAAAATTTAAATACTTGAATTCAAAGAATAGAAGGAGGCGCTAAAAATATGTCTGAAAAAAAAAGTATATCAGGTAATTTAAAAGATCTAAAACTAATTGATTTGTTTGTATTATTATGTACTAAAAAAGAGCAATTGGGCAAACTTGTCTTTTCTAATAAAGGCGAGGAAGCAGAAATATATATAGAAAACGGCAAAATAGTTCATGCTGTTTTTCACTTCAAAGAAGGTTTGGATGCTCTATATAATCTGTTAACATGGAATGAAGGGGATTTTGAATTTCGACATAATGTGAAGGCAGAAAAAATGACAATTGATGCTAATACAAAGCAACTTCTTACAGATTGTCTTGTCAGAAGGAAGGAAATCTCTGTAATTCAGGAGTTAATTAAAAGTCCTGATGATGTTTTTAAACTTACCGGGAGAAGCACATCAGGAAGGATTAATATGAATACTGAAGATTTATCTATAATAAGCTTTTTAGACGGGACAAAAAGCATAAGAAAAATAGAGGAAATGACCGGAAAAAATAGATTTGATATATTTAAGATTCTATATAAATTCTTATCTTTTGATGTAATAGAAAAAGTCGAGCAGGTAATAGAAAAAGAAATCAAACCAATAAAGAGTGAACCTCTTTTAGATGTAGAAGTTATTAATAAACTGGAGAATTATGTGAAAACATCTGTAGGCCCTTCAGCAAAAGTAATAATAGATACATGTCTTGACTCACTGGGATGTACAAAAAATTCTTTCCCTGAAAGTAATTTAGATGGTCTTATATTTGAGATTGTCAAATCTGCCGGCATAAGTGAGAAGAATCTGAGGGACGCAATTAGTAAAGATGTAACAACACAATCTCCTTCTGGAACTCAGCCATTTGTTGGGAAAGAATTCTTTGACAGTGTAGAAAAACGCTTGAAATCACATATAGGTCCTTCTGCCGGATTAATCCTTGAGTCCTGTGTGGAACATTTGGAGCATAATATGTCTTCGTTTCCTGTCAATAAACTGGATCTGCTTGTAGAAAATTTTATGAAAGAGAGTGGGTGTAAGAAAAAAGACATAGAAGATGTTCTGGAACTGATAGAAAAAATAAAGAGAAATTATAATGTTACATATCCTACTCAGGTATTGCAGGACACTGAAAAAAAAGGTGGTATTTTTTCATTTTTCAGACGTAAATAAAATAAATAAAGAAAATTTTATGGTAATTCAGATATGCTTTTCTGAAGGTTTATTTTTCTTATAATAATATCTATTTTTTTTTCTAATTCTTTTATTGCAAATGGCTTGTATAAAATATCTATATAATCTTTATCTCTAAGTTTCTCAATTAAATCGATTTTAATTGCCGTTATTATAATAACCTCCGGCTTTGAAATTTTTGTCATCTTATCTATTACTTTGCATATTTCATATCCATCTATATCAGGCATACATATATCTAATAGTATAATATCAGGTTTGAAAATATTTAATTTAAGACAGCATTCAACTCCATCTCCAGCACTTTCCATCTGAAAATTATAATTGCTTTCCAGACAGGATATAATCATATTTCTTATTTCTTCTTCGTCATCTACAATTAAAATTTTTATATTTCTTTTAAAAATACATGGATCGACAAAAATATTTTCTTTGTATAGTTCATAGATTATTTTGAAAATTTTAAAATAGTTTCTGTTTAGTTTCTGTGCAACCTCTCTTATGGATAATTTATTCTTTATATATGCAATTATAGCTATTTCCAGAGGGGAAAAACTATGCTCTCTATCAGTTGATAGAGATTTATTAACCATAAGTGTCTGATTTAAAGCCAGTAAAGGTAATTCTTTTCTCATTGATTGAAGTTCATTATTTATTCTAAGACCTTCACGAAGAATGGAGGAAGTTGATTTATTTATCTCCATATTGTCAATTATTTCCATTGAGTAACATACCTGTCCTTCTGTCCAGGTAAAGAAACTGTTTAATGCCTCTTCACCTGATAGATTTCCGAGTTTTGCATCTACTATATTACCTTTATTAAGATATATTTCACCTTCTTCATGTTCATCTTTGATTGTTAATTTTCCCGAAGTGTCCTGTGAAATATAGTTATAAAGTATATTATAAAGATTTTTTTCTGTTAAGTCATAAATATCTTCTCTGGAAATAATTTTATAATCACTTTCCTTTATCGATTCCTTATGGGGGATATTAATATTTCTTTTATTTATTTTTTCTAATTCATAATATAACTCTTTTATATTTTGATATCTTTCTATTACATTTTTCTTAAGACATTTAGAGATTATTTGTTCAAGTTCATCAGATATATCTTTTCTTTTTTCTTTTATAGAAGTTTCTATAAAGACTGGAGGAAGAGAACCAGTCAGGAGATGATAGGCTGTTGCACCAAGGGAATATATATCACCTGTCGGCCCGGTCTTCCCATCACATTGTTCAGGCGATACATAACCCAGTGTGCCAAGGCTTTCTCTTTTTTTGAATGGAAGAGTTCCGCTTGAGATTATAGCTATACCGAAATCTATAAGAATGATTTTTTTGTCTTTTTCTCGTAACATTATATTTGATGGTTTTACATCTCTGTATATTATTGGCGGATCCTGAGTATGGAGATAATCAAGAACATCACAGAGCTCAAATAGCCATTTCATTACTTCTTCTTCTGAAAATCCGCAGGTTCTCTGATTAAGTAAAGATAGAAGATCATTACCTTCAATATAATCCATAACAAGAAAATAGTTAATACCAGATACAAAATAATCATAAACCTTTGGCAGATTTGTGTGATGTAAATTTGCCAGTATTCTGGCTTCCCTCTTAAAATTTTCTATTGCTCTGTTAATATCTTCCTGTGAAGTATGACTGAAATCTATTATCAATTCTTTGACGGCACATGTTCTTTCCAGATGCAGATCTTCTGCTAAATATATTACTCCCATGCCGCCTCTTTTTATTAATTTTAATATTTTATAACGATTTAAGAGAATATTATCTTCTTTTCCTAACACATTCTGACACCATAACTTTTTATAAGAATATATAAAATAAATTTTTATTTCTTATTTTTCCTGTAAAGGTATTATAACATAAGTCGGTATTTAAGCAAATATAAAATAACTTCCCTGTCATGTTACATAATTTGAAAATTAATTTATAAGATAATAGCTGTTTAAAAAAAAATACTAATTTTAAAAATATTAGAAGGTTTTTATATATATAAGTAGAAATTACACTGCTAATATTATGTGATATTGATATTATGTACAAAAAACAACAGGACAAAAAATATCTGCCAGTTACTACCAGTGAAGATGCAACTTTTAACCATGAGGTCTGATAAAGAATATTCAGATTATTTTTAGATTGAACATATATCTGTTAAATTGAGTAATAATATATAACTTTAAAATATTTTTCTGTTGTATTTTGTTTATTAATATCATAATAAAACAAACAAAAAGGAGTAAACTTTTATGCACAGATTTGCATTCATTCTGATGGTAATATCTTTTTTTGCATTGACTGCTATTATACCGGCAATGGCAGACCCGTTTTCTGATGTTCCACAGGATCACTGGGCCTATGATGCAGTACAGATGCTGGAAGAAAAAGGCCTTGTAGAAGGTTATCCTGATGGGCTGTTTAAAGGTGACAGACCTATGACAAGATATGAAATGGCTATGGTTGTAGCAAGAGTTATTGCAAAACTGGAACAGGTTCAGGCTTCAATACCTGAAATTCCTGACCTTTCTATTTATGCAACAAAAGAAGATATGGAAACAATAAATAAGCTTCTTAAAGAATTTCATGATGAGCTTGACGCTCTTGGAGTAAGGGTAGTTAATATAGAAGATTCTGTAGGAAAACTTACTGCCCGTGTACAGGAGCTTGAAAGAATTAAGCTGAGTGGTAATTTTAATACAACAGCTGTTGCTATCGGGCTTTCACCGGGGGCTAATAATACTACCGGCCCCGGTACTCCTGCCAGCGGAAGTTCATCTTTCAGCGCCATATCAAATCCTCCCGGCGGGCCGTCGGGGCCCGGTCTGCAGTACGGTTCAGATGAATTTTTAGGTGGCTTCAGACTCTATCAGGGTGTTGCTGTTATGTCAGAATTAAACCTGAATGTAGCTGCAAAAGTTGCCGAGAAAGTTAAAGCAGGCGGTAATCTTGAGGCTTACAGTACCTTCGGTGAAAAAGGCATATCTGATATGTGGGGCCTTGTTCCTCCTTATAACAGTACAGGCAGGCAGCCTACCTATGATCTTCATTTTCAGGCAAATCTATCAAGCCTCTGGTTTGATACAGACGGTGACTGGGATGTTACAGGTAAATACGGTGATTATACTGTAAGTAAGGTTTCTTCCAGTTTATTTGTCGGACCAAGAGCACTTTATGCTTATGGTGGCACAGTAAGGCTTCCTCTGAATGGTCTTAATTTTGCCGGAAATCTTTATAAAACAGTAGATTTTGAAGCTTTTACAGCTAATAATATAAACTCTGTCCAGGGATTTTTAAATCCTGATAACAGTAATACCGGAAGTCTTTACCTATATGGTAATGCCGATCACAGACATCCTCTGAGTAATCCTACATGGTATCCTCTTGCAGTTCCTTATAATGACGGAGCAGGTTCTTCTCATTTTCTGAGTTATGGCCAGGTAGATAGAGGTATGTATGACAATCATATGCAGGGTTTTTGGGCCGGCCGTACTTTCTGTGATGACAGGGCTCACATTGAAGGTGCTTATCTCAGAGTTTATGAAGACTATGCATCACATCCTGATGTGTTTGGAGTAGGAATTGCTCCGAAAGATACCAATTATTTCGGTATCAATGGTTATTATATATTCGGTGATGATATAAAAATAAAGGTTCTCGGAGAATTTAATCAGACCAGATTTGACTATAATCTTCTTGATAATAGTAATAGCAGTCATGCCGGAAGTTTCTTCAGTGCCGGTGCAGAAGCTGATTTTGGAGGCAATGTTAAGGTTTACGGTAAATTCTTAAGAATTGATGCCAATTACGATCCTTTCAGTTTCCACAGAACATGGGAAAAAGGTTACGGAGATGGTCTCCATGCTCAGAAATGCTGTTCTTCCTGGAAATACGGACTTCTTGCAAATCCTACACGATCAGGAGAATTATTACCAAACAGGACAGGTATTGATATCGGTGCAGATTGGGTTGTAGGTGAGGAAAAACAGGGGCATATTTATGGAGATTTTACCTATTTAAAACAGGTAGTTCCAACTCAGATAACAAATGATGAGAATTCTTTCCAGAAATATGATATGTTAAATCCTCTTTACTTTAACCAGTATAATTCGTCAGCTTTTGTACCGGGAGTAGTAGGTGCAAATATTTATGGAAACCAGGATCTTGTTTTTACTGATAATGATTCTGCCAAAGGTGATACTTATATATTTGAAATTGCCGGCCATTATTCTTTTGGTAAAAATCTCCATGTATGGGCCGATTATGAAAGATATAATTTTAAGCGTGAGTTTGATACAGTTCATACTACCAGTACAGGCATACCTTTTACAAGATATGATGTTCATTTTAATTACCTTTCTACAGGTGCTACCTATGATATTACTGATAAACTTTCTGTTCAGGGTAATTTTGCCTATGTATCAAATGGCGGAGAGAAAAATGGTGCCAATGTTGACTGGAAACAGTTTATTCCCGGTTGTGGTATAAAGTATGATTTCAGTGCTAATACTCATATACTTCTTGATTATAAATATTATTCCTATTCCGATGACGCAACTTCGGTAGCAGGTGCAAATGATTATACTGGCAGCAAATTAATGACCAGACTGGTAATAAATTTTTAACCTTTCTGGAATTGTATTTTAAAAAGGGCTGTTTAAAAAACAGCCTTTTTTATTTTAACAAGATAATCATTTCCTGTAGATTTATTATCTCCATTTTCCCTTCATTTTTTTATTATACCTTCTTTTCTATTTACTTTTTTCCTGTTATAATGAAGTAATTTAAATTATTATCCGAATTATCTCTCTCATAACTATCCAATGATTAAGTATTAAGAGGATACAACTGTGTATAAAAACTGCTTTAACTGTAACACAGTAAACAGTGATACAGCCAAATTTTGTAATGAATGTGCCAGACCATTGCTGCCAGAAAATCTTCAGAGTAAAGAATTTTTGTCAGAAGGTAATGTACTGGTCGGACGATATGTTATAAAAGGACTTATTAAATGCGGCGGTATGGGGGCTATTTACAGGGCTGATGATAATCATATTACAAGAGTATGTGCAATTAAAGAGCTTTTAACTAACTGGTGTTCTACAGAGAAGGACAGAGATTATGTAATCAGAAGATTCCAGAGTGAAGTAAAACTCCTGTCAGAACTTCATCATGTAAATCTTCCCAGGGTAACCGATTATTTTGTCTGTAATGATCGACATTATCTTGTTATGGATTTTATAGATGGAGTCGACCTTGAACATCTTATAGCAGAAAAATATAAGCATGGTTTTCCTCTGGAAGAAGCAGTTAATTGCGGTATAGAAATCTGTAATCTTTTGGAATATCTTCACGGCCAGGATCCTCCTGTAATTTATAGAGATCTAAAACCTTCCAATATTATGTTGAGAGAGAAAGATAATCGATTATTTCTGATAGATTTCGGTATTGCCTGCAGCCTCGAACCGGAACTTTCTGGTTCTCCAAGAACAATGATAGGAACTATGGGGTATTTATCACCTGAACAATATCAGGGCAAACCTGTCATACCAAGTGATATATATTCCCTTGGAGCTACTTTATATCACCTTATTACAGGGCAGATGCCAATACCTTTTGTCTACAGACCTATGAGAGAACTTGTTCCCAATATTCCTCATTGCCTTGATGAGGTAATGAAAAAAGCTCTTGACCTGACAGTTAAACAGAGATTTCAGACAGCGCCGGAAATGAGGATAGCTTTATGTAAATCCATAAATAAATATGACAGTATAGATATAAATTATAATATACTTCTTCTGAAAAATGAAAAAAACCAGAAAGATTTAAAAAAAGCGAGAGAACAGATAGACTTACTTAAAGATAAACTGGCTAAAATAAGTTCCAGCAGTCCTTTCCCCGGGAATTTTACTTCCTGTTCTCCTGAAAAATTACTGAAATATATTGCAGATGTCAGACCTACAGGAAAAATAACCTATCATTCCGATATTATTAAAGGCGAAGTCTGTGTGAATAATGGAACTATTATATCTATAAGCTATAATAACTGGATTGGAGAACTGGCATGGAGTAAGTTCTTAAAATTAAAAAACGGAAATTTTGATTTTCATGATAATGATAATACAGAAAAGGCCGATAAGAATCTTAACGGACACGATCCACTGGAATTTATACAGGAAAATAAGAAAGAACTGTTATTGAAATTGGAACATATTATTGATACTATTGTTTCTCCTGACAGGTTATTGAGATTCGAAAAAAGTTCTTTAAATAATGAGAAGAATATCCAGCTTACAAGATTTCAGATGAAGATTTTGTCTATGATTTCCATAGGAAACAGTTCGCTAAATAAACTGGTTTCCGCCCTGAACGGATCTCAGGTAAAGATTGCAGAAACAATATGTTATCTAAAGGACTCAGGATTTATTGAAATTGAACCTTAATACCGAAAAAGGTAAAAGAGCATGCCCGGCAGAAGCTGATAAAATGGTTACGAATTTATTTACCTGTAAACTCAGGATAAATAAGAAGTAGATTTCTGCATATTTATTTTTTGTATAATTTCGTCGACTCTTGTCTTTAATTCCTTCAATCTGAATGGCTTGTGTAGAATGTCTATATAGTCTTTTTCCAGAAGACTTTCGATTAAATCATTTCTGGCCGCCGTTATTATAAGAACCTCAGGTCTTGAAAATTTCGGCATTTTATCTATTACTTTACATGTTTCATATCCGTCTATATCCGGCATACATATATCTAATAATATAATATCAGGTTTGAAAATATTCAATTTGAGACAGCATTCGACTCCGTCTACTGCGCTTTCCATCTGAAAATTATAATTACTCTCCAGACATGATATAATCATATTCCTTATATCTTCTTCATCATCTACAATTAAAATCTTTATGTTTCTTTGTGTAATACATGGGTCGAGGAGAATATTTTCTTTATACAGTTTGTAAATTATTGTTAAAATTTTAAAATAAGACCTGTTCACTTTATGGGAAACTTCTCTTATGGATAAGTTATTCTTAACATATGCGATTACTGCTATTTCAAGAGGTAAAAACCTGTGTTCTCTTTCAGATGGTAAAGAACTATTGAATATAAAAGTCTGATTTAGTTTCAATAAAGGTATTTCTTTTCTCATTGATTGAAGTTCATTATCTATTCTCAGGCATTCACGAAGGATTGAAGAAGTTGATTTTTCTATCTCTATTGTATCCATTACGTCATTTGAGTAATATACCAGTCCTTCAGACCAGGTAAATAAGCTGTTTAATGCATCTTCTCCTGACAGGGTACCGAGTCTTGCACCTGATATATCGCCTCTGTTAAGATAAATTTCACCTGATTCATATTCATCTTTGATTATTAATTTTCCCGAATTGCTCTGTGAAACATAGTTGTAAAGTATATTATAGAGATTTTTTTGACTCAGGTCGTAAAATTCCTCTCTGGTGCTGGATTTATAGTCAATTATTGAGTCATCAGTGAGAATAAATTTATTATTTTCCGGCAATTGTTTTAATTCATAAAGTAAATCTTTTATATTCTGATATCTTTCGCCTGCATTTTTTTTAAGACATCTGGAAATTATTTTCTCAAGTTCCCCGGATATACCTTTTCTTTTTTCTTTTACAGTGCTTTCAGTAAAGACAGGAGGAAGATGTCCTGTAAGGAGATGATATGCCGTTGCACCAAGAGAATATATATCTCCTGCCGGTGATGCTTTGCCGTCACATTGTTCCGGTGATACATAACCCAGTGTGCCGAGACTATCTCGCTTTTTTAACGGAAGATTTCCACCTGAAATTACAGCTATACCGAAATCTATGAGAAAAAGACTTCTGTCTTTTTCTCGCAACATTATATTTGACGGTTTTACGTCCCTGTATATTATTGGCGGGTCATGTGTGTGAAGATAGTTGAGAACATTACATAACTGAAAGAGCCATGTGACTACTAATTCTTCCGGGAATCCACTGTTCCGCCGGTTAAGCAACGATAGAAGATCATCGCCTTTGATATAGTCCATAACAAGAAAATATTTATCTTCCGATACAAAATAATCATATACTTTGGGTAAATTTGTATGATGTAATTCAGCCAGTATTCTGGCTTCTCTTTTAAAATTTTCTACTGCTCTGTTAATATCTTCCCCCGATGTATTACCGAAATCTATTAATAATTCTTTAACAGCACAGGTTCTTTCCAGATGCAGATCCTCTGCCATATATATTACTCCCATGCCGCCTCTTTTTATTAAATTTAATATTTTATAACGATTTAACAGAACATGACTCTCATTTTTTAACACAGTATAACACCATAATTTTTATTATAGAGATTTTTTACAAATTTTATTTATAATATAGCTTTTATCCATACTGATAATATCTGCATTTTATTATAACATAAATTCTTATTTAATTATAGTTACTTTCATTACAATTTATAATTACGGTAGTGTTTTTTATGACACGTAGATTCGCTTTCCACGACTCACGACTCTAATATATTTCTGTTGTTTCACCTCTGAATGTTACTATCCCTCCATCCAGAACCTTTGCATTGTTGAAGTCATGAGCTTTGAAAATTCTGAGAGCCTCGTATGAATTTACTCCGCTCCTGCAGCATATGATTATTTCTCTGTCTTTTGGCAGTTGATGAAGTCTTCCTCTCAGAATATTTAAAGGTATATGTGTAGAACCTGTAATTGAATCATCATCATATTCACTGTGACTTCTTATATCTAACAGTATGAAATCTTCTTTTTTCTCCATCTTATGTTTCAGTTCTACCGGTGATATGCCTGTATAATTACCGTCAATTTTATTGTTCAGTACATTTACAGCAGTTATAATTATATCCATAGCAGATGAAAACGGTGGAGCATAGGCAAGATCAAGCTTTGACATATCTGTAATTTTCATTTTTGCCGATATGGCAGTAGTAACTGTATTCAATCTGGATAATATCTCTCCTCTTCCTATGATCTGTGCTCCTAAAAGGTATCTGGTCTTTCTATCACCTGTAAGTTTTATATATATGAGTTTTGCAGAAGGGAAAAAGTGATCTTTATCAGGGCCGGGTACAATAATTGATACAGGGTCAAAGCCTTCTTTCCTGGCCTGCTCTTCGTTTAAACCTACGGAACCTATATTATAATCGAATATTTTCATAATTATTGTTTTTATTACACCGTAAAATTCTTCTTTTCCTCCTGTTACATTTATACCTGCCACTCTGCCATGTCTTGTGGCAATAGAGCCGAAAGGAGTATATACAGGTTTTCCTGTTATGAGATTGATATTTTCAACACAGTCTCCTATAGCATAAATGTTACGATCTTCAGTCTGAAGATATTCGTTGATTTTTATACCGCCCGTAATACCTGTTTTAAGGCCGCATTCCCTCGCCAGTGTTACATCAGGCCTGAGTCCTGTAGAAAGTATAACCAGATCGGCAGGGACTAAATTACCCCTGACTATTACACCATTTACAGCAGAGTCTCCTGATATACATTCAACTCTGTGGCTTAATAGAACCTTTATTCCCTGGCTTTCAAGATAGTTTTTTACCAGTTCTGACATTTCTTTATCAAGAAATTTCAGTATCCTGTCCGTTTCTTCAACTATTGTTACTCTGGCTCCTCTCATAGACAGTGCCTCTGCTGTTTCTGCTCCGAGGAGTCCTCCTCCTATTATGATTACATCTTTTGCCTGTTTTACTTTTAATTCATTTTTTAAACCTTCTGCATCCTCTACTTTATGATAAGTATATACTCCCTTTTTATTTATTCCCTTTATCTTCGGAATTATTGCTCTGCTTCCCGTAGCAAGAATAAGTCTGTCATAATTGATTTTATGTTTTTCTTTTGTTTTCAGATTCTCTACAAGGATTTCTTTATTTTCCCTGTCAATAGATATAGCTCTGGTTCTATTGAGAACATTTATATCCTTTATCTGCCTGAAGAAATCGGGGTCTCTTATATCTCCGTCATTGGTTGTCATAAGTGCTTTAGGATTTCTCACCATACCTGAAATATAATAAGGTAAGCCACATCCTGCATAAGAAAGGGATTTATCTTTTTCTATTATTGTAATAGAGGCATCTTCATTCATCCTTCTGGCTTTTGCTGCTGCTTTTGGACCTGCGGTGCGCCCTCCTATAATGACTATTTTTAGTTTTTCTTCCTTTTTCTTCTCTCCCAGTAATTTTGCTTCTTCTTTTTCAATTTTTGCAAGTGGTATGGAGAATGTAAATACTGTTCCTTCCCCTGCATTGCTCTCGCATTTTATATCTCCTCCGTGAACTTCTATGGCTTTTGCCACAATAGCAAGTCCGAGTCCTGTTCCCACTTTTTTTTCTTTTTTAGCATTTGTGGCACGATAAAATTCATTGAATATGTCTTTTACTTCATTTTCGGGAATACCTATGCCTGTATCTCTCACTTCACAGTTAAGAATTCCTTTTGTATCGTAATGAACCTTTACTGTTACTTTTCCTCCTGCCTGTGTGTATTTTACAGCATTTTCTATGATATTTGAAAATATATGTTTGAGTCCTGTCCTGTGTCCCCATACAATAGGTAAAATTTCTTTTTTATCAACTTCCAGGTTTATTTCTTTTATTTCTGCTTTTGAGGAACAGGTTTCTATTATATTGAGAAATAATGTTTCCAGGCTTACAGTGGTGAATTCTTCTTTTACTTTTTCCTGTTCCAACCCGGCAATGCCCAGTAAATCATTAATAAGTTCCAGCATGTCTTCAGATTTTCTACTGGCACTTTCAATCAGACGCTTTACCTTTCCGGGCATTTCTTTGTCGAAAAGTTCCAGTATAGTATTGAGTTGTGTTTGGATTGTTGCAATAGGGGATCTTAATTGATGGGCTCCTACTTTTAACATTGCATTTCTGATTTCATTTTTACTCATATCAGTAATCCTCATAAAAATTCAGATCTATATATATTATACCAGGTTCTGCAATATTATATACCGTGTCATTAAGGATATATTAAATCGTGACGCGTAACACATAATGCGTGACGTGAGGAAAGAGATAATTAATAAAATTCTATTAACATATTCTCGGAAGATTTTCTCCATAAGGACGTTCCAGAATTCTACTTCCTCCTATAGATGTTTTAATAACGACTCTGCCTTTATGTTTATTTACCACTTCTCCAATAATAACAGAATCTCTGCCATATTTATGGTCTTTCATTACACTTAAAATATGTTCTGCTTCATTACCGGCACAGATGGTTATAATTTTCCCTTCATTCGCTACTGTGAGAGGGTCAAAACCCAGTAAATCACAGGCACCTTTTACTTCTTTTCTCACAGGAATATCTTTTTCGTAGATTACTATGCCGAGAGATGAAGCTATGGCAATTTCATTTAATGCTCCGGCCACTCCTCCTCTGGTGGGATCTTTAAAACATCTGATATGGTTTGAAGAGTTTAATATATCTTTTACCAGACCATTGAGAGGAGCTACATCACTTTCTACAGGCAGGTCCACTGTCAGCTCGCTTCTCTGTAAAAGGACTGACATTCCATGATCTGCTATATATCCGTTTATGATGATTTTATCCCCTTCTTTTGCTCCTGACAGGGTCAGATTGTGGTCATATTCAATCACACCTATGCCTGAAGTATTTACAAATATTTGATCTCCGCTTCCTTTTTCCACTACCTTTGTATCACCTGTAATGACAAGGACTCCTGCTTCTCTGGCTGTTTCTTCAATAGAACCTATGATTTTTTTAAGACTTTCAATGGAAAATCCTTCTTCTATTATGAAAGCCAGTGACAGATAACGGGGATTTGCCCCTGATACGGCCAGATCGTTTACCGTACCGCATACGGAAATTTTCCCTATGTCTCCTCCCGGAAAAAACAGAGGTTTTACTACAAAGGAATCTGTCGTAAAGGCAAGTCTTTTATTCCCTATAGAAAATATGGCGCTGTCTTCAAGAGATGCAAGAAGGCTATTGCCGAGTTTATTTAAGATTTCTTCTTTTATTAAATTGTCTGTAAGAACTCCGCCCCCACCGTGGGCAAGCAAGATTTTTTCCATCTTTAAACCTCCAGTTATCAGTGACCAGTTATCAGTGACCAGTGACCAGTTATCAGTGACCAGTTATCAGTGACCAGTGACCAGTGACCAGTTTTATTACCATGTACAAACTAATTTTCACTCTTCACTATATTTATAATACACAGAACAACTTCCTTCCGTAGAAACCATACATGGACCTACAGGGTTTACAGGCGTACAGACATGTCTGAACAGTTCACATTCACATGGTCTTATAAGTCCTTTAATTACTTCTCCGCAACGGCATCCTGCCGGTTCAGGCACATCAGGCATTTCTGAACCGAAAAGATTTGTTGCATCTCTATGAGAAAATTCTTCTTTCAGTGTAAGGCCACTGTCTTCTATAGTCCCCAGTCCTCTCCATCTTGCATGACAGGATTTAAATATTTTATATGTTATGTCCCTTGCCTTCCCATTGCCTTCAGGTTTGACCCAGGGAGAATATTCTATTTCAACTTCCGATCTTTTCTCATATAATTGGAGAAGAAGTTTGTAGATACTTATAAGGATATCTACCGGCTCAAAGCCTGCTATTACACATGGAATCCCATATTCACCTGCAAGGAATTCATATATCTTCGAGCCAGTTATAACACTTACATGGCCGGGACAGATAAATCCTTTTACTCCTACCTGTCTGTCCATGACAAGAGCTTTCATAGCAGGAGGTATTACCTTGTTAGCAGGATAAAGAGCAAAATTACTTACTTTCTTCTTTTCTGCTTCCATAACTGCACCGGCAATTGCCGGAACAGTTGTCTCAAAGCCTACTGCAAGAAAAACAACTTTTTTTTGAGGATTTTTTTCTGCTATATCTACTGCCTGAACAGGACTGTAAACAATCCTTATGTCGGCGCCGTCCCCTTTTTTTCTTTCCAGGCTTTTTCTGCTACTTCCCGGCACTCTTATCATATCACCGAATGTTGTTATGATTACATCGTCTCTATCTGCAATGCCAATCATTCTATCTATATCACTCTGAGATGTGACACATACCGGACATCCCGGCCCTGAAATAAGTTTTATTTTTTCAGGCAATATATCTCTTATTCCTGATTTTGATATGGCCATAGTATGGGTGCCGCAGACCTCCATTAAAGGTATTTTCTCGTAAGGAAGTTTTTCTGAAATATGCCTGATTTTTTTTATATATTCTTCAATCATTTTATTACTCATTTATAAATCTCCAGATTTTTATAATCGTAATGGGTGATGCGTAAGGCGTAATACGTTACATGAAGTTGATAGTTGAAGGCTGAGAGTTTAAAATCAGTTAACTCTCAACTATAAACCTTAATCTATAAACTCCCTTCACTCTGGTTAAATGCTAAAAGACCACTGCTCACTGATAACTGGTCACTGATAACTGAATACGCCACCGCTATCTGTCCCGGAGAAATCCCTCCGTCATTCGGAGGAATTTTCAGATTCTGATATACATTGAATCCGTTTTCCAGAAGAATTTTTTCGGTTTTTACCGAAAGATAGGAATTCTGAAAAACCCCTCCTGAAAGTATAACATTTTTTAGATTGTAAAGTTTCCTTATTTTATTACATATGTCTTTTATCATTATAACAATTGAATTGTGAATTTTTGCGGATATTACAGCTCTACCTGTATTTTTTTTTATATCTTCTATGAGATAATAGAATAACGTTTCAGGATTTATAATTAAAGTCTCTCTTTCTTCCAGAGAAAAAGGATAATAAGTGTTTATACCTTCTGCTGCCATGGCTTCAAGTTCCATTGCCGCCTGCCCTTCATAGGTGGAGCTGTGCCGTAACCCTGTAATTGAAGCAATTCCGTCGAAAAACCTTCCCATACTGGATGTTTCAGGGCAGTTAATATTGCTTTTTATGAGACTTATTATGTTTTTACAGTTCTTTTCTTTATTTATAAAAGGTATGTTATGGATTTCCTCTTTTAATAAGGGATAAAGATATGACAGAGCCATTCTGTAACCTTCTACGGCAGCCATATCGCCTCCAGGCATGGGATAGTATTTTAAATGAGCCACTCTTTCCACTTCTTTATAGTCTCCTGCAAAAAATTCTCCCCCCCACGTTTTGCCGTCTGTACCGTATCCTGTACCGTCAAATATGACTCCTATAGATTTTTCTTTTATGCCATGTTCTGCCATACAGGAGGCAAAATGGGCATGATGATGCTGAACGGGAATTTTGACTTTTGCCTCTCTTTTAAGAGCATAGTCGGTAGAAAGATAGGCAGGATGCATATCATATGCTATAACCGAAGGGTTTATATTGAAAAGTGAACAGTAATGTTCTATTGTTTCTTCATAAAAAGAAAAGGTCTCTAAATTATTCAGATCTCCTGTATGAGGGCTTAAAAAAGCAAATCCGTCTTTATATATGGAAAAAGTATTTTTTAGTTCCCCGCCGCATGCAAGAATTGTAAATTTTTTTTCTGGAGAGAAATTTAATTTTACGGGCAGTGGCGTATAGCCTCTTGCCCTTCTTATAATCTGAAAATGTTTGTCTATTTGTTTTACAACAGAATCGTCACATCTTCTGGCAATATCCCTGTTGTGAAATAAAAAACCGTCTGCAATATATTTCAGATGTTCCCTGCATGTCTCATTGTCTATCTGTATTGGTTCATCCTGCAGATTACCGCTTGTCATAATAAGTGCTTTAAAACTTCCTTTTCTGAACAGTATTTCATGGAGTGGTGTATAAGGAAGCATACAGCCGATGTCAGAAAGTCCGGGAGCGACTTCTTCCGAGAGATCTGTATTTTCTTTTTTCTTTAACATTACTATGGGGCTTATGGAACCTGTGAGAAGTTCTTTTGCTTCTTCTGTTATAAAGGCATAATCCTTTAATATGTCAATGTTCGGAAACATTACTGCAAAAGGCTTATCAGGTCTTTCTTTTCTCTTTCTCAGGGTTTTTACTGCTTCGTCTTTCCTGGCGTCACAGACAAGATGAAATCCTCCCAGACCTTTGAGAGCTATGATTTTACCCTCTTTCAGAGCATTACAGGCTTTCTCTAAGGGTTTTTCTCTGTATTCAATATCATGAACATACCATGAAAGGGACGGGCCACAGGCAGAACAGCAGTCAGGCTGGGCATGATATCTTCTGTCTTCTATATCTTCGTATTCCTTCTGACAGAGATGGCACATGATAAAATCTTTCATGGTAGTAAGAGGTCTGTCATATGGAATATCTTTTATTATTGTGTACCGGGGGCCGCAATTCGTGCAGTTTATAAACGGGAATTCATATCTTCTATCATTTGTATCGCCGAGTTCCCGTCTGCAATCACGACATAAAGCAAGATCGGGAGATATAAACATAGCATTACGTCCGTTTGTCCTGCTTTTTTTTATGGTAAAATCCTTAAAGTCTTTTACAGCCTGGTATTTAATTGTAGTGTCAATTATTCGTGATGCAGGAGGTTTTTGTTTTTTTATATCTCTGTAAAAATCTTCTATATTATCTTTGAGACCTTCGACTTCTATAAAAATCCCTTCGGGGCAGTTAAGGATATAGCCGGACAGGTTACTGTCTGCAGCCAGTTTGTGAATAAAAGGACGAAATCCTACTCCCTGGACTACCCCCTGAACTGTTATTGTCGCACTTGAAATCATTATCTGGCTCCTTCACTTTTCACCCTTCACCCTTATATATTTGCCGATTTTGCGAAAATCCCTTTTATCCCGTTAAAAAAGAAGGAGAAAGCTATCCCGGTAAGAAATAAATGTAACTAGATTCCCGCTGACCTGAGTATAAGCATATAATAAAGCTTTTACTTCTGTCACGCGTTATACGTCACGAGAGCATATATGTATTATTTATGCTTACATCGGTAATAATATGTTTGAAGGTGATAATATGTGTCTTGCTATCCCCGGTAAAGTTCTGGAAATACAGGAAAATAAAGGTATTGTAGATATATCAGGCATGAAAATTGAAACACGTTTAGATCTTCTGGAAGATGTGAAACAGGGAGATTATGTTCTTATTCATGCCGGATTTGCCATAGAAAGACTTCCTGAAGAAGAAGCACAGGAAAGATTAAATTTATTCAGAGAAATGGACATGATTGAATAAGAGGTGCAGAATTTACATGCCCCCCGATATCAATCATTTATTTGTTTCTCCTAATAATATATATGATTTTTTAAATTTTTTTTGAAACTTTTTCTGATTTTCTTCGGTTTTATTATACAGAATATTACAATATTTTATAAATAATAAAGGGGTGTCATGA
>DAIOEN010000069.1:0-31776 GCA_036746235.1 Vulcanimicrobiota bacterium | reverse complement strand
CTATTTCCTTGATTACTTCCTGCTGGTCTTTCAGAGTGATCTTAAGGGTATGTTTCCCTTCAGGGATTTTATATAGAGGCAGAGGTGTCGTTCCCATGTTTTTCTCGTCCAGGAAAACAGTAGCACCTACAGGCTGAGAATTTACAAATATATCACCTGTTGCCATAGAAAAGGCCGGACAGGTTAACAGAAATAATAAAAGAAGGCCTGTTAATATTTTAATAATCACTGAATAAACCCCTGAAAAAGTAAATTTATAGCTAATTTCATACCTGAAAATAGCAGTTTTTATGAAATTAACTATAATAAACAATTATATTTCTACGGTATGTGTTTAAATCCTTCTGAGATGATAGATGTCTGATCTTCAGTATCTGCCTGATGGTATAATTTAAGATTTCACAGGTCTAAATATTTTATTATATCAGAATTAATTATATCCATAATATAATTATTCAGAGCCATTGCAAGAATATTATTCCTGGATAGATGTGTGATTTCAGTATCAGGTATATAAAGAGAAGCAAATACCGGGATAATTGCTTTATCCTTATATTCAGGGAAAAAGGTGTAAAATTCTTTATTATTTATGAATTCAATAAAATTTTCTATATAACTGGTTCTGGGAGTTGCTTTAACTTCAACCAGTATTATTTTAGTATCATATACTGCAATAACATCAAATTCTTTTTCTTTTGGTTTTCTTTTCTTTACATTGGTAAAAAAAGTGTCACAGTTCTTAAGGTTAAAATATTTTTCTCCTATGGATTCTATATTTGGAGCCACTAAATCTTCTACAATGGTACCCCACTTGTTGGCCAGTTCTCCCCATTTTTTATTCATCTCATCTCTTGTTTTTTTACTGTCCTGTTTTATTTCCTCTATATTTGCCTGAGTATAGGATTTGAAGTCTTTAGTATCTTTTCTTATTTCATCTTTAAATTCTTTAGTATCTTTTCTTATTTCATCTTTAAATTCTTTAGTATCTTTTCTTATTTCATCTTTAAATTCTTTCATTTCCTTTTTTAATTCTTTTGTATCCCTTCTTAATTCCATAGCTAAACCCTGAAGCATCAGTTGGGTTTGCCCGACTAATTCTTCCAATCTCTCAATTCTTTCTTCCACTATCATAACTCTGTCACCATCCTTTCTCTGTAATGGATATATAATTTCCCCTTTATATAATATCATAATGGATTGAAAAAGTCTATTTTACCAGGGTTAAATCTATTTATTCATCAGGTTTTTTGAAGATAAATTCATGAAATATAAAAAAAATTAAAAATTTTTTTGTAAAAATTCGATTTTTTGACTCTTAATATTTATAGAGGGATCTTTTTTTGAAAGTGAGGTGTTTTTGTGGTTTATAAATTCGATTCTTCGTAATTTATACATAATTTTATCCTGATTGATTTTTTATTTTACGAAAGGAGAGGTCAAATAAATTGAAAAAGCAATATTTTATAATTTCTGTAAGTTTAGTATTTTTGATGTTTTTGTTCTGGTGTGCCGGGTGTGGTGGAGATGGAACAGGTGGAGTAAATTATCAGAATTTAACAGTTGTTCCCGGAATACTTACTCCCACACCGGCCGGTTCTGGTTTTGAAACAGTTTCGGGAAAGGTTACAGATCCTCTGAATAATCCTCTGGCCGGTGCTACTGTCAGGGTAGATGGTCTTACTTTGAATGCTGTTACGAATGATAAAGGTGAATATACTCTGTGGAATGTGCCGGGAGGGAAGCAGAAATTTCTTGCGAGTAAAGAGGGGTTTATTGAGGCATATAATCATGGAGATGTTATGCCGGGACAGAGTGTAACAGTTGGTATAGTTTTACCGCCGAATAGCTGGAAAGATCCGGGTGTTATAGAAGATGTGTATAATCTTGGTAAACAGGTTGGTGATTATCTGGAACAGCAAAAAATAGCACTGAAAAATGATCATCAGGCAAGAGAAGCGACAATACAATGGCTGAAACAACAACCTTTAGTAAAGGATGCTTCTTTTGTAGGAAATAGTGAGACAATCTGTTATATAACTACTTCTGGAATGGAGCGTTATATATTTCCTGAGAGTTTTACAAAAATTGATAGTAAATTATCTGGTGAAATTACATATAATAAAGATTTTCTGTCTCATCCGTTAGCTAATAACACTCAAAATAACAGTTTAATTGCTAATTCTAATAGAAGAGCATTAATATTTACTCCTTGTAGTTATGAAGGGCCTAAGTGGGATAAAACTGGCCTTGAAATATTTTTAAAGAACGCAGGTTATGAGGTTAATTATCTTGATTACCAAGATATAACAAAAGAGACATGGGAAAAAGGCTTATCTGGTTATGAAGTAATAATACTTTGTACACATGGAGGATTAGCAACTATAAAACCATTCCCCCTTCCTCCAAGAGAGGTTGTTGTGCTTAATACAGGTGAAACATCTGGATCTTGGACTAATACTGATTCAGAAATAGCAAATAACTATATAGTAATTGATAATCAAAATGTAATTGGTATTACACCATTGTTCATTGACGCTCATTATTACTGGAATAGTTTTAGTGATACTAGAGTATTTATATGTGAAGCATGTGAAGGTTTAAAAAATGATAGTATGGCTGGTACATTTATTAATCATGGGGTCAATGTGTATTTTGGATGGACAAAACCCGTCAATGCCGGTTATGCTTCTCTAATAAATTTTACTCTTTTAGGAAGCCTTTTATATGGTGAGGGTATTATACAGGCTTATAATCATATAAAGCAGGGATATCCTAGAGATGGAACTATAGATTTTACAGCAGAAAAACAAGCGCAACTTGATTATTTTGCAACACATCTAGATAATAGGCCATTAAGAGAATATAATCCAGTTACTTCGGCTTCCACTAATTATGAAGATTATAGTTGTAAATGGATTAACCAATCTGGCCATGTTGATAGTAATACTGGTGTATGTTTATGGGTTAATTTTCAAAATACAGGTAAGTCCACATGGTATAGAGATGGAGATTATCCTGTTCATCTTGGAACCAGTAATCCTTATGATAGGCATAGCAAGATATATGACTGGTATGCATATTTATGGCTTAGCTATAATAGACCTGCTAAATTATTACAAAAATTTGTAAATCCAGGAGAAATCGGTACATTTGCATTTTTCGGTTGTGGAATAAATCCCTCTGTTAAAGAATATTTCTGTCCTTTGGTCGAGAATTTATGTTGGCTGCAAGATTATGGTTTATACTGGGAATTAAAGACTAGTAGAGATACTAATGTTCCCTATGTATTTTATAACTCTGTAATTCCTTTAGCTAACCCTATGGACGACATTATCCCCATCGGTGACACAGGCGATGCAGATGTAACAGTAGACAGAAAAGGAGGGAAATAACAATGTCTAAAACTTTAATTTATTCTCTCATATTAATTCTCATAATTTCCTCTTTCATCTTCTTCATATCAGGCTGCGGAGGTGAGGGAACTTCAAGTATAACTCCCTCTATAAATCAGTCAGAAGACACAGGAGATGCAGAAATCAATGTGGACTGGCCTGATGAAGGAAAAGAAGTAACTGCTCAGGTAATACATCCCGATGTGGTTCAGATAGTGATTTCCATAACGGGAAAATGGATTAAAGGCACCAGGGAAGAGATAATTTATAAAGGGACAACGACAAAGAAAATTTCTGCCCTTCCTTCAGGAGAAAATCAGTTTGAATTCACCGGTATGGCTACAGGAGGAAATGTTCTATCACACAGAATAACAAATGTGACCATAAAAAAGAAAGAAACTGTTAAAGTCAGTGTTCATCTTGGAGTATCCATACTTGATACAGGCTTTTTCCCGCAGACTATTCCAGTATCAAAAGGGGACACCCTTTTCTGGAAAAATAATGATTCTGTCGTCCATAATGTGGTAGCCGATAACTCTTCTTTTAATTCCGGCGACATCGCTCCAGGTGCCGAATGGTCGAGGAAATTTGATAGTGAAGGAACTTTTACTTATAAGTGCACGAAGACGGGGAAGGCCGGAACTGTAACCACAGGGATAGCACCCACACCTACAGTTGTACCTGGAATGGTTGCAATTGCCGGGGGAACTTTCCAGATGGGTAGTAACACTCATTCCATAGAACAGCCGATTCATTCTGTTACTGTAAGTTCTTTCTCTATGGGGAAATATGAAGTAACAAATACAGAGTTCTGTGCCTTCTTAAATTCTCAGGGTAATCAGACTGAAGGAGGAACTACCTGGATGGATATAAAAGACGATATTTTTTGTGGTATAACAGGAGGACCAGGTGCGGGTACATTTACAGTCAAATCAGGTTATGAAAATCATCCTGCAGTATATGTATCCTGGTATGGAACAGTGGCTTATTGCAACTGGCTTAGTGAACAGAACAGTTTGACGCCATGTTACGGGCCAAAAGATAACCGAGGAAATGATCCGTCAGTATGGAGAACAAAAAATGGTTATCGCCTCCCTACAGAAGCAGAGTGGGAGTATGCCTGCCGGGCTGGCTCAACAACTGATTATTACTGGGGTAATACTGTGGATGGATCTTACTGCTGGTATTTTGTAAACAGTGATACTGGAAATGGTAATAACCATCAGATAGCAGGGCAAAAGTTGCCAAATACTTTCGGACTTTATGATATGAGTGGAAATGTAGATGAATGGTGTAATGACTGGGGAGGAGATTATGGTGCTGGGGCTATTACAGATCCTGCCGGGCCAAATAGTGGAATTTACAGGGTTAAGCGTGGAGGTAGCTGGGCAGATGAATATGGTTATTACTGCCGGTCTGCCGCACGTGTCTATGGAACTCATTATGTGCCTCTCGGAGGAAATCCTGATGAAAAAGGAGCAAGTATTGGTTTTCGTATTGTAAAGGGAGATGGTGGTAACCCTGGTAATGGTTATAGTTTTTTGAGGAAGTGGGGAAGTCATTATGCATTATATAGTACACGTCGTCTTGCTACAGATTCTTCAGGGAATATATATGTATCAGATTTAGACAATCATCGAATTCAGAAATATAATTCATCTGGAGGCTTTATAACAGAATGGGGAACTTTTGGAACTGGTGACGGACAGTTTGATATGTTAAAAGGAATAACATTAGATAATTTTGATAATGTTTATGTGACTGAGGGAAATAATGCTCGAATCCAGAAGTTTACTTCATCAGGAGTATTTATAACTAAATGGGGCAGTGGAGGACACGGAGATGGGCAATTTTATGGGCTAACTGGAATAGCAATAGATTCTTCCGGTAATGTTTATGTTTCTGATCATTCCAATAATCGTATTCAGAAGTTTACTTCATCAGGAGTATTTATAACTAAATGGGGCAGTGGAGGAAATGGGGATGGACAGTTTCATGGCCCGGAAGGAATAACAGTAGATACTTCAGATAATGTTTATGTAGCAGATAGTAGTAACGATCGTATTCAGAAGTTTACTTCATCAGGAGTATTTATAACTAAATGGGGAGGAATTTATGGAAGTAATGACGGGGAGTTTCTTGAGTCTATTGGAATAGCAATAGATATGTCCGACAATGTTTATGTTACAGATGCCTATTCTAATCGAATCCAGAAATTCACTTCATCGGGAGTATTTATAACTAAATGGGGCAGTTATGGAAAAAATGATGGACAGTTTGATGGACGAGATGGAATAACAGTAGACTTTTCCGGCAATGTTTATGTAGTAGATAATTTTAACGAACGAATCCAGAAATTTACTTCATCAGGTTCTTTCATTACTAAATGGAGTATCTATGGAAATAGTAACACTGATGGCAAATTTGATGATCCATACTTTTTGACACAGGATTCTTCTGGTAATGTTTATGTTTCTGATTGTTTCAATAATCGTATTCAGAAGTTTACTTCATCAGGAGTATTTATAACTAAATGGGGTAGTCATGGAATGGATGATGGGCAATTTCATGATCCAACTGGAATAGCAATAGATTCTTTTGGTACCGTTTATGTCTCTGATTATTCTAATGGTCGTATTCAGAAGTTTACTTCATCAGGAGTATTTATAACTAAATGGGGAAGTGGTCTCCCGTATGGAATAGCTGTGGACTCTTCCGGAAATATTTATGTTACAGACATTGATAACGATCGTATTCAGAAGTTTACCTCATCAGGGGTATTTATAACTAATTGGGGAAGTTATGGAAGTAATGATGGACAGTTTTTTGATCCAACTGGAATAACAGTAGATACTTCTGGAAATGTTTATGTTTCAGACAGTGGTAACTATCGAATTCAGAAGTTTACTTCATCAGGAGTATTTATAACCAAATGGGGAAGTTCTGGGACTAATGACGGACAGTTCAAATATCCTAAAGGAATAACATTAGACACTGCTGACAATGTTTATGTGGCAGACTATTTTGGCAATGTTTATATATCTGAAACTTCTGAACATATACAGAAGTTTACTTCATCTGGTGTATTTATAACAAAATGGGGAAGTAATGGCAATAGTGATGGACAATTTTATTCACCTACAGGTATTATAGTAGACTCATCAGGTAATGTATATGTAGTTGATAGTAATAATGATCGCATCCAGGTCTTTGCCCCTTCTCCGTGATTCAGATAACCGTCTGAACCGGGATATGCAGGATTAAGGGATTACCGGGATTTGTAAGGCCTTATTTTCCCGGTAATCCTTTCCAATTCCATTAATCCCGGTCATTTTTTAGTTCTGCTTTTATCTTCCTTTTTACTGAAATTATTCTATTTTTTTAAGTTCTTCAATTATTCTCTTTCTAAATGCTTCACTTTCGTGAAGCATCTTCATAAAAATATTAGTAGTAAAATCTTCACCTTTATTATGGAGAATTTTTTCAATAAATTTATCATCAAAAAGACTTTTTATACTCTCATCATCTTTCTTGCCAAGTATTTTTTTTAGAAATTCACTGTCAAAAAAACGGTTAATACTCTCATTATCTTCAGAAAGTTCTTTTAATTTCTTCATAAGTTCTTCCTCCTTTATACTGAATATATTTCTTTTTACAGAAAAAACTATATATTTCCATAATTTTTCAATATCTTTTGCGTTTACTTCTTTTTTTATGTCCTCTATTAATTGTTTCCATAATTCCTGCTGTTTTTCTGTATTACCAAGCAACAAAAAAGGATAATTTGGTTTTATCACATCAAGCTCCTGAATTACTACCAGATAGACAGGAAAATAATTAATTCCTGTAAAAATATAAAACCCTTTTCTGAAAGTCGATTGTTCAAAATCTGATATTATATCTTCCGATACACTGTTAGAAGAAACCATTATAAGTGTTACGTGATTTTTTATTGATTTTAATCCTGTTCCTTTTCTATGTAATAACATCTGCCTTGCAATGAGATTACCGTTTGCTATGTATTTTGGTATATCTTCTACACTTAAATGTTCCTCACAGCTTTTGAATTCTATAACATTCCACTCTTTAAGACATGGAAATGTTTTGTTTGATAATTTACTATAATCAAAATTTTCCTCTAAAATAATGATTGTGTTAGGCCTTCTATACTGCCACTTTTCATCCAGTTGATAATCTTTTTTAGATTCTATGCCAATATCTTCCCTGAATTCTTCAAACAGAGCCTGAAAAGCCCTGTCATATTTCTGATATGGTTCTTCTTTTTTCTTTTCGCCTGGCTTTCTCAAAATATAAGCTCCTTAAGAATATTTCTACTTTAATTTTATCACAGGTACATATGTATGTCTATGTTTTTAAATGAGTGACTCTGTTGCACTATGAGATTTTTGAAAGATAAATTCATGAATTATAAAAAAATTGTAACTATTCAGGCTCCTCTTGCCATAACAGGAATAAAAGGCTTACCTGCAAAAGCATTTTGAATAGATTGAAGAATATTTAATCCATGTTTTTTTACTGTAGAAATATAGCTTCTAATACGAGCAAAATATTTAGCTCCATTTTCACTTCGAAATGTCCCGGAAATTTTCTGCTTAAGTTTCATCATTCTGAGATCCCTCTCTGATTGATTATTATCAAAGGGAACCTGAAAATCATACATAAAAGCCAGGACTTCTTTTTTATGTTTTTTCAACCGGTCAAGTAAGTTCTTTGGTTTACTTTGTTTTTTACGGCCTCTCTTATTGGAGCAAACATCAGGAGCAGCTGGAAAATTTTTCAATCCATCTTCTATAATTTCGTCATATTTTCTTTCAAATTTACATTGAATTTCTGTAGCCAGGCAATTTCTGAGCGGTTTTGTGGTATCAATAAAACCTTTTATATCAAGCAATAAATCTATCATTTTACTCGCCCATTCCTGTTTTTCTTCTTCAAAAATATATGTTAGTTCCCTTAAATGGTGGGCATTGCAAAGAGCATGTATACAATCATATTTGAAATATGGTGACCAGTAATCATGTATAGCTTTACCAGCAAAGCCGGGTAATATACCTGCATGGTCCATACCTTCTTTGCCTCGTTTTTCTTCTACTGAATAATATGTCAGGTCTTTTGTAGATGAAACGTGAAGCCAGTGGCGTTTACCATTATAGCTAAATCCTGTCTTATCACATCCTACAACAGGAGATGACTTCAGACACTCTTTTACTTCTTTTTCATATTCTTCTAATCTATTAAAACAATCCTCATTGAAGTTCTTAAATGTTGCTTCACTGACTGAATGAGATAATACATCTCTGAAAAATTCACTCATTCGTTCACAGGATACATATTGATACTCTTTTAAATATGTCGCAAGGCTCTTAAACTGTTTCCCATATTGAACTATATTTCTTGCTTCTTCAGGAAATTCTGCTTTGTTTTCTATCCCACATACAGGACACCGCTTTATTTCTCCTTTATGCTCTATTACTTCTATCTTTAATTCGGGAACTTCATATACCTGGTGCCTCTCATATCTTATTACTTTATTCTTCTTCAGAGAGAACGTCCACATACTTTACAGTTACACACTTTATGGATTTCTACTTTATCCGGTGCTTCTGATAGTTTTAGAGTCTCTCCTTTATGACCTTTCTGACCTCCTACTACACGAGAACCTGACTTTCTATTATTGTATATCTTTTTCTTGAATCCATCACTTGATGGAGGTTTACTACTATTATGGCTGTCTTTGTTTATCTGGCCCTCCAGTATCCTTATTCGAGACTTCAGGCTTTCATTCTCTTCTCGCAGAAGTTTATTCTCTTCTCTTAAAAGTTTATTCTCTTCCAGTAAAATTTCTATTTGCCTTGATTGCTCTTCTATTATCAAATGCAATTTATAGAATTCTTTTATGAATTCTTCTGGATTTTCTCTGATTTTCTCTGATAAGTCTTTTATGTCCATATCCTTTTATTTTTCTCTTTCAGATACTTGAGCCTATTTTTATTATACTAAAGGAATACGTATTCTATGTCAATATACACTTTATAATATTTTTAATAGCCTGAATAGTTACAAAAAATTTAAAAATTTTTCGGAAAATTGCAAAATTTTGACTCTTATTATTATAGAGGGTTTATATGAAAATGATAAAGTCTTATGCTTCACTGTCTGTTAATTTTCATATTTGGTTGTGACCGCTCCGGTCATATCTGTTATTTATGAAATATATTAACATTCATCGGGATAATTACTTTGAAACAACGTTTTACAGGAGGTTGAGAAATATCTTATGGAAAAAGAAATTTTAAGGCATAACGGCAGATGTTATATCTATATACTGGCAAATGGCAGATACGGACTCACTTATACGGGAATTACCGGTGATTTGATTGGAAAAATTTATAATTTCAGAAAAGATGTTTCCCCGAAAATTATAAACAGATATAAAATCCATAATCTGGTTTATTACGAAACAGCAAAAAACATGACGGAAGCACTGAAAAAAAAGAAATATTTAAAAAATCTTTCAAGAAAAGAAAAGATGGAACTGGTTGATGAAAAAAATCCCGAGTGGAAAGATCTTTATTATGAAATTATTTTATAGAAAAATTAAGGGAGGTTTTATTTTATGATTGAAATTATTTCAGGCTCTTTTGTATTACCGGAATATAATAAAATTATTCATGACACAGATACGGTTCTGGTAGTCGATGATGATGAATTTATCTGTCATGTAGCAAAAATTATGCTTGAACGTATGGGCTTTAAAGTATTGGTTGCAAGAAACGGACGGGAAGCAGTAAAACTGTTTCAGAAGTATCACAAAGATATAATAGTTGTTTTGCTCGATATTGCCATGCCGGAAATGAACGGAGCAGATGCTTTTCTGGAACTTCGCCGTATCAAACATGATGTAAAAGTTATATTATCTACAGGATATAATGATAGCAGTAATTTTATCGAAGAAGATGAATATATGGCTTTTCTGGACAAACCATATCAAATGGAAGAGTTAATAGACCTTTTACAGAAGCTGATATACCGGTAGTTTTACTCTGGAATAGCCACTATGAAACTTAAGGTTTCCTGGAGAATATGTATATACTATAATTATAATTTTTTTTATTTTTAAAGATCTTTTTTACTGCACAAAAGGAAATTATAAAATTTTAACGAATCTCTTAAATTATATTTTCTTTTATGTCTTCTTTAGAGCTTTAATTAATACTCCGGGAGGTTTTTCTATGATCATATTAAGATATTCGATAATGTTATTATTACTTGCCTGTCTGTCAGGATGCGGCAGTGATGCAACAGGAATAAATTCCAGAAATCCTTTATCATCAGGGACTGTTAATTTTACAGTCAATGCACCTGATATTCCTGATAAAACACTGACAGGCCAGATAATGAACCCCTTTGTCCAGACAATAGATATATATTTATACAATACTGTTGACAGTTTTGATCCGATGAACCCGACCGATTATACGGAAAATTCATCCAATCAATGGCGCCAGGCCCGGAGAAATTCTCCCGGTGGTAACTGGTCTTCTGTAGGGGCTTTTGAAAATCTTCCTTTCGGGAAAAAAGTAGCTTTTTTTGTGGCAAAAAATTCTGCAGGATCGGAAATGTCCAGAAGAACTCATTATTTTGAACTTACACCTGAGAATACTCCCCTGAATGATACTGTTAATCTCGGAGTTGATATAGGAGCAGACGGCACTGTTAATCCCGGTAATATCATCGTTAATAAGAATGACACCCTTTACTGGTTTAACGGCGGAACTCAGCAGATTTCATTGAATTTCGCCACGACAGGATCATATATGTCACCTGATGACAAAAATATAACGATTCCTTCTATGGGACTGGTATCAAGGCAGTTTATAAAGACGGGAAATTATACATATAATGTAGCCGGATCTTCTGTAAATTATACTGTCTCTGTAAATGATCAGACATCTATTACAGATAATACAAATAAAGTTTTACTTTATCATAACGATATACTCGTAAATACATATTCTACAATAGGTGATGCCATTACTGCTTCTGTTCCCGGAGATACAATTTTCGTAGGAGCAGGAGTCTACAAGGAATCTCTTAATATAACCAGACCTCTTACTATTAAAGGAGAAAATAAAGAAACTACCATAATACAACCGGAATCCCTCTGTAATTACAGTGTTGTTTATATAAATCCTTCCGTATCGGGAACAACGGATTTCAGCAATTTCACAGTTCAGGGCATATCCTATTATCCTGTAAAGCAATACGGAATTCGTGCGGAAGATACTGCTACAGGACAGCACCTGAATATACATGACAATATAGTAAACAATATTTCTACCAATTCCGGCACTTACAGTGCCGCTATAGTTGTGGTAAATCGGAAACTTATTACAGGTAATATAATTAATAACACAGTCAGCGGCTATAGTTGTTCTACAAATAACTGGGGAATTGTTTTGTGGTGGGGAAGTGCTTCTACTTCTGTTACAATCAGCGGAAATACCTGTATCGGTTCCTCAACTACAGGACAATCTATAGGTATTTACATAGATGACGGCAATCAGGTTACGTTACAGGGCAACAGGGTGGCCTATCATACGGGAACAAATGATAAAGGGATTTATGCAGACTGCAGTGCAGCAGGGCCGGGAGCCTTTTTGAAGATTAATTCCCGTAATAATATTCAGAATAATACCGTGAACATAGGTCTGGCATTGGCCGGATATAATGTGCCTGTGCTGGATATAAAAAATAATATTATATCCTACGCTATTAAAAAAGGTATTGATGTCGAGAGTGCCGGTATATCTTCCAATGTCCTTTCCATAGAGGATAATATGATGACAGGCAGCCCTTCCGCCATTGTATTTGAAGCGACTTATACTCAGTTAAATACACCGCCTGTCATATCTGGAAATTTTATTACCACGTCCGGTACCGTGACACCTGCTTATATGAACGGCGGCCTTGTTTACCTGAATGATAATCCGTCAGAAGGAACTGTTGCTATAAATGCATCGGGTAACTGGTGGGGATCTTCGAATGGGCCTTCGTCAAACGGCACCTATACTGCTGGATCTATGGCGGATCAGGATGATAACACTAAAGTGGCAAACGGCACAGGTTCATCACTGTCTTCTTATAACAGTGGCGGAACAACAGCAGTGGACAGTAGAATTATTTTTTATCCTTTTCTGACAGTTGAGCCGGCTGTTCCGTAGGAAGTTAGACTTAAAAAATGGCTGAAAAACCAGTGAAGCAATCCCGTTATTACAGCAGAAACTGTTGGGATTGCTTCGTCTCTTCGCTTCTCGCAATGACAAAATGAGCAAATCCTGCTTTATGTTACCCGTTCAATCTTCGGCACCGCTCGATTCAAGCAGGTCTCTTATATGATTGACCTCAATATGTTTTGCCTGACTGAGGGCCGACTCGTTGGAACCTGTTCCATACACATCCACCCTGGCATTAATATCTGCTCCTTTATCAAGAAGCATTTTTACTATATCCTTATTTTTTACATATACCGAAAGAATTAACGGTGTATACATCCCGTCGTATGTATACTCTCCTGCCGGATCATTTTCTCTGATTATATGGACCGGTTTATAATACTGAGGGGTATTGGGATCATAGGGGTAGTTCCGACATTCTGCCAAAATTCCTCGTTAAGTATTCTTTCGGTTATAAATAAAGGGATTTTCACTATTACTATGATAGCTCAAATCCGCATGAAATCACAAAAATAGCATGCGTACCTTGCTACTACAGTGTTTTTCCTGTATTTGTGTAATTTATAGACAAATGTTACATATGATTTTGTAATACACAATATATTATTCAATAATATTATGTATTATTAAAAATAAGCATATTTAATTTTTGAAACTAACTTTATTAAAAAATCTTTATAGCATAATGGTTTTTAACTAATTTTTCAATAATACTCAATATAGTTGAGTATTATTTAGAAAGTACACTTATAAGAAATTTTTAAGATAAACTTCTTAAAGGTACGCATCGATATTTTGTGATTCCATGCGTATTTACAGAATGTCTTGTGGTTCTAAGATTGCCTTCCCATAAGTGAATGAAGGCTTAACGAGGAAATTTTGCAAAATGTCAGACATACCCCATAATGCAAAAAATATAGTCTTTGCAGAATAAAATACTTATAGAAAATCTCCTGCACTAATATATTACATGTACAAGCCCTCCTCCTCCTGAAGTGATTACATATGCTCTTTTACCGTCCGGAGAAAATGTTACATCATGTCCTTCTCTCCCTGAAAGATGTATTGTTGTTAATACCTTATCCGTTGCTGTATCTATGACACTTATATTATCATCAAAATGTGTTACGAAAGCCCTCTGGCCGTCCGGTGATATTTTTACCGAGAGAGGGGCATTTATTACACCTACTGTACCTGTAACTGAATTGGAATACGTATCTATGACACTCACACTGTTTCCGCCGGAATTTGTTACATACGCTTTTTTCCCGTCAGGTGTGACTGCAATCTCATAGGGGACAGGTCCCACACTTATTGTTTTAATAATTTTATCAGTCTCCGTATCTATGACGCTTACAATATCATTCGGAGTTGTAGAAGTTACTATACTTGTTACATAAATTTTTCCTCCGTCGGGAGATAAATCCAGACCGTGAGGAATTTTATCTACTTTTATAGTGGAAAGAACAGATTTTGTGTTTCTGTCTATTACATAGACATAGCTTTCTGTCTGATCTTCATTTGTAACATAAAGTTTTTTCCCATCACGACTGCACTGTATATCAAAAGGATATTTGGGTACGGTAATACTATCTGTAAAGGAGTTTGTATATATATCAATGATTCCTACCTTGATAGAATCCGTTCCGTTGTTTGTTACATAGGCTTTCAGTCCATCAGGACTTATGGATATTTTTTTCGGAGAAGTGCCTGACTGTATTACTCCCTGTAATTTATTTGTTCCTGTTGCGAAAAAAGATAGTCCTTCACCTGTGGCAATATATCCTTTTAATCCGTCATTCGTGAGAATTATGCCTTCAGGAGAGTTTTCTACTGAGAATACTGTTAAAACAGAATTATTTACCGGATGTTTTATTCCACCCTGTGACGGAGTAGGAGACGAAGGATTCTCCGAGTTTATTGTAATGTCAGATGTTACCGTACTGTCGGCAAGGACATATACTGTTTTTGAAGCGAGTAAATTTACGCCGTCTGTGACAGACAGGAGAACATTCAGATTGGAAGGAATACCTGAAAGGAAATATTCGCCGTTACCGTCTGTTATGTCAAATATATTTACACCTGACACGCTTACTATGACGGAATTTACCGGCTGTCCTGTTTTTTCGTCTGTAACCTTTCCTTTTATACTGCCTGTGCCGGAAGTTACTATTACATTTGCTCTGACCGTATGTCCTCCGAATGAACCGGTGAGCACAGCTCTTCCTGTTTTCCGTGCAACAAAAACTCCGTCTGAATTTATTGTGCCTATATTATCAGGATTATCTGTAAAGCCCCACGCTACTTCAGACGGGAGTACGAATTCACTCCTGTTATTTATGCCATATGCCGTAAACTGTCTGACACTGCCGAGAAGAACACTTACATTTTCCGGTATGACATTTGTTTGTACCAGATCTGTTATATCTTTATTTGAAGTGACAACAATATTTTCCTGTATATTTTTATTTTCATAAGATACTTCAATTGCCTGAATCCCTGAGAGAACTCTGTCATATTTAAAATAGCCTCTTGAATCCGTAGTGATTGACCGGGAAGAACCGGCTATGTTAACAGTTGCACCTGACAGGGGAGAGTATCCGAGTTGCTGCAGTTCAACGGAAGATATATTCTTAATATATGCCAGGCCTATTAAAGGATTGGAAATAATAAATCCTTCAAGGGGAGTGAAATTTATAGTTACACTGCATGGACTGTCTTTTTTTACCGATACATTTCCGTCGGGATGAAAGGTTTCCTGGTTGTAAGTAATGTTCAATTTATAGGTATTTTCGGGAACAGAAAAATAAAAAAAACCGTCTTTATCGGTAATAGAAGAATAGCTTCCCGGATCGAGTTTAACTGTAACATCTTTAATGCCCCAGTTGCTCTCGTCAAGGATGCGTCCCTGTAAAATTCCACCGGATGATGTTACTGTATTGGGTACTGTATTTGTTCCCCCTGATGAACCGCCTCCACCACAACTAACGGATAACAGGATTATATATATAATTACGAAAAGTTTAATATGTTTCATGATATTTCTCCTTTTACTATAATCGTGATGCCTAACGCGTGTAACAGGTGGTTTCGTAATGCGTGATGCGTAATGCGTGTTTTCACCGATTACAGGGCGACCACAGGGGGTCGCACCTACGACTCACTACTCACTTACATTAACCCTGACCTCACCATAACTATTTCCTCCGAACCATTGATCGGGTATAATATATACATCATCTGCCACAAGTTCGAAAGCCTGCAGGGATGATGTATAGTCACTGTCAGGTGTTATGGTAAAAATAAAGTCTGCTTCTTCTCCCGGCTGAACAGGAGAGGTCTGAACCATGCTTATTCTGTTATATGTAAGCCATGTTCCGTCTTCTGTATAGAGATGGGTTACCCTGTTACGGGGAGAACTTGATCCGAGATGTACCACATTGCGATGCCATTCCATTGTTCCTGTGTTTTTAAATTTCATATGGATCTGTCCGGTCTGATGTCTGGTAACTGTCATATCCGGTGTTTTATAGATAAGATTTCCCTGGTACATATACCTGTCCGTAACTGTAACATAGACTGCGCCGTAACTGCTTTCACCGAACCAGCAGGCAGGGTTGTCTTTATAAGGACTGTCTGCCCTGAGTTCAAACCCTTCTGAACCTGACCAGAAGAACTCATCAGGTGTAATAAGAAATTTAAATGTTGCCGTACTTCCTGGATATACAGGAGTTATTTCCTCCATTTTTATCCTTGTCTGTGATACCCAGCTGTCATTCTGTGTGTAAAGCTTTGTTGTCCTGTCATGGGGATTACTGGTTCCCAGATAAACTACACTGGGATCCCATTCTATTGTTCCTGTATTTTTATATTGAAACATTAATTCTATTGAAGCATAGCGTTTTACCGTAACATCATCACTTTTATTTATTAACTGTCCTTTATAAGGAGAATTTGCATCTGGAGTCGGTATCGGGTTTGTAAAGGTAATTACAAGGGTAACTGCATTGCTTTTTTGACTTTTTACATATACTGTTAATGAATCGCTAACAGATCCGTAAGGAATGATAAATTTTATCAGAGTGTCACTCCATGATTCGGGGGTGACCTTACTGTCTCCGAGTTTTATATAACTATCTTCCTGTGAAGAACCGAAATAAGTTCCTGTAATTTGAACCTCTGTGCCAGGTGCTGCTTTTTCAGGCATTATGGACGATATAACAGGTGCAGGAGGTAATGAATTTAATACTACATTAAAGACTGTTTCATTGTTTTCTCCTACCAGTACATTACCTTCCCATATAACATTGCCGTTTCTTATGATTTTCAAAGTTCTGTTTCCTGAAGGAATATTTTCCAGAGTATAATTTCCATTGCTATCTGTTTCGTTTGACCAGGAAGTAACACTGGTGGTAACAAAAACTTCCTCTGCAGGAGTACCGTCAGAATAGGTAATCTGTCCTTTTAAAGAACCGGTGCTTTCTGTTGACAGTACAACTATATTTATTTCTTTTTTTATAGATCCTGCTGTTGCTATGATTTTTCCGTTCCCTGCCGAGGTGGCAACAAATAACCCGTTCTGGTAAAGGGTGCCGATATTGCCCTCCAGTTGCCATGATACTGTATCAGGATTTATAAGCCTGCTGGAAGAATCTTCACCAAAACAGGTAAATTGTATAATTCTTCCAATAATAAGACTTGCCGATTCCGGGAGGATATATAATTTGACTATATCGGAAGAAGAACCTTTCTGGTTACTCATAGAAAAGAAAAGAAGGGGTAAATATTTCGAATGAGAAGCCTGAAGGATTGTCAGATTTCCTATCTGACTTAAAGGAACATTATTCAGCTGGAAAAAACCGTTTTTGTCGCTAACAGAAGAAATTCTTGGGTCAGACATAAGAGCTATATGAACATCACTTACAGGGTTATATCCGTCTACCGGATTTTCTATGACAGAAGAAAGAGCAACCATACTGTCAGTATTATTATTAAAACTGTATATATAGCCACTTATAGAACCGGAAACAGGAGTTAAAACAGTAGTGGCAGATGGAGTCATAACAGGAGTGGGAGTTATCTGGCTGTTTTGATTGACTGTCGGAGTAATTCCTCCGCCTCCACCGCATCCGACGAGTAAACATAATATTAAAATGATAATTTTATACATTTTATTCTCCTTTCACTATTCACTAACGACCGTAACCGCTTCGGTCAAAACGAAGAATGAGAATTTGTTCTTCTCGCGTAACGGGTTATGCTCCTCATAAAACATTATGGTTCCGTTACCGTTACATAAATCTGCACATAACCGTCATACCACCCGAACCACTGGTTTGGTACACCTTCGTATGTCCCGTCTGCCACCAGTTCAAATTCCTGTTTGGAAGAACTGTAGAGACTGTCAGGTGTTATATTAAAGATAAAATCAGCAGTCTGACCGGGTTGAACCGGGGATGTCTGCTGCATTCCTATCCTGTTATTATTCAGCCAGCCATGTCCCGCTGTATAAAGATGAGACGGGTTGTCATGAGGGTTTGTTGTACCGAGATGTACTGTATTAGGATCCCATGCCACTGTTCCTGTATTTTTAAATGTTACAGTCAGCTGTTTTGTCTGATACCTTTCAACCGTCGTGTCAGGGCTTTTAGATACAAGTTCTGCAAGATAATATAATTTTTCCGATACTTCTATATTTATTTCTGCATAGCCATTCTGTCCGAACCAGTGAGTTACGCCTTCATATATACTGTCTGCTACCAGTTCAAAACCCTGGGGGCCTGACCTGTATTCCGAGTCAGGAGATATATAGAATATAAAAACTGCTATCTTTCCCGGTTCTACAGGATTTTTTTGCTGCATTTTTATTCTGGTTGCAGAAAGCCAGTTGTTTGTATCTCCCGGATATTGAAGGTGAGTTATTCTGTTGCGGGGATTGGATGGCGCAAGATGTACTCTGGCTGGATCCCATGGCAGAATACCGGTGTTTTTGAATTCTATTCTGACTTCTTTTACATCATATTTATCTATTGTTATGTCAGCACTTTTAAATACTAATTCAGCATTATAGTTTGGGGTAGCCGTTATTGTAGCTGTTGCCGCAGGTGTTTTAGTCGGTACAGGTGTTTTAGTCGGTGTTATGGCCGGTGTTTTAGTGGGTGTCATGGTCGGAGTCACAGTCTGTTCCTGTGCAGGTGTTGCAGTTTTAACTGGAGTTGATGTCACAACAGGAGTCTGAGTCGGTGTTGAAATCGATAAAGGACTATCTGTAGGATTACCGGCAGGGGCGCTGGTAGAAACAGACGTCCCTGTTCCTCCGTCTCCGCAGCCTGATATCAAATATATTAAAAATAAAAACAGAGTTATTATTTTAAACTTTTTTAACATAAAACCTCCTCTAATATATACTATTATAATAAATTATTTTATCAATTCTATTTTAAAAATAAATAATCCTTCCTTTCATAGTTGAAAATTTTTATAATAGTAATCTAATATTGGATAAAGGTATAAGGTTTCATAAGTTGTGATTGAAGGTATAAAAGTTATTGTGAGGGATAATAATCAGTTTACGTATATATCCATATTCTGTACATGTCCCGGTATTACCTTTACTTCATAAGCCTTTTTCAGCACGACGGATTTTTTATGTCTTCTAACTTCTGAACAATTATAACGTCCGGCAGGAAGAGTAATGGTATAAAAACCTCTTTTATCTGTAATTGAAATAAATTCTTCCGGGAGAGGAGATTTTTTTCTATATATAACCTTCAGACCGGCAGGATTTTCTCCTGACCTGTCCGTTACAAGTCCTTCTATTTTTCCTTTTTTATCTTCCAGAAGTTTTAATGTTGTTTTTACTCTGATACTGAATTTGCCGTCCGGCTCAATCTTTAAATAATCTCTGTAATATTTTATGGCTTTTTCTTCTTTACCTGCACTGTTAAATATTTCGCCCAGTTCAAAACAGGTTATTCCTTTATCTGGATTTACTGAAAGTGCTTTTTCCAGAAAGAAGATGGCCTTTTCCTGTTTTCCTTCGAGTTTATAGCAGAGAGCTATATTGCTATAACTCTGAAAAAGGCTGTGTCTGTTAATAAATCCTGCGTCTATGGCTGTTTCATATTCTTTTATGGCATTTTTATAATTTCTCTTTATAAGGTAATAATTGGCAAGTTCTTTATGTGCTTCAGAAGAAAACGAATTGGTTTTAACTGCCTTCTGGAGCATGGTGAAGGCTTTATCGAAATCTCTTTCATTGAGGAACAACATGGCAAGATTTATGTATACTTCCGTATAATTTTCATTTATTAAAAGTGCTTTTTCATATTCTTTTATTCCTTCTTTTCTGTTACCGAGATAGCTGAAAGATAGTCCCAGGCTTTTATAGCCTTCCGCAAGTGACGGATCTATGGAAAGTGCTTTTTTTGCATATTCTATGGCTTCTTTTATTAAATTTTCTTTTCTGTCGTTAAAGAGTCCGTACTGCTGTGTTAAAGAATCTGCGAGAGCGGCATAGGCAGGAGCAAAATCGGGTTCTAACGTTATTGCTTTCCGAAAAAGCTTTATTGCTGTTCTGTTGTCTTCCTCTACATATCTGTAATAATGGCCTTTACCTTCCAGATAAAGCTTAAAAGTTTCAGCATTGCAGGGCGGTTTTTTTAATATTTTTTCTTCCATTTCTGTCAGATTGCCGGTAATAGTTCTGGCAACTTCTACGACGAGATTAATCTGGAGCTGCACTATTGACGGAGATACAAGTATACCGCTCGCTATTACTTTTTTCCCCACAATTTCTATGAGACTGTAGTCCAGGTTCCATTGATTTTTATTTAAGTATAGATTATTCAGAAATAAAAGATATTTCCCTCCGAGTCTGGCTGCAGTTTTACAGGCTTCTTCCATGTTTTTTTGATTGTTGATTTCATCCCATAAATCTCCTGATACAGGGCTCAGGGTTTTTATAAGGGATAATTTATCTTTTACGGAGAAAGACATGCCCTGTGTTATATAGTCGTTATGGCAGTTAGATAAAATTACGATTTTTTTTAATTCGGGAATGGAAGTTTTGCCGAAATCATAATAAGAAACTGCATAGTTATGATCCAGAAGATAGGCTTTCTCTATTAATTTTTTTGCTTCCCGTGGATCTTTTTCCCTTGTGATAAGGCCAAGATTATAAACAGGAACAGGATCGGCGGGGTAAATTGTTGATTCAATGCTGTATTTTATATATGTTGCCTTTTCATCGGTAAAAATTGTTAAAACCACTGGAATAAATAAAATTATCATTATAGCCGTAAAGGCAAATATAAGTTTTTTTCTTATCCTGTACCGGAAAAATATATTTTTCCACAGGAGGAAATATATACTCATTATCTGGTTTTTCACTATCTTCCATTTTTTTTCTGAATATGCAGAGGAAGTCGCACTGCTCAGATGGTTAATATCTTTTATTTCTTTTTTATTTAACCTGGAAGAACTGTCATTTCTATTATTATTTAAAGTCTCCCATGTGTAATTCTTTAAAAATATTTCTATTTTATCTATATCTTTTCTGAGTTCAATGAGCCTTGTCTGACATATATGACATTCCTCTATATGCTTTTGAATGGTTTTTTTCTTTTCTCCTGTTATCTCTTCAAGTATATAACTGTAGATTGTGTCAGTATCCGGACACCCCATATAAAACACCTCCTGACTGATTCTATCGGATCAGTTTTTGCCGATTGATATAAGAGAGTCTCTCAGCTTTTTTATACCGTAACAAACTCTTCTGTAGGCAGATTTAATATTTATACCTTCTATCTGTGCTATTTCTTTATAATCTTTATCTTTAAAATATTTCAGAAATATTGCCTTTTTATACTTTTCTTCCAGTGATGATAACCCTTCTTTAAGAACATTAATTTCTTCCTCTCTGAGTGTTTTATTCACAGGATTGTTATCTTCACAATCTGCAACTAAATTATCCAGTTCCAGAGAATCCAGAGATATTTCTCCCATCTTTTTTGTTTTTTCCCTTATTTTATAAGCATAATTACTGGAAATTTTTCCCAGCCAGCATTTAAAAGATCCCGTATCTCTCAACCGGGAAATATGTGAAAAGGCTATATGAAAAATTTCCTGTAGCAAATCTTCTACTTCTTTCATATTAATACCTGAATTAATTATTTTTGTTATTACAAACTTTGAATATCTCCGGTAAAGTTCTGTCGCTGCTTCTTCACCTCTTAAAAGATTGTTTAATAATAATCTTTCTTCTTTCAATTCCAGGGATTCGAAATATGAGAAAAATTCATGTTTTGAAATTTTATACCCTACCAGATGATCCTGGAGCCATGTAAGAAGCCATACATCAAAAGATGAAAAATAGGGCCTGTGAAGATTGCTTGACAGAGCACTTTCCATTACTCTTTTTGCAATTTCTTCACCTGTATTACAGTCCACTATGGTATTCAGAAATTTTTCCAATGGCTTGAGATAAAACTCCATTATTTTATCTTTTGCTTCATGGCTCTTTTTTATTATTTCTATAATTTCTGCTTCACTTATTTTTGTTATATTCTTTATCATATCAGTAATTTAAGGGTATAGGAATTTTCATTTTTAATGGCGTAAAATAAGGCTTTAGATGAAAATTATGTAGAAGCAACTTATCTAAATAATTTATTCTCTAAAATATCCCTCTATAATAGAAGAGTCAAAAAAAATGAATTTTCCGAAAAATATTTATTTATTTTTTTGTGAATTTTGTCCGTATAATTTGTTATAATTATATCATAGATAAGATATTTATTATTTACTGACCTGAGCATAAATATACAATAAAGGTTTGCCTCCCGTCACGCGTTACAGGTCATGAGAGCATGTATGTATCATTTATGCTCACCTCAGTGTGTATGTCCTTATTGAAATCTGAAAGGAGGGTTTTTTATAAAAAAGCTTTTGATTTTCTTTATTATTATATTGCTTTTATCCATATCTGTTTCTGCAAAAGACAGTGGTTCCGTATATGTAATGAAGATGAAAGGCCCTATAGGACCCGTTACGGATACTTATTTTAAAAGAGCTCTGAATGAGGCAAAAGCGAATGATGCCATGTGTCTTGTCGTGGAAATGGACACACCTGGCGGCCTTATGGATTCAATGAAAGACATAATGCAGAAAATTATTAATTCCGAAATACCTGTTGTTGTTTATGTGTCTCCCGGCGGGGCCAGTGCTACGTCTGCAGGGGTGTTTATAACACTTTCCGCTCATGTGGCGGCTATGGCGCCAAATACAAATATAGGAGCAGCCCATCCTGTTATGATAGGTGAAAACGGTGAGCAGCAGATGTCAAAGGAAATGAAAGAAAAGATAACAAATGATTCTGTGGCTCTGATAAAAACAACGGCAGATAAAAAAGGAAGAAATATGGAATGGGCAGAAAAAGCTGTCAGGGAAAGTGTTTCCGCAACAGAGAAAGAAGCGCTGCAACTGAAGGTTGTAGACCTTGTAGCGGCTAATCTGACAGAATTACTGAAAAGTATTGACGGTTTAAAGATTGAAACGGTAAAAGGAACAGTTTTTCTGAAAACTTCCGGTGCCATAATAAAGGAAATACCTATGAGTATTACTGAAAAATTCCTTAATGTTCTGAGCAATCCCAATGTGGCTTATATATTAATCATACTGGGAACGTACGGTTTGATTTATGAACTGGCAAGTCCTATGTCCATATTTCCCGGTGTAGTCGGAGGCATATGTATTATCCTTGCTTTTTTTGCCCTGGGAACCCTGCCTGTAAATTATGCAGGTCTTGCACTGTTAGTATTTGCCTTTATTCTTTTTATAATAGATATTAAAGCACCTACTCATGGAATTCTTACTGCAGGAGGAATAATTTCAATGATTTTAGGTTCTATCTTTCTTTTTAATTCTGATCTGCCATTTTACCAGGTTTCGTGGAGTATTATTCTCGGGGTAGTGGGAACGACTACCGTATTTTTTGTATTTATAATAACTACAGTTCTCAGAAGCCATAAAAAGAAAGTTACTACTGGAGTAGAAGGACTTGCAGGACAGAAGGGAATTGTAAAAAATCCTCTTGAGCCGAAAGGACAGATCATGCTTGATGGTGCCCTGTGGCGTGCAGTAACTGCAGGAAGATATGTGAAAGAAGGGGAAGAGGTTGTTGTTAAAAAGGTAGAAGGTTTGACCGTCTATGTTGAACCCTGTGAAAATAAGTAGTAAAGGCAGGTGAGATTTTTATATATTTATATGAGAAGAGTGAAGAGTGGAGAGTGAAAAGTGAAAAGTGAAGAGTGAAGGGTGAAGGGTGAAGAGAAGATAAGGACTGTAAGAAAAATAATTCTGGCAAATTATTAGAACGGTTAGGAATAGAATTTTATTAATTGTCTCTTTCCTCGCGTCACGCGTTACGCGTTACGCGTCACGATATAAACTGTAAATATGATGCAGTTATTTCCTGACAATTCCTAAGTTTTCATTCTTCGTTGTGCCCATCCGGACACCTAAAACCCAATTATAACTTGTGAAAAAAATTTAAATAAAGAAAGGATGATTTTGTAATGGACAAAATTTTTGCCTGCGGTGCACCTTTAATTATTATTGTTATTATCGCATTTATATCTATTATTACATCTGCCATAAGGATTGTAAATGAATATGAAAGAGCTGTCGTATTCAGACTTGGAAGACTTGTAGGAGCAAAAGGGCCCGGCCTTATTTTGCTTATTCCGTTTATTGATACTATGAGAAAAGTGGATATTCGTGTTATTACAATGGATGTACCGGCACAGGAAGTTATAACCAAAGATAATGTTACCATAAAAGTGAATGCCGTTGTATATTTTAAAGTATTTGATCCATGTAAATCCGTCGTAAATGTTCTTGACTTTATAAGAGCAACCTCTCAGATTGCTCAGACTACCCTCAGGAGCATACTCGGACAGGTAGAGTTAGATGAAGTATTATCGCGCAGGGAAAAAATAAATCAGGAACTTCAGCATATAATTGATGAGCAGACTGAACCATGGGGTATTAAAGTCAGCACAGTGGAAGTAAAAGATGTTGAATTGCCTCAGAGTATGCAGAGAGCTATGGCAAAACAGGCAGAAGCAGAACGTGAAAAAAGAGCAAAGATTATTCATGCTTCAGGTGAATTTGAGGCATCGAAACAACTGGCACAGGCTGCCAAAATAATTGCTTCCGAACCTGCTACGTTACAACTCAGATTCCTTCAGACTCTTACAGAAATATCAATTGAGAAAAATTCTACCATACTGTTCCCTGTACCCATAGATATTTTTGAGCCTTTCAGAGCTATAGCACAGAATATGAAAGGAGATATGAAGGACGAGAAACATATTACCAGAGGAATAAATGATTAAATTTCCTTGAGTAGTGAGTAGTGAGTAACGTTTACCTTTTTCCACTCACTACTCACTACTCACCACTCACTAAAATTAGCAATCACTACTCAGTAGAAGGAGCAAAATTTTTCTTATAGGACTGACAGATTATAACCTGCACAATTATTATACCGCCGCAGTTTGCCAGTAGATCTGCTATTGTAAAACTTCTTGTAGGGACAAAGATTTGAAGTGTTTCACATATAATAGCCCATATGAGCCCGAATAAAATAGTCAGTTTGAACGATTCCTCTTTATTATAAGTATAGAAGAATCCTCTTAAAAGAATACTGAAAAGACAGAAACCACTGAAATGGTATATTACATCTATATAATCAAAGAAAAATATACCTTTAGGAAGATTTTCTATTCCTGTGGTACATAAAAATAAAATAAGAATTCCATAAAATATTGTTATTAATCTCCAGATTATTCTGTATTTTTCACAGATATTGATAAATAATTTCATTCTGTATCAGGCAAGAGGTAATGTAAATACAATAATATTGCCTCTTTCCCCACTTGAAGGTTCCATCCAGATCTGTCCCCCCATTTTTTCCACTGCAAATTTGCAGAAGGTCATAGAAAATCCTCTTCCAAATCTGTAGCCTGCATCAAAAATTTCTAACTGGCCGTAAAATTTAAATATTTTCTTTCTATATTCTTCCGGTAAGGATCTTCCCGGGTCTATTACCCTTACTTCCAGACATGATCTGTCTTCTGAAAGGTTTATTCTTACTGTAACCTGTCCCATGGCTGACGTGTTTTTTATTGCATTATTTAAAAGAGATTCTATCAATCTCTTTAAAAGTTCTTCGTGAACTTTTACTCCTGGTATTTTTTCCGGAATTTCAATTACAAGTTTTCTTTTATTGTATGTAAAAAAATCATCCAGTTCGTTTTTTATTTGATGTAAAAGGCGACTTATATCAATGTTCTTTAATTCATATATACGGCTGTCTTCATCGAACTGGCTGATATCTCCTATATTTTTAATTATCTGTAACAGCTCTTTTGCACTTTCACCTGCTCTTACAAGATGCTTTAATTGTTTTTCCGTAAAGTTGTCATTCGAGAGTTTTAATAAATCTATACTGCCTACAACACCACTTATACTGTTCCCCATATCATGAATTATAATCCTTAATATATCTTCACGAAATGTTTTTAGTTCTAAATTTTCTTTTTCTCTGGCAAAGAGCTCCTTCTGAGTTCTTTTGAGGTGTAATAGAATTTTGATAGATTGTAACAGATCTGAAGAATTTACAGGTGCCGGTAAACAAATATCTACAGTCCCTCTGTCCAGGTAATCTTTTATAATATCTTCATTAGAGTTTGTGATTACTATAACCGGTATATTATGTAAATCTGTATTTTCATTCAGAATATCTATTGTTTCTGAAATATTTGCATTTATGATTACCAGGTCAGGTCTGACCAGCCTGATTTTATCCGTAAAATTATTCTTATCTGAACAGATTTCAATAAGATGATCCGAAGAGAGACTTCCCATCAGAATAGCTTCTTCTTTCGGGTAAACCACTATGACCGGTGTGCAATTACTGTTTACATAGACATCCATAATTATTATAACTCCTATTTAAGTGCCTGATATACGTGCCGATTCAAATCTTATGGCACTGGGACCGGAATAGTACCCTTCTACGGCACTTTCTTTCGAAAAATATGTATGAGCCAGCATTTCAAATATATTACCTGTAACAGAACCTCCTTTTACCGGTGTTATCTTTCCCGAAGGCTGAATTTCATATCCAAAACGTATTTCCGTAGCAAAGTCTCCTGACACCAGATCAGGATTGAGAAAAGAAAACATTATTATGTGATAAACAGGTTTATCTTTTGCTTTGAGTAACTTTTCCATACTGTATTTCCCGGGGCTTATTTCTATATTACTGAATTTACCGGTAGGAGTAACATCCAGATAATCTGCATATCTTTTTGTAGACCATATATTTTCCAGTTTTCCATGTTTTATAATTTCAATTCTGTCCGACGGCACTCCGTCACTATCAAAAGGTGCACTTCTCAGACCATATGGCATTAAAGGGTTGGAAGTCATATTTAATTCTTCTCCGAGCAGTTTATTCCCTCTGAATATATCTTTCCCTTTTTTGAAAGATGAGATATTCTCATAGATAAACCTGGCAGAGGAGTGAGCGATTAACGTTTCAAACAAAGGCATAAGAGGTTTTGCATTTACTATTATAGCAGTATTGCTGCTTTTAGGAAGAGAGGTTTTCACATTATCTCTTGCATAGTTTGCATATTCACTTATTTTATTTTCTATGTTTAGTTGAGAGTAATTACAGCAACTACCTTCATACCAGCTTTCCGACTGGAGATTATCTCCTGCCAGAAGAACGAAATCCCAGGAAATTAAGCTTTTTAACATGTTTCCGGAACAGCCTTTGCTGTTTTCAAATGATATTGATTGTTTTGATATATAACATTCACTGCTGGAAAGTTCTACTCCCGGTTCTCTCCTTACTGCAGCTATCACTCTTTCTCTGAATTTTTGCAGAATTGCTTCCGGTTTTTTAAGAACCTCTTTGTCAAGAACATCAACTGTTTTATACAGAGCGGCGTCGGGAACTTCATATGGTTTCTGCGCTGCAAGAGATGCTACATAGAGAGCTTTTTCAAGTTTTTCATCAATTTGAAATTCTTCTACAGGTGTAAAATAAAAAATAGCTTCCCCTAATTTATTGTCACTCAGTTGCCTGTAAATAGTAACTTCAATCTGTTCTGTTTGAACCTTCCTTACATATTCGGTTTTTTCCTTTGCTAAATACAACTGATATGATTCATCTTTTTTTATTCTGTACTGCCAGGCATAAATGCCTTCTGTACTGTTTAATTTTTTCTTCAAGTCTATATCCAATTAAATTAACCTCGCTTTTTATTAGTTATTAGCTGTCAGCTATCAATTAATATAAGAATCGTGACGCGTGACGCGTGACGCGTTACGGGAGGACAGATTTTCTTAACCCAGTCTTGCTTTTGTTTTAATATGTGCTCCCCCTATGGAAACTATTACATCTTCTTTATATCTTTTGGCACAGGTACCGGGAATACTGCCAAAGGTATTTCCTACATGAGAAATTTCTTTGAGCAAATCGGGAACGAAACCTGTCATTGTTATAGGAGAAAAGACTTTCCCTGTATATTTACCGCCCTTTATCTCCCTTCCTATTCTGGAATTAACCTGTAATCCCCAGCCTTTCGGGTCTTCCATGCCAAAATAACCGTTATCCATAAAGATACCATTATCTGTACTTTCAATTATTTCTTCAAGTGTATATTTTCCGGGAACAAAAAATGTATTGGACATTCTGGCATATGGTTTTCTGGCCACACTTTCCCTGCGGCCATTGGCAGTTCTGGGAAGGTGTGGTAAATAGAGAGAGGTGTAAAAATCAGAAATACCTCTTTTAAATACGCCGTTTTCTATGATATAAGTGGGTTTTGCAAGTTCTCCTTCGTCATCAAAGAAATAACAGCCATACTCTCCTTCCAGAGTGGGATCATCTATAATATTTACATATTCTGGAGCAAGTTTTTTACCTATGTATTGTTGTGCCAGCGCTCCATCTTTAAGATAAAGATCCATTTCAACTCCATGACCGAATGTTTCATGGGCTATTATTCCGCTTACATCGGGGCATGTTATTACATCATAATAACCAGGTTCAATTTTTGTGGCCCCCAGCATTTCTATTGTTTCTTTTTTTATCCTCTCCAGCAAGGAATTGTCAATATTTTTCAAGAGTTCTACTCCCTGTGTTCTGCCTAAAATCTCCATATTATTAACAACTTTGTTGCCATCAGACATGAAAAGAGATAATACTACACTGCCTCTTATAATTGTTTGAGTAAAATTTTTATATCTGTTTACAAATATTTGATCCTTAACCTGTTCTTTATAAGCTACCCATGCATTAACTACCCTTGGATCCAGCCTGAGAAGCCTGTCCTGCAGATCTTCTACTATCTCTATTTTTTCCGATAATTCTACCTGCATTGGAGCTATAATAGTCTTTGTATAAAATTCCCTGTATCCTCCCGGACCGGGATCTATAACCATGTCTGTATTTCTTACCGTTATTCTTTCTAAAAGATCTTTTACGGTATTATAGAGATTATCCTGTGAGCAGTTTGTTACAGATGCTTCTTCGAAGAATTCTCCGTTAAAGGCACTGAATACTACACCATTTATGGCAGGTATTTCGTTAACATAAACTCCCTGCTTGTCTTTCCTTATTGTTACACCTCTATGATAGTCAGTCATTGCATATGCATAGGGTACTTTTTTTTCCATCATTTCTACCAGTTCCGGTAGTACTTTTCTCATCCTCAAAAAACGTCAACTCTCTTTCACTGATTAGTGAATGGTAAGTAATATCTTATTCTATTCACTTTTCACTTTTTACTATTCACTCTGAATATTCTATAATAAATTTCTTTTGCCATTCTACGGAAAATTACCTGTCATTTTCAGTCTTCATTTCATATAGATCTTTACGTCTATCCTGAAAACATGGTATTTTCTTTCTTACTTTATTTATTGTATTTATTTCAATTTCTCCATATATGACTTCTTCTCCTTCTCCGGCCTCAGAAAGTATTTCTCCCCAGGGATCAATTATCATTGAATGGCCGAAATAATTACCTGTTCTGTCAGAACCGACTCTGTTTACAGCTACTACATAGAGTTGATTCTCTACAGCCCTGGCCTGAAGTAAAATTCTCCAGTGATTGAGACGGGGTCTGGGAAAAGCTGCCGGGATAGATAATAAGTCAGCCCCTTTAAGAGCAAGGGTTCTTGCTATTTCAGGAAAACGAATATCATAACATATCATTGGTCCGATTCTACATTCTTCAAGTTTTACTACTGATATACTGTTACCATGATTAAAACATCTATCTTCTCCCATAAGGGGGAAGAGATGGGTTTTGCAGTAATAGCCGGCAATATGTCCTTTCGAATTAATAATATAGCTTTTATTAAAGACATTGGATGTGTCTTTTTCAGCTATAGTTCCTGCCAGAATATTCACATTATATTCTCTGGCAGTTGACATCAATAGTTTTATCGTTTCTCCTTTTTCTTCTGCCAGATTATGCATTTCTTCAGGTATATAACCTGTATTAAACAGTTCGGAAAGACATATTATATGTGCCCTGTGATTAACAGCTTCTTTAATTTTATTTATAGCAGTAGATAAATTTTTTTCTTTATTTCCAGGAACTATATCCATCTGTATGGCTGCAATTTTTATCATAACCTCTTTATATTAGAACATTGGCTGCCATTAGTCAAGATAGCGTTTTTTTATACCCTTGCAAATATCCAACAATTCTAGTATACTCATAATAAATCTCTTTTTTATAAAAAATAATTTTTACTTCATAATATCCTCGCGTCACGCGTCACGCGTCACGCGTCGTGATTTATAACAGGGGTGGTGAAGTATATGGGCAGCGGAATGGGCGGTGGTATTGAAAAACAACAGCATTATTACACGCAGCCAGGTAAAGTTGCTGTTCATCAACAGCAGATGCAGAAGTCAACGGGACTGTCAGGTCTGACAGGCGGTAAGACTCAAAAATCTGACGAATCGAAATCAAAAAGTGAAGATAAATTTGTAGGCGGTGGAGACGGAGAGGCAACAGAAGGGGGAAAAGAAGCATCTGCACAGCATGGAGGTGCACTGGTCGGTGGATTCCTTAAGACAGGCTCAAAGGAAAGAAAGACAACTGTTGGTAGAAAAGTGGCTTCTGACGATACAGAAGTGGAAGAAGATAGTGAAGTTTCCGAGAGCTCATCTACTTCATCTGTCAGCAAAACCGGAATGAATACAAGAACGGCAGGTGACGTGAGGGTTAAAGGAGTTGCCAGAGGAAGGAGACATTCTGATTCCGGTGATCTTACAGGTGATTTTATAAATGACTGGCTCAGAATAAAAAAATCTCCCGGAGCTAAACTTTCTCTTGGAGAGATTATGTCTGACTGTGGCAATGACCATAATGTTGAACCTTTTATACTACTTGCCATTGCTGCTACTGAAACTGAATATGGGAAAAAAGGTGCAGGTCTGGACGGACTTATGGGTATAGAAGATATTGAAGGGCCTGAAGAACAGATTATTGAAGGAGCAAAACTTTTCAGTCAATTAAGGGAAAATGAGGAAACAGATGAGGATGCTCCTGTAGCCAATCAGATAATAGCTGTAAACAGGGCCGGATGGTGTAATGATCTTAACTGGCATAAATCAGTATTTAAATATTATCAGGAAATAAAAAGAGCATGGGAACGTTACTCTGAAATGAAATCTTAACTCTAAGTACCGAGACAGGTAAAATAGTGCCCAAAAAGTTTCTAATCTGTCATTCCCGCGAAAGCGGGAATCCAGAGAAAAGGCTTATGGATCCCCGCTTTCGCGGGGATGACAACAGCTACTAATATTGGATACCAATTTATTTGGAGCGGTACTAAGGTAATGGTTATTGTCCTCGCGTTACGCATTACGCGTCACGCGTTACAATTGTAAATATGATATGGCTTTTTTATAACCAGGGGTACGATTTAAAAAAAATTACTGTTAAAGAGGTACTATTCTGTGGAACAGGAGCATAATGTTCAGAGAAGTTTATATAGAGGTTATAAATTACATTCCAGGTATGAAA
>DAIOEN010000068.1:6953-31813 GCA_036746235.1 Vulcanimicrobiota bacterium | reverse complement strand
ATACAAATTTACTTTCCGAGTCAACCAGATATACGGCATCTCTTGCATTATCCATAGCAAACCTGCTAAATATCAAAGCCTCTTCTGTTTCTTTCCTTTTTGTTATATCAATAATTGTTCCTTCTATAACATTTCGGTCATGATTAACTATGGCAGAGAATTCTGCCCAGAACTTTTTACCTGTCAGTTTATTTCTGAATTGAGTTACATAATTTTCTATATAACCCTTTTCCTTTAATATTTTCTTTATTTCTTCTCTATGGGCGGGAACTGTATAGAACTGAAGCACATCCTGGTTTATAGCTTCCTCTACAGAATTAAAACCTGCCATCTGGCAGTATAGTTTATTACAGGCTATTATTTTTGCTTCCTCCATAGAGGTTTCAAAGAGCCCTACACTGGCATAATGATAAAGATTTCTGTATTTTTCCTCACTATCTCTGAGACGTTCTTCTGTTTTTTTTCTCTCAATGGCATTAATTACAGGAGGTGCCATACATTCCAGCAAACCAACTGCATCATCAGGCCATTCTGTCTGTTCTTTTTTATAAAAACCCATGGCACCATAAAGTTTTCCTCTAAAAATCATAGGTATGAAAAGAATGGAAGCAAAAGCTGTTCCCGGCCATTTATTTATGTCAAAAGGTGATGATACAAGAAGTGTTTCAAAATTTTTCCATACATCAAAATAACCGGAAAAAAAATCTGTAGAATTATTAAGAGAAAGAGAGGGATGGTTTTCTTCTTTCCACCATTCATAACTCCCTGTTACAGTTTTTAAATCTTCTGAAAACAAAAAAACAGAAGCCTTTACGGCACCGCTCTGAAGGGCAATATTGCCAAGAACATCAACAATTCCTCTATCTATTTCCTCAAATGGGATATTTATAAAGTTCATAAGTACAGGTGATATCATAATATGTTTATTATATCATAGTGTTTTTCATGGATCAAATATTTTCACTTCATATTAGGAAATTATCATCAACATAGTATTTAAATAGTCGTAATGTATATTTTATAACGGAAGAAAAAACTTTATAAAGAAAAATCTTTTCTATTCATCATTTTTTCCAGTATTTCTTCCACAGTTCTTCTTATTTTAGCAAGTTCTTCTCCGGTACCAGCTTCAAACCTCATTACAATAACAGGCTGCGTATTTGAAGCTCTCACAAGAGCCCATCCTTCAGGGAAAATTACCCTTGCGCCATCTATATCCACCACTTTATGTTTTTCCTTGAAATATTCTACCACTTTTTTTACAACTTCAAATTTTATCTCATCAGAACAGGGAAATCTTATTTCAGGAGTATTTACAGTTGCCGGAATATCTGAAAGTAACTCAGAAAGAGATTTATCTGTTTTAGAAAGTATTTCCAGAAGTCTTCCCCCTGAATAAACGGCATCGTCAAAGCCGAAATATCTGTGGGCAAAAAATATGTGTCCGCTCATCTCCCCTGCCAGAAGCGCTCCCTCTTCTGCAAGTTTCTTTTTTATAAGGGAATGGCCTACCTTCCACATGATGGCACGTCCACCATGATGTTCTATATCATCAAAGAGGGTCTGAGAGCATTTAACTTCGGAAATAAAAGATGCACCGGGATGTTCCTTTAAAATTTCTCTGGAAAAAAGAATCATTAACTGATCACCCCAGATAATTTTCCCTCTGTCATTTATTACGCCAATCCTGTCTGCATCTCCGTCAAAGGCAATACCCAGGTCTGCCCCTTCTTCCCTGACTCTTTCAATCAGATCTTTCATATAATCTTCCACAGTAGGATCAGGATGGTGATGAGGAAAATTCCCGTCAGGGTTACAGTAAAGTTCTATTACTTCCATTCCCATTTTTCTGTATATATCAGGTGCGAAAAGTCCGCCTGTACCGTTTCCTGCATCTATAACTGCTTTAACAGTTCTGTCCCCCCTATTCAGCCTGGAAAAAACCTCTTCTTTATAAATTTCTTTAAGATCCATGTCTCTGACCGAGCCTGTTCCTGAAACAAAAGATTCTTCTTCCATTATTTTTCTCAATGCCTGTATTTCTTTGCCATGAATAGTACTCTTCCCCAGGCATATTTTAAATCCGTTATTATCGGGAGGATTATGACTTCCTGTTATCATCACTCCTCCTCCGACAGAAAGATGAAAAAGAGAAAAATAAAGGAGAGGGGTATGACATAGCCCTGTATCTATGACATTTATGCCTGAAGACAGAAGACCTGTAAGGAGCCAGTCATGGAGAGAGGAGGAACTCAGGCGGCAATCTCTACCAACGGTTATGTCTTTAACACCATGATTACTGTAAAAAGTTCCCAGAGCTTTACCGAGATTTACAATAAGATCTTTCGAAAAATCTTCTTTAACAACTCCACGAATATCATATTCTCTGAATATATATGGATTTACTTTCAATGATGTCACCTCTTAATTTACATAATTACCACAACAGGAATTTATATGAAAATGATGAAGTCTTATGCTTCACTCTCTGTTAATTTTCATATCTGGTTGTGACCGCTCCGGTCATGCCTGTTAGTAACTATTTATGAATTATTTATATGAGAATCGTAACGCATAACGAGTAACGCGTGACGGGAGGAACAGCTTCTCATAATTCGTTGTAACCGAACCGGTCATGGTTGTTAGTGAGTATCACTACTCACTATTCATAGTTTTCCGGACTCTTTTACCTGAAGTGGTAATAAGTATTTAATTTATCTTTCAAATTTTATAATATCTATATAAATTATTCTTTTATACAAAGAAAAAATCCTTTATAAAATTTCTGAAAAATTCTGTAAAAGGACTTTATATATTTAAGTCGAATTTATAAGCTTTAATCAGGGGAAATTCAGAAAAAGAAAATCAGGTGGTAGAAGTGTCTTTTCTTTCATTATACCGGAAATGGCGATCTCAGAACTTTGACGAAATCGTAGGTCAGGTTCACGTTACAAAAACCGTAAAAAATGCTATTGATCATGAGAGAATAACCCATGCCTATCTGTTCTGCGGTCCGAGAGGCACGGGGAAAACCAGTACTGCACGAATACTTGCCAAAGCACTGAACTGTGAAAAAGGGCCGACTCCTGAACCATGTAACAGATGTGAAACATGCATGCAGATTTCTAACGGTTCAGCTCTTGATGTAATAGAAATAGATGGTGCTTCAAACAGAGGAATAAATGAAATAAGGGAACTGAGAGAAAAGGTTAAATACGCACCTACAAAAGGGAGATATAAAGTATATATAGTAGACGAAGTCCATATGTTGACAAAAGAAGCCTTCAATGCACTTCTTAAAACACTTGAAGAACCTCCGAAACATGTTATATTTGTCCTGGCTACGACAGAACCTCATAAACTTTTACCAACTATATTATCCCGGTGTCAGCGTTTTGATTTCAGAAGAATCTCCATTAATGATACGATAAATCATCTTAAAGATATTTCAAACAAAGAAAATTTAAAGATAGAAGATTCAGTATTAAAATTAATAGCGGGAAGTTCCGAAGGTTCTCTTCGTGATGCTCTGAGTATGCTGGATCAGGTCATATCTTTCTCAGGAAGAGATATAAAATTATCTGATGCGGAAATGGTCCTTGGCAATTTGAGTGAAAAAATTTTATTAGACCTTGCAGACTGTGTAATAAAACAGGATGGAGGAACCATTCTTACACTGACAAGAGCTTTGATAGAAGAAGGCAAGGATATAAACCAGATCATAAAAGAATTTATAAAATATTTCAGGGATCTCCTTGTAATTAAAATATGTCCTTCCCAGAAGGGACTTGTAGACAGAATACCTGATTCCATAAAAAAAATGGAGAATCAGGCAAAAAATATAACTGTTCCGAAAATAATGAATATGTTAAAGCTGCTTACAGATTTAAAATATCAATTGACATGGGATACTCAGTGGCATACACAGATTGAGATAACATTCCTCCGTATGTGCCACAGATCTGCCGACAGATCACCTGATGTTATGGAAGAAAGACTGGCAGAACTGGAAGAAAAAATTAAAAGATTACCTGAAATTATACATACAAATCAGGTTCTGCCGGAAACAGGCAGAGAACTTCGTGAAAAACTCGAAACTGACCGGGTAATCAAACAGGTTCTGCCGGAAACAGCTAGAGAATTCTCTGAAAAACTCGAAACTGACCGGGTAATCAAACAGGTTCTGCCGGAAACAGGCAGAGAATTTTCTCCGGATGGACCGGGAAAAAATATCGTAGCAGAAGTATCCGCACCGGCTATTCCCGTTGCTGTCCCGCCTGTTGCGGAATCATACAGAGAAACTATTCCCCCTGAAGAACTACTGGAACAGGAAGAAGAAATAAGCTCTTCCCTGCCAGTTCCGGATGAAGAGATATTTGCAGCAGCTCTGGAAGAGGAACCTCCATATATACCGCCTTCTGCCGTAGAAGAAAAGACAGAAAAAGGCCTGGATTTTCATATGATAAAAAAACGGTGGGAAGATTTCCTTTACAGGTTTAAAGCGGAAAATGTGCCTATATACCAGCCTCTTATTCAGGGAGAATTAACTGAATTAAAAGGTAATATATTAACTCTGTCTTTTACTCATTCTTTTTACAGAGATCGCATAGAAGACAATAAAAACAAAATAGAAAATTCCCTGGAGAGATTCTTCGGGAAGCAAATTTCATTAAAAACTAAATTAGTGGAGAAAAAAGTTCAGGAAATAAGCCTTTTTGGTGAAGAAAACAATGTTCCTAAAAAACAGCCGGGAAAAAGAGAAGCTGAAGGCCCCACTATAGACGAAGTAACAAAATTATTTGAAGGAGAAATTATTATATAACAGTGATCAGTGATCAGTGATCACTAAATATAGAAGATAATAAATTAATAAAAGTGAACAGTGAATAGATTTACAGTGTTCAGCAAAAAAGATTGGTATAACTGGTAACCGGTCACTGCTCACTGATTTACAAGGAGGAAACAAATTATGATGAACCCAAAAAAAATGATGAATCAGATCAAGAAAATGCAGGATGATATGATGAAAATTCAGGATCAGCTTGCTACGGAACTGATAGAAGAATCTGCAGGCGGCGGTATGGTAAAAGCTACTGTAACAGGACAGTTAAAACTTCACAGTGTAAAGATAGATCCCTCTGTAGTAGATCCTGAAGATATGGGGATGCTTGAAGATCTGGTAGTAGTAGCAGTAAACAAAGCACTGGAAAAAGCTCAGGAACTTTCTGCACAGAAAATGTCTCAATTAACAGGAGGAATTAAGATACCGGGTCTTATGTAATATTCTATGCAACAGATACCTGCTATGACAAAATTGATAAATGAGCTGACAAAATTGCCTACTGTAGGGCCGAAAACAGCTCAAAGGCTGGCTTTTTATCTCTTCAAACAGCCTAAAGACGAAGCATGTAAACTTGCAGAAGCCATAGTGGAAGTGAAAGAGAAAATAAGCTATTGCAGCAGATGTTTTAATATAGCAGAAGGAGAAATCTGCTATATATGCAGGGATGAAAAGAGAAGTGATAATATCCTGTGTGTTGTAGCAGAATGTCAGGACGTGATAGCTCTGGAAAGAGCAGGTTCCTTTAAAGGGCGATACCATGTGCTTCACGGTGTTATATCACCTATAGATGGTATAGGCCCTTCGGAACTGAAAATCAAAGAACTGATAAAGAGGGTAAAAGAATATTCTACAAAAGAAGTAATCCTTGCTACCAATTACGACATAAAAGGTGACGCCACTGCTCTTTACCTTGCCCATGAAATAAAACCCCTCGGAATCAGACTTACAAGGCTTGCGTACGGACTGCCTGTAGGGTCAGATATAGAGTATGCAGATAAGACTACTCTTCTTAAAGCTATGGAAGGAAGAAGAGAATTTTAGCTAAAAAACATCAGAATTCTTCCGATGCAGAATTGCCTCAGGGAGATAAAAATACTGATGTTTCAGAGATTAAGGAGGGACACCATGGATATAGCATTTGGTAAAATGATGATAGAAAAAGCAGGAAACAGATCGATTCTGATTTTTCTCACAGAAGATGCAGAATTATTTGAAAGGTCAAGATCAATAAGCGGTCTTTATGCAGGCCATGATGAACTGGGCCTTTATATAAAAAAGACTATAAAAGATGAAGCCTATATAACTCTCATAAGGTGGGAGTTTATTGTAGCAGTAACAAATGATATAAACAGATTCGATTAAATTCTTCTCATGGGGAACGATTATTAATAGACTGTAAAGAAATAATCTCTTCAATTTTTTGGGTGTTGGGTTTTATCTTCATAACCCGGCACCCGACACCCAACACACCTGATTTTAACTGATGCCGAATTAACAGGGTTATTTTCTACAATCCCTGATAATCGCTCCCCCTGCAGTTTTATTACATCTAACGGTAGGACATTCATATACTTAACTCTGACTACATATCTAAAATATTCAAATCACGGATCACTCATTACGCATTATGTATTACGTCAATCAAGAGGTAATAAAAGTCATGAAAATATTAAAATTTGGCGGAACTTCAGTAGAAACACCGGAAAGAATTTTTCAGGTAATCCATATTTTAGAAAGATATATAAAAAAAGAAGAAGAAATATGTGCAGTTTTTTCGGCCTTTGCCGGTGTAACAGACAGATTAATAGAAACAGGCAAAATGGCTGAAAAAGGGGATATAAACTATATAGAACTGCTGAAAAGTCTGAAGGAAAGGCACATAAATACGGCAGATACATTAACAGGACATACAGGTTCCATCTTCTCTGTTATAGATAACATGTTTCAGGAACTCGGGAATGTTCTTCACGGAGTCTATTTGATTAAAGAACTTTCTCCGAGAACACTGGACTTTATTATGAGCTTCGGAGAGAGGCTTTCCGCTTCTATAATAAGTGAAGCTCTTCAGACAGCTCATATTGAGAATGAATATCTGGATGCAAGGCCTGTTATAAAAACAGATAATAATTTTGGCAATGGAAAAGTAAATCAGGAATTAACAGATACACTTATAAAAGACTATTTTCAGTCTCACAGAAAACTGCAGATCATCACAGGCTTTATTGCTTCCACAGAACATAATGAAACTACCACCCTGGGAAGGGGGGGTCTGACTACAGTGCATCCATATTTGCATCGGCCCTTGGAGCAGAGGAAATAGAAATATGGACAGATGTAGATGGCATAATGACTACAGATCCGAAAAAAGTCAAAAAGGCCTTTCCTGTAAAACATATAAGCTATAAAGAAGCTAAAGAGTTGAAAGACACTGCCGCCAGATATGGAGTAAAATATTTATATGAAACAAATGTAGGAGCAGCACTGCCTGTTATAAGCACATTAAAAGATTTAATTGCAAGCGGAGATAAAATTTTAAAGATAGAAGCTATTTTATCAGGCACTTTAAGTTATATTTTCAATAATTTTACAGGAGACAGAAAATTCAGCACAGTTGTAAAAGAAGCAAAAGATAAAGGATTTACAGAACCTGATCCGAGAGACGATCTGAATTCCATTGATGGTGCAAGAAAGCTCCTGATACTGGCAAGAGAAACGGGACTGGCGATGGAACTGGAAGATATTAAAATTGAAGGTTTTTTGCCGGAAGACTGCCGGGAAGCAAAAACGGTGGATGAATTTATGATAGAAGTTAGAAAAATCAGATAATTACTTTGAGATTATGAAAAGAGAAGCGGAAAAGAAAGAAAAAGTTCTCAGATATATTTCCTCTCTGGAATATAACAGAGGAAATATTTCTCTTAAAGAAATCGACAGAAACCACCCTTTTTTCACCCTCTCAGGAAGTGATAATATAATAGCTTTTACTACAGAAAGATATAAGGAAAGACCTCTTGTGGTAAAAGGTCAGGGAGCAGGAGCAGAGGTAACTGCATCGGGAGTTTTTGCGGATATCATCAGGATCAGTGAAGGGTAGGGGTGCCTGCCTGTGTTCGCCCGGTACCCGGAGGCACCACGCATCACGCATTAAGGATAAAACTTATGAAATATATAAAAATATTTGCTCCCGCCACTGTTGCAAATGTAGCATGCGGGTTTGACATATTCGGTTTTGCCCTGAATAATCCGGGAGATGAAATACTGTTAAGGCTAAAAGAAAAAAGGGGCATAGTTATTACTAAAATTACAGGTGATGATGGCAGACTGCCGATGGAACCGGAGAAAAATACTGCAGCCGTATCCGTAATGGCTTTCCTGGATTATATCAAATCAGATAAAGGTTTTGAAATAGAAATACACAAAAAAATGCCTCTGAGCAGCGGTCTTGGTTCCAGTGCTGCCAGTGCGGCGGGAGCGCTCTTCGGAGCCAATATATTACTCGGTAAACCTCTGGAAGTAAAAGAACTTCTTCCATTTGCCATTGAAAGTGAAAGGGTGGCCTGCGGTACAGGTCATGCCGACAATGTAGCTCCTGCATTGCTGGGAGGATTTGTAATCATAAGAAGCTACAGCCCCCTGGATATTATAAAAATCCCGACCATACCGGAACTATACTGTACTGTTATCCATCCATCGATTGAAATAAACACTGAATATGCAAGAAGCATTTTAAAGTCTGAAATATCCCTGAAGGATGCCGTAAAACAACTGGGAAATGTGGCAGGTCTTGTTACAGGTTTATGTACCGGTGATTATAACCTGACAGGCCGGTCACTTGAAGATGTTATTATAGAACCATGTCGTGCAAAATTAATACCGCGATTCTACGATGTAAAAAATGCAGCATTGATGTCAGGAGCTTTAGGATGCAGTATTTCCGGATCGGGCCCCTCTATATTTGCCCTCTGTAATTCCAGAGAGACAGCGGAAGAAGCAGGTAAAGCAATGAAAAAAGTTTTTAATAAAATAAATATCCCGAGCCATGTTTATATTTCAGAAATCAATAAAGAAGGTCCGAAAATAATAGAGCAGTGACGGGTAACGCGTTATCCGTGACGGGAGGAAGCACATATGATAACCTTTTACAGCACAAATAAAAAAATAAAAGCTGTTACCTTTCAGGAGGCGCTCTTTAAAGGCATGCCTGAAGATAACGGTTTATTTATGCCTTCCTTTATTCCTCTTATGGAGTCTGATTTTTTTACAAAAATAGACAAAATATCTTTTCAGGATATTGCTTTTGAAGTAGCCAGACATTTACTTGCAGGAGAGATTCCCGAACCTGTTCTCAGAGGCATTATAGACGATGCCATAAATTTTGACGCTCCTCTTCTGGAACTGGAAGAAAATCTTTATGTAATGGAACTGTTCCACGGACCGACTCTGGCATTCAAAGATTTCGGAGCAAGATTTATGGCCAGGGTAATGTCTTATTTTGCAGGCAATCTGAAGAGGGAGATTTATATACTTGTTGCCACATCAGGTGATACAGGTTCTGCTGTTGCCAGCGGATTTCTCAGCATACCTGGCATAAAGGTAATAATCTTGTATCCTTCGGCGAAGGTAAGTTCCATACAGGAAAAACAGCTCACTACCCACGGAAATAATATTACAGCTATCGAAATAGACGGTACCTTTGATGACTGTCAGAAACTTGTAAAAGAGGCTTTCCTGGATAAAGAACTGACGGAAACACTATCATTGACATCTGCCAATTCCATTAATATTGCCCGGTTAATTCCTCAGAGTTTCTATTATTTTTATGCCTCTTCCCTGGTAAAAGGCAGACCGGTAATATTTTCCGTTCCGAGCGGCAATTTCGGGAACCTTACAGCAGGGCTTATAGCAAAGAAGATGGGTCTTTCGGTTCATAAATTTATTGCCAGTACAAACATAAATGATATAGTGCCTCACTATTTAAAGACAGGACAATTTATATGTAAACCATCTAAAAAAACCGTTTCAAATGCTATGGATGTAGGCAATCCGAGCAATTTTGCAAGAATCCTTTCACTATATGATTCTGATATAAATAAAATCAGAACAGATATTGAAGGATACAGCTTTACCGATGAGGAGACATGCAGGGTTATTTCTGAATTATATGAAAAAACCGGCTATATACTGGATCCCCATGGTGCAACAGGTTATCTTGGTCTTAAAGAATATGAAAAAACACATAAAGGTAATTTCAACAGGATTTTCCTGGAAACAGCCCATCCGGCAAAATTTATGGATATTATTGAGCCGATCATAAAAATCCCGATAAAATTACCTGAAAGGCTGCAGGCTGTATTAAATAAAGAGAAAAAATCTATATTTATGGCCAATGATATGAATACATTTAAATCTTATCTGTTAAATAACAGGGGATAACAAAATTATTTTCATGCCGGATGTTGCTTCCCACAGTATCTAAAAAAACTTTGTCTTTTTTACCTCATAATGGTATAATAATATAAAAAAATCACATAAATTATATATTATACCATTTGGCTATCACTATAACGCTTTGCCAGTCCGGTGCTATGGAAGAAAAATATCACGGTCAAACAAGGGGATGCAATCACATATCATGCAAAATTGCATGATGTAAGCTTTAACCAGTATGGATGTTCCAGTTTAGATTTTTCTGGAAGAGCGCCAGGCCGGTAAAGTAATGGAATTTATAATGATAAACTTGATAGCCATCTGGTATTACCTCAAATAAAAGGATAATATTTTATTTAATTTTATGTCCACGTCAGACGGTGTAATTTTAAAAAAACGTTATAAAGTCTTGGAAAAACTTGGCGAAGGCGGATTTTCGGCTGTATATCTCGGAGAGGATATACAGGACGGGAGCAAGTGGGCCATAAAAGAATATAATATTTCCTATGCAGATCCCCAGAAAAATCAAACTTTAATGAAACAGATACATTTTGAAGCATCTATACTTCTAAAACTTTCTCATTACCAGCTTCCTCGTTTCAAAGATTATTTTCGTGAAAATGACAGACACTACTTAATAATGGATTTTATCGACGGAAAAGATTTAAATACTCTGATTAATAGTTCAAATAAAGATATACCTGAAATACAGATTATTGAATGGGGAATTGAAATAGCAAATCTTCTTCACTATCTTCACAGTTACCACCCGGAACCGATAATATTCCGTGATCTGAAACCACAGAATATAATGCTTACAAGAGACGGAGAAATTAAATTAATAGATTTTGGCATCTCGAAACCTATTGATACTGCTACAAGAACTACGGCGAAAGCTTTTTCCCCCGGTTTTTCACCTCCTGAACAATATTCCTTTAAGGGTAAAACCGATGAGAGAAGCGATATATATTCTATGGGAGCTACATTATATTTTTTAATCAGCAGAACCACGCCTGTCGATGCTCTTGAAAGAGTTATGGGTAACAATACTCTTGTGCCTCCCGGTAACATGAGAAAGAAACCCGTATCTACCACACTTGACAATATTGTAATTAAATGTATGGAAAACAAAAAAGAAGACAGGTATCAGGATGTAAGAGAAATAAGAACGGAACTTCAGAAATTATTGAAAACTCTTCGTTCTTCCTCCGGAGATAACGGATATGATTTATCAGATTTTTTTCCTGAATTGAATATAAAAAAAAGTAAACAACATATAAGTGTTTCTCCTGTAGTTCAGAAAGATTTTAAAGTCTATGAAAGTTATGAAGAAAAAGAAAAAAAGAGTAAACAGGAGTTTTTCCGGCCTATAAAAGTGAATAAACATATTGAAAATCCCTGGAAAGATTATTTCATAAAAAATGCCACTGATGTTATTCTCTCTATAAACAGAAAAAAACTCCTGAAATTATCCATAATCTTATTACCTATTATATTATTAACATGTATTTACTATTTTTTTATTGCTCCTTCTATTTATATGAAAAGAGCAGAAAACTTTATGAAGACGAAAAACTATGAGGCCGCTGAAAAAGAATACTTAAAAGTTTTAAGTGTTCAACATAATAATATTACTGCTCATAAAAATTTGCTGATAATCTATTTACATGACGAGAGATTTGAACGATCTCAGGCAGAGGTAGAAATAATCGGTAAATTAGAGCCGGAAAATCTGGAAGCAGAGTATATATATGCAGAGGCTTTATATAAAAAAGCATTATATTCAAGGGCCATAGAACATTATAAAATCCTTCTGAATAAAAATTCTAACTTTTATGAAGCTTATGCAGGTCTCGGAAAATCATACAGGGCAAATAATGATTATTCCAGCGCTATAAACATATTTAATAAAGGGTTACAGTTAAAATTAACAGGAAAACAGAAAGAGGAGTTAAAAACCGAACTGGCTATTATATATCTGCAAAAAGGCAAAGATTCTCTGGAGAAGAAAAATTATAAAGATGCCATGAAATATTTTAAAAAAGTATCAAATTATGTAACTTCAGGGAAAATACTGGATGAAACGAAAAAAAATATAGCTCTTATACCGGTCGAACCGACACCTGTCCCGGTTCGACCGGAAACATACCCGTCATATATTCCCGATACTGCCCCGGTTTATAATCCGCCACCATCTTCAAATCCTTCCGGTAATGACATTATGTGGTAAATATTGAATTTATAAAAAAATATATTATAATAGTGTTGCTATAAAATTATACAATAGAGGTATATGTAATGAGAAGTCCCGACGGATGTCTTTTACCTGATAGTATTTTGCAGAAAAGATATAAAATAATTAATATTGTTCACACAGGCACAGTAAGCAGAACATATAAAGGAATTGATATAAAATATAATAAATATGTTTTTATCAAGGAAGTAATTACAGAATATAAGGATCCGTCATTACGCTATCAGGCTATTGAGCAATTCAAGGGTGAAGCGAAAATACTCTTTCAACTGAAACATGAAAATTTACCGGAATTCAAAGATTATTTTGATTATGATAATAACAGGTATATTGTAATTGAATATATAGAAGGGGAAAGATTAAATACTTTTATAGAAAGACAGAAAAATTTCCTCTCAGAAGCAGAAATATTAAACATGACCCTTCAACTATGTAATGTATTATCATATCTGCATAATATAAAGCCCAATCCTGTTATTTTCAGAGACCTGAATCCTCAGAGCATAATAATTACAGAAAAAGGAATATTAAAACTCATAGATTTCGGTATTTCCAAGATATATGAATTTGATGTCAGAACAAGAGGCATTGCAAAAACAATGACAAGACACTACTCACCGGTAGAACAGCATTCAGGTTCAACTGATACCAGGTCAGACATCTATTCACTGGGAGCTACAATATATTACTTAACAACCAGAGAAGTTCCTGCAGATAGTATTGATCGCACTCTGGACGATGAAAAGATAAAAAGTTGCAGAGATATTAATCCGTATATATCCTCTGGTTTCGAGAAGATCATAACGAAAGCAATGGAATTATTGAAAGAAAACAGATATCAGAATATAGAGAAAATGAAAGACGATTTAATCAGACAATCAGAGATGAAATCCATGAACTATGAACGGAAAGTAAAAGATGGGAATAAAGGAAGTTACGATAATTCTTCCGGCAATTCTTTCCGAATAAAACTGCCTCCTAAAAATCTGTATAAATCACAGAAAAAGATAACAGATGAAGAAAAAATAGATATAAAAAAATTCAGACCGAGAGAACTTACTCCTTCCCTGGAAGTATCAAGTAAATTAAAAGATATGAAATCTGTAAATAAAAAGATAAAGGATACGGAAAAAATTCCCCTGATAGAATCAGAGAAATTAATAAAAAATAGATACAAAATAATAGATTTAATTAAAACAGGTCCTCTGAGCAGGATTTACAAAGGAATAGATCTGGCGAATAATAATGTGATAGTAATTAAACAATTAGTTTTTGATAAATATCTGAAACCGGCAGAAAAGATGAAAACCATAGAACAGCTCCATACGGAAACAGAAGTAATGCTCAGCCTGAGTCATCCCAATCTGCCGGCTTTCGAAGATTATTTTACATATGAAGACAACAATTATCTTATCATGGAGTACATAGAAGGAAGAAGCCTTAAGTCAATTATTGAAAATAACGGCAGGTCTCCCTGGAATATTGTTATTAAATGGACATGCCAGATATGTGATGTTTTAAATTATCTGCACACCAGAAAACCCAGGCCTATTATCTTCAGAGGACTTTCCCCGGAAAATATTCTTATCGAACCATCAAATGACATCAAATTAATAGATTTTGGTATTTCAAAATTATATGCTCCTGATGAAAGAACTCTCTCCATAGCAAAAGTGGCAAATACTAATTTCTCTCCTCCCGAACAGTACACAGGTAAAACAGATACAAGAAGTGATATATATTCACTCGGAGCCACTCTATATTATGTAGTCACCAGAAATTTACCGGAGGATTCTGTAGACAGGGTTATGTCCAATATGCCTCTTGGACCGGCGAATTTTCCTGCAAGTATGCCGTCCGAGTTAGAAGAAATAATCTTTAAATCTACAGAGATAGATAAAAACAGAAGATTTCAACATATACTGGAAATAAAAGAAATTCTGGAGGTTTTATAAATAGTGAAAATCACTGACAGCCATGACAGTCCGGCCACAAAGAAGAATGAGAATCTGTTCCTACCGTCACGCATTACCCGTTACCCGTTACGATTCACATATAAATACTTAACAGTAATATTTTTCATTGTCCTCTTAATCTTTTATGACAATCTTTCTGCTTCAACAACATCCGATAAACTCCTGGAACAGGCAAAAGACCTTATAATCTCAGGTAGCACACAGGAGGCCATAAAGAAAATAAAGGAAAGCCTGAAAATGGATTCAAAAAATCCTTATGCTTATTTCCTTCTTGGCAATGCCTATTACGGGCAGGGAGATTATGAAGAATCCATAAATAACTACAAAAATGCCATTACTTTAAAGTCCGACTACGGAGAGGCATGTTATAATCTCGGCACTATATATTACAATAAAAAAGATATAAATAATAGTATAAAATATCTGGAAAAAGCTAAAAATTCCTTTAAAAATCAAAAGATATCTGAAAAATATGAAAAAACTCTAAAAAAACTTATTGAAATATCCGGCGGAAATAATCTGGCATCGTACAGAGCAGAATTAAAGCAATATCAAACTTATGGTTTCGGGCCTGTTCCGACTCCTACTGTTACTCCCACACCTGCTCCTACATTTACTCCAACCTGTACACCTGAACCGACCTGTACTCCTACAATTACTCCAACTCCGACTCCTGTAGGAATTTTTCTTAAAACATTACCTGTTATCAATGTCAAAAATATTACACCTCCGAAAAGTCAACCCTTTACATTAACTATTGACAGGAAGGATTTCAGAGGATTACTTGTAAAAGAAGGGGAAATTGTTTTCGCCGGTGTACTGGATTTATTTTCATATATAAATTATGACGGATATTATGAACCTCCATCAAGGAATATAATAATAGAAGGAGAAATTATCCCTAAAGACTGGCTCAGAATAGATAATAAAAATAATCTTTATATCTCTTTAATAGACTTCTGTAAGTATTTTAATTTTAGCTATACACTTAATAATTTAAACGGTGAATATACTATAAATATTCGTACAACTTATCAGGAATCGGCTCTTCACGATTTTCTCTCTTTATCGAAAAGCAAACCTTCAAAGAAACTGGAAAAATCCAATCCTGCTATATCAGTGGGTGGGAAAAATGATGGCGGAACATTCCGTATGTTCGATGATTATTTCAGACTTAATCTTTCAGACAGAACAGAATACCGGCTCGATCTAAGCAGAAAGGAAGTTTTTCGAGATAAAACACTTTCAGGTAATTGCAAACTTTTCGAACAAATGAGACAGGAATTTTCTGAGCCCTATGTGGTAAAGTATAGCGAATACTCCTTTGCCACTTTTGTTACAGTAACTACCTGCAGAACTTTTATTATAACCTTTTATGATTCTACGAAAGGTACAATTAGAATAAAATCTATATTTACAACATTTGAAGAGATGGAAAAGAAACCACAGAATACTAACCAGCCTGTATGGAATTGAGACGGGAAATCCTGTTTAAACCATTTTTGATTTAATTTCATCTCTTATATTGAAATATTTATCCATTTCCCGGAAAGCCTGGCCTATAGTATTTTTACCCTGCGCCAATCCAGAAGCATTTCCTTTTTCCAGACATGTCTTTATATGGTTAAGGCCGCCTGTGAACATATCTATTGAGTTAAGGAGAAGTTTTCTGGCTTCTATGAATGCATTATCCACACCGGTAGGGAAATCCTTTTCTTTTAATTTGGTCTTTTCTTCAGAAAGGACTTTTATTGTTTCTACTATTTTATCGTGATCTGCTCCTGAAAAATTCTGTTCCACTTCTTTTATAAGTTCCTCCATATATTCCTTTTCATATATAATCCTCCGGCATTTAACAGATACGCTTATATATTTAAGGAGGCTCATTGAGGACATAGCAGGTTCATCAGGTTTTGCGACAGGAGCAACATGTTCGGTTTTTTGCCCCTGTGGTTTGCTCTCAGGCTTTTTATACATAAGAATCTGACCTGATATGGTTGTAGCCATCTGTAAAGGAATAAGTCTTTCTCTGGTTTCGTCCGTTTCTTTTTTATCATTCTCATTCTTTTTTTCTTTACTTTTTATAGGAGGAGCCATTTGCATTTTAGCCAGGTTATACATATCTACTTTTGGCTTATTTTCAGCCCTGTTATTCTGAGATATATTTTTGTCAGGTATCAATCCGGGTGGCAAAGGTTTTATATTTGCAATTATTGCCGAAGTCTGAGTTGTCGAATTTGTTTGAAATACAGGGGCCATCATCCTGTTTATTTCAATTTTCTGACCTTTTCTTGCCTGCAGTTCTTTTTCATCATCCAAAATAAATTACACCTCGCCTTTCTTTAAATTACCTTTCTATATTATCATTTTAAAACTTTTCAGTCAAACAATAAAAGGCTTTAAAAAACTTTTGTCGAAATAAATAAAAAATTTAAATCAGGAAGGTGAGATTAAGATTTATGGGAAAAAATACTTTTGATATTATCTTTTTAAATGCAAGACCCGGTGCAGGGAAAAGTGAAGTTATTGATTTTTTTAAAAAGACACCTGTTGAAGAGAGAAAAAAACTGTTTCATATAGGAGAGTTTGAAGAGATTGATGACTTCCCTATGCTCTGGACATGGTTTGAAGAGGATCATATACTGGAAAAAGTACTCGGCAAACCGAGATTACATTCCACAGGAGACGCATATTTCAAACACCCCTATTTATGGCATTTACTCATTGAAAGAATATGTCTGGAATACAGCAAAAAACTGAGGGATAAAGAGAATTATCATGACACATACACAAATATTATAGAATTCTCCAGAGGTTCCGAACATGGCGGATATAAAGAAGCCTATGAACATATAAATGAAGATATGCTGAAAAAAGCAGTTATTCTATATGTAAATGTATCTTTTTCAGAATCTCTCAGAAAAAATCGCAGACGTTTCAATCCCAACAAACCTGACAGTATCCTTGAGCATGGACTTCCCGATGAAAAAGTAGAAAAACTTTATAAAGAGATTGACTGGGAAGAATTCAAAGGAAATAATCCTGAATATATTGAAATCAAAGGTATAAAAGTTCCTTATATAATATTTGAAAATGAAGATGACGTAACTACCAATAAACCTGATTTACTTGCACAACGGCTCAAGGAAGTTATGCCGAAACTATGGGAACTCAAGTGTAAATATCATTAAAACTGGATTGGTTCAGGGTTATAAAGACAGAATCTTATAACCCTGAACCGGTAGAAAGGCCGGTGTTTTTTAATCTGAAAGAAAGAGAATTACTTGAAAATCTATCAAAAGAATATGATGATATAATACAGAAAAACGAAGAACTTTGCAGAGATTGTCATATACTTGTGGAAGACATCAGGACATCTGACAGAATGATAGCTACTGGCAGTGTTGCAGGAGGCATAGCCAGGGAATTTAATAATATATTGATAGGCCCGAAAAAACTGGTTATGAAAATGCTGGACAGAGATCTTCCTGATGAAATAAAGCAGGAATTCAGAGATTTTATTACCTGCTGTGACAGCGGGGAAAAATTACTGAGAACCCTTATTGGTATTGCAGGAAACTCGTCATGTGAATTGAGAGATATTCAGATAAACGAACTTATAGAAGACATACTGATACTTACAAATTCTATATTTGAACAGGATAAAATAGACCTTGTAAAAAACTATGGGCCCATACCTGAAATTTCCGGCAAAGAACAGTATCTACGTGAAGCGTTCGTAACAATACTCCTCAATTCAAGGGATTTGATAAAATCAGCCTACGAAAGAGGAGAAATAACTGTAACGACAAAATCAGAGGAAGGACATATAAAAGTGATATTCACTGATACGGGAGAGGGTGTAATCAGGGAGTCTTTAAAAGACATGTTCAATCCTCATAAGACAATCAGAGGAGCCCTCACAAAAAAGATATTACCAAGGATGGGCCGGAGTATGTCAGGAATTTATTCGATAATAGAAGAACATAAAGGCAGGATAGAAGTGGAAAGCCGGCCCGGAGAAGGAAGTAATTTTATCATATGGCTGCCTGAAAAAAGGTAAGAAAGGAATTATATGTTATGGGAGAAAAGAAGCCTGTAATTATTGATGGAAAAATCAGTAATGAATTGAAAAATGTCATAGAAATCTTTTCCAGAACCGCTTCCGATATAACATCCAATATAGAGGAAGCCATAAAGATTGCCAGTTCTGAAGAAGAACTTGTAGAAATTCTGAAAGAAACCCTGAAGAATACAAAAGAAAATCTGAACAATCTTATGGAAAAACTTGAACAGGATAAATAGTAATTCGTGACCCGTAACGCGTTACGCGTTACAGGAGGTTGGAACAGGTTTATTAATGCTCCTGTTCAGGGCAGTAATACAACATATTTCTTGAGGAGATTTAAATATGTTTGCCGTAATTATGGCCGGTGGTGTCGGGAAACGTTTCTGGCCCTACAGCAGAAATTCTCTTCCGAAGCAATTCCTGAGTATCATCGGAGAAGAAACAATGCTTACCCAGACAATGAAGAGGCTCGATGATTTCATCGCACCGGAAAACAGAATAATCGTAATAAATGAAGAACATAAAGATCTGATCTCATCAGGAAGTAAATCTTTAATATTAAAAGAGCCTTTCGGGAAAAACACCGCACCGTGCATAGGCCTTGCATCCATATATATCAAAGACATAAACTCCCCTGTGGCAGTAATACCGGCAGACCATTTTATACCGGACAGAGAAGCTTTTCAAAAAGCCATTAAAGAAGCTATGGATATAGCAGAAAAAGGCTATATAGTTACTATAGGTGTAAAGCCTACAGGGCCTGAAACAGGGTACGGTTACATACTCAGAGGTGAGTCTCTGGAAGACCGGGCATATATGGTAAAAAAATTTGTAGAAAAACCTGATATTAATAAAGCTATGGAATATCTGGTCAGTGGAGAATATTTCTGGAATTCCGGCATATTTGTGTTCACCCCTCACGTTATGTTGGAAGAAATATCCATCCTTCTGCCCGATCTTTATGAACAGCTACAGATTATAAAAGAATCTATCGGTAAAAAAGAACATGACAGCGTATTAAGAGATGTTTATAAAACAATCAATTCCGTCTCTATAGACTATGGCATTATGGAGAAAACAAAAAGACCTGTTGCGGTAATCCCCGCCTCTTTTGAATGGAGTGATGTAGGAAGCTGGAAATCCCTCTTCGATCTTCAGTCAAATACAACAGACGGAGATAGAGAGGGTAATATAATAGAAGGCCCATGTGTCTCCATTGATACCAGACATTGCTTTATATGTAATAAAACAGAGAAACTTGTAGCAACTATAGGACTGGAAGATTTATTTCTCGTAAATACGGATGATGCCGTACTTGCAGGACACATGAAAGATTCTCAGAAGGTTCAGGATATTATAGAAATTTTAAAGAAAAAAGGACTTAATAAATATTTGTAATAAGTGACTGTAAAGAAATAACCTCTTCAATATTCTATTTCATATTACCTCAGTAATTTTTTATTTTTGTCTCTTACTCTGATATAAAAATCCTCCATTATTTGAATAAATGAATTATCCTGACACCAGAAAGGGGGAAAATCTCCCTGTTTTTTTATTAGCGCCGCAGGAATTATTGTTTCTAAAACCTGTTCTGTCCTTTGAGGGATTTTTTTAGCTCCTGTCCAGAATTCTTTTATTGTCATATGTCCGTCCAATTCTTCTTTTGCAACTTCCGTGTAATAAGATTCTGAACTTTCCAGTTTAACTTCTTTCTGAACAAATCCTGATAATAGTACCTGTCCGAGAGGCGATTTAACAAGTTCTTTTTGCAGTTCTTCCTGTTCCAGGCCTCTTAACTTGAACATCAAAAAGGGATCTCTATCAAATTCAGAGGCAACCAGATAATATACACCTGCAATATGTTTACAGGGATTTCCCCAGTCAGGACAGGAGCATTTTGTAGTAAAATCTTTTTCACTCCCCGGTAATAAGTGGAGAGCAAATTCATCAAAAACCTCTTCTATGTTATCAGGCATTTCATTCATTAAAAGACGGGAGACAAAACTTGCCTTTGAGGAAATAGCTTTTATGACTCTCACCCAGGAAGGTCGTGGAATCTCTTTTATCTGAATTGTAACATTATATTTCGGTTCTTTATATACTCCGAAATAAGGATTTATTGACCCTCTGACCTTTGCAGTTATTTTTCCCTTCGATAATTCAAAATTAAGCACTTTCCCATTCCTCGCATAAGAACGGCCTCTGCTCAATCTTCCTTCATCGGTAAAATGTTCCAGCACTTCTATAAACCTTTCTCCCCACCAGGTTCTGCTGAATGTTGCCATAATTCTCACTCCCATACATAATCTTTATTCAGAGAAATAAGTTTTTTAAAGGACTCGTTATCAAGTTCCGTAAGCCACTTTTCATCTGTTCCAATGATTGACCCGGAAAGTTTTTTCTTTTCTTCAATCATTTCATCGATCCTCTCTTCCAGTGTTCCCATTGTGACAAATTTATGGACGAAAACATTTTTTTCCTGCCCTATACGAAAAGCTCTGTCGGTGGCCTGATCTTCTACCGCAGGATTCCACCATCTGTCAAAATGAAATACATGATTTGCCCCTGTAAGGGTAATCCCTACTCCTCCTGCTTTAAGTGAAAGAATAAAAACAGATGGCCCTGTTTCTGTGTTCTGAAATTCATCTATCATTTGCTGTCTTTTTATTCTGCCTGTTCCTCCGTGAATCATATAGGTATTATAATAAAATTCCTTTTTAAATATCTTCTCTAATTCAATACAGACCTCTCTGAATTGACTGAATATTAAAATACTTTCATCGCTTTCTATAGCTTCTTCAGCCATTTCAACAAGACGGCTCAATTTACTGGAACGCTCTTTAGTAAAGTGGCTTCCATCCTGTAAAAACTGGGCAGGGTGATTACATATCTGTTTTAATTTCATTAAAGAAGATAAAATCAGACCTTTTCTCTGCATTCCTTCTGACTCCTCTATCTGTTCCAGCACATCCTTAACGACTGCCTCATAAAGAGAAGCCTGTTCTTTAGATAAATTGCAATAGACTTTTTGTTCTACTTTATCAGGGAGATCCTTTATAATATCTTTATCAGTTTTTACTCTCCTTAAAATAAAAGGTTCCACAAGACTTTTTAACATTTTAGTTTTTATGAGATCATTATCTTTCTGCACGGGGATTTCAAAGGCACTTCTGAATTTTGCCTGTGTTTCTAAATAACCATGATTGAGGAAATTGAAGATAGACCATAGATCAAGCAATCTGTTCTCCACCGGTGTTCCAGTAAGAGCAAGCCTGTGTTTTCCATCAAATTTCAAAATAGCTTTAGTCTGAGCTGCTGCAGGATTTTTAATATTCTGCGCTTCATCCAGAACAATTCTTTCCCACTTAACAGAACGGAATAATTTTTCATCTTTTCTCGAAAGGGCATAGGAACTGATAACAACATCATATTTCAGACATTCTTCTTTAAATTCCTTTTCTTTCTTATACCTGACACTTCCATGATGAATAAAGGTCTTCAAATGAGGAGCAAATCTTTCAAATTCCTTTTTCCAGTTTCCTATAACAGAGGTTGGAGCTATTAATAAAGTTGGAGAAAGCCCTTTTTTCTCTTCTCTTTCATTTATAAGCCTTGCTATGACCTGAATTGTTTTACCAAGACCCATATCATCGGCAAGGCAGGGATTTAATCCTAAACTTTCAAGATAGGTTATCCAGGAAAGACCTCTCTTTTGATATTCTCTGAGTTTTCCCTGGAATTTCGCAGGATCTCCTGTAATTTGAAATTTGCTTTTATCCTTAAGTTTATCCATAATTTCCGACAGAATTTCATCATGATCAAATATAAAATCCTCTTCCTGAGCAGTCATTTTCATTATATCTAAAATATTTGCCTGTGCCTTTTTATCAGAATTAGTCTGCCAGAATTTAATTATTTCCTCCATTTTATCCCTGTCCAATTCCATCCATTCTCCACGGAATTTAACAAGATTTGTTTTTGCATTAACCAGATCATTCCATTCTTTCTGGCTTACAACTTCACTTCCTATGGCAAGGTCATAACTGTATTCAACAATTGCATCAAGGCCAAAGAAGCTTTTAGACGCAGAACCGGGATGTTTAACAGAAGTTTTGACTTTAATCTTTGCTTTTCTCTGTCCCTTCGGTGTATACCAGGAAGGGATAATAACCTTATAACCTGAGTCTTCTAAAATCCATGCACTTTCCTTTAAAAATTCAAAAGCCTCTTCTATATCTAACTTAAACCCTTCAGGTTTATCGGTATCAAGGCCTTTCCATATTCTGGGATACATTTTTGCCGCATATCCTAAATTCAGTAATATTTCTTTTTCCATATTAGAGCCGAACTTATCCTGAATCCCCTTCTTTCTATTTTTATCCATATGCCAGTAGTCCTGAAGTTTAATTTTAAGAGAAGGATCTTCTTTAAATTCCAGTAAAAAATTAATCTTCCACTTATCATTCATAGAAAAGGCTTCTTCTAATTTAAAACAGAGGGTAAATTTGGATAATAATCTATTTCCTACCAATTGTTCTTTCCATAAATACCATTTTTTATATTCTTCTAAAGAATGGGAACTACGCCAGGATTTAATATTATACTTAATATCAAAAGGAAAAATACAGTCATATAGAAAAGTTTCATGTATTTCTTTAGTAAATTGCGCTGTAAAATCAGTGTTCCAGATTATTTCATTCAGCAGATTTTCAGAAAAATGACTCAGAATGGTTTTTTTTGAGAAAAACTTACAACCCTTTTCTTTTATATCTGACCCGGCCACACAGATTTGAGGCATAAAAGAGGTCTGTTTTTCTATTTCCCCTTCATACTTTTCAGAAATAATTTCCCAGTAAGGATATATCTCATATTCTCCGTTCTTTTTTTTCTTATTCTTATTTAATTCTCTGTATTTCAAAGAAGGAATATATCTATCTTTCAGAATAATTTCCTTAAATAACTGTGTGTAGTGATACCAGAATAATATATCTGTCCCTGCTCTGGTTTCTCCGGGATTATAGAAAAAGAGAAAATTTATATCTTTTAAAATTTTCAATATTTCCGAAGATTTAACTTCATAACAGAAGATTTTCCATCCTTTAAGTTGAAAATTTTCCGGTAATTCTTCTTCCGAATGTCTTAATAATTCATAAGATGGTAAAGGGGTAGATTTAAGGGTTGGGAGGATAAAATACTTTTCCTTTATTTTATCAGGTTCTTTTATGCCAAGCTCTCCTTTAAAGAATTCTTCGAGTCTGTTTTTTTCAAGACAGGCAGGATGAAAGTGTTCTTCCTTTTTTCTTCCATCTGTCGAATCGGTTTCCACCCATAAATAAAAAGCGCCTTTCCGGACATAATTATCTGTATGTTCCGGTATCCATGTGCCATGCAGAATATTCATTAATTTCCTCTCCCGATAAAATTATACTGATCGGGAAAATTTTAACAGAAGTCCGAGCTTATTTCAATGGATAATGTAAGAAATCTTCTATTGACTGTAAATTCTTCTTCTGATACACTTTTATTGAGGAGGAAATTTGAAGATGTCAAAAAAAGTAGATTCTGTAGATAAAAGTATAAAAATACTTGCAAGAAAACATCCAGAAAGTTTTCTTAACCTCATTTTTGGAGATAAATGTAATTATATTTTACAAATAATAGAAAACCCTGTACTTAATATACCGGAAAAAAGAGCCGACCATATTTATATCTTACAAAAAGGTGTGGAAAAATTTGCTCTCCACATCGACTTTCAACTTATTCCAACAAAGGAATTTCTTCAGAGAATTTTTCTCTATAATGCACTATTTACTGAAACTCTTAATATTCCCGTTTGTTCTATAGCTATTTATCCTGAAAAAGGTGATTATGTAACATTTCCGTCTGAATACAGAGTAGATATAAAAGAAGAATTATGGAATAGCTTTACCTTTAAGGCAATAAAACTCTGGGATTATAAAGAAGAGATCGAAAAAGGTAAATATCCTGCTTTAGTACCTCTACTGGTTCTTTTAGAAAAAAATCCTGATATACATACTCTGGAAAAAGAAAAAGAAATTATAGATAAAGTAGAAGACGAAGAGCTCAAATCAGATCTAATCTCTATCTCCATCACAGTAGCATCAAGAAAATTTACCAGAGAATTTTTATATCAATTCTTTAAGGAGGAGATATATATGTTAAAGGAATGGGATATAGTCCAGGAATGGATTAAAGAAGGGGAAGAAAAAGGGATTGAAAAAGGGATTGAAAAAGGGATTGAAAAAGGGATTGAAAAAGGGATTGAAAAAG
>DAIOEN010000068.1:0-6853 GCA_036746235.1 Vulcanimicrobiota bacterium | reverse complement strand
GAAGGCAGGAAGGAGAATTAGCAGCCACCCGGCTTCTTATTACAGAACTCCTTGAAGATAAATACAGAGTAGATGAAGAAATAAAAGAGATGTTGAGAAAAATAGATAATGTAAAAGTTCTGAACTTTATCTTCAGAAAAGTACTTAAATCAAAAAGCCTGGAAGAAGTAAAGGAACTGGCAGGAGAATTTAGTTAGTTAGTCGCATCTGGATGAAATTTAATGTACAGGCAGAGGAAGATAACAATTTGCTCTGCCTGAAATCTATTGAAACATTAATTTACAATGGTCATCTATAAAAATACAGAAGAACTAAAGAAAAAGTACAACCTGAAACTCAGGATTACAGACTATGCTGACATAATCAGATTAGATAAAGTATCTTAAAATATTTATATTAATACAATGGATTTAATATTAAAACTGATAAGTGATTTATGAATACTATAGTAAACGTAAAAAACCTCTCTAAAACCTTTAAAGTAAAGATACAGAAACCCGGCTTAAAAGGCACCTTTAAATCCCTCTTAAAGCCTGAATTTAACATATCACAGGCGGTAAAAGATATATCCTTCCAGATAGAAAAAGGAGAAAGACTTGCCTTTATCGGTCCGAACGGTGCAGGGAAATCGACTACCATAAAAATACTCACAGGCATTCTCCATCCTGACGGAGGAGAAGTAAATGTTCTGGGTCATATCCCGTGGAAAGACAGACAGAAACTTTCCTTTAAAACAGGAGCGGTATTCGGTCAGAAACCGCAGTTATGGTATCACCTTCCTCCGGGAGATACCTTTGAATTATTCGGAAAAATCTATGAAATGGATGCTCATGTATATAAAAAAAGAGTGGCCGAACTTGTAGAGTTATTTGAAATAACTCCTTTTATAAATACCCCTGTAAGACAGTTATCACTGGGACAGAGAATGAGATGTGAAATGGTTGCTTCACTGCTTCACAACCCTGAAGTAATATTCCTTGATGAACCTACGATAGGCCTCGATGTAGTATCGAAAAAAAACTTTCGCGAACTCATCAGGGAAATGAGTGAAAGGGAACAGGTAACAATACTTCTTACGTCTCATGATGTGGGAGATATAGAAAAACTCTGTAAAAGGGTCATAATAATAAATGAAGGAACTCTTGTGTATGAAGGACAGGTTTCAACACTGAAAAGAACATCTATGAACAGAAAAATCGTAGGAGTTCGTTTCGGTGACATACCTCCCGAAGAACTGACCCTGGAAGGATGTAAAATAATTAAAAGAGGCAAATACGGGCTGAAACTGGAAACAGACAATAAAATCTGCCCTATAAGGAAATTAATGGATTATTTAATAGGTAATTTTGAAATTGAAGATATAAATGTGGCGGATCCGCCTCTGGAAGAAATAATAGGAGCTATTTATAACGAGGGCGTAACGGGCGTAACGCGTGACGTGTGATGTGTCATGCGGATTCGTTTAAAGGCATATAAAACATGTGCAAAAGTCTTTCTAAATATACAAAAATCTTTACGGTAACCATATCAAACAGTTTTACATATCTCCTGGAACGGGTATTGAAAACATTATTTCTTATCATGATACTGTATATATTCACCAGATTATGGAAATCAGCTTATGAACATAGCGGAGGCACTATAGAAGGCTTTACTGTTGCAGATATGCTCTGGTATCTTATGTTTACTGAATCCCTTGTTACTTCAAGAGGAAGGCCGGAAGAAAAAATAGATCAGGAAGTAAAATCCGGAAACATTGCCTACATGTTAAATAAGCCTTACAATTACCTGATGTTTCAGCTATCTCTCTGGACCGGGGAATTTCTGCCGCAGCTTATAATAAACCTTCTGGCAGGCTCTGTAATGGTGTATTTTATGGTAGGCCCCATAAAATTAAATGTCCTTACATTTCTGCCACTCATTGTTACCGTAATACTTGCGACTCTTATGGAATTCTTCATAAGAATGTCTATCGGTTTTTCCGCTTTCTGGCTGGAAGACACCAATATGGCATCATTCATATATCATAAAATAATATTCGTTTTCGGAGGCATGCTTATACCTCTGGATTTCTTCCCTCCACTGTTCAGAACTATAGCATCATGCCTTCCTTTCGGTTTTATGGTATATGAGCCGGCAAAGCTCTTTATCAGGTTTGACTGGATGCATTTTCTCTATGTAATTAAAATGCAGTGTCTATGGGTTTTAGTAACAGGTTTTATATGTTATTTTATATATTCTATGGGATTGAAGAGGTTAAATATTAACGGAGGATAGCAACAGAAGGGATTTAACCGGCCATCTGCCGTAAAATCATATTACAAATTAAAGCATATTATGATATAATTAATAAAGAACCTGATATAGAAAAGGATGTTCGTTATGCCGACTATCAGTATGTTCTATGGCATTATTATAAGGATGTATTGTACACCATCAGAACACAATCCTCCCCATTTTCATGCCTATTATCAGGAATATAAAGCAATAGTAGACATAGGCAGTTGTGAAATTACCGGTGGAAATTTACCTGTAAAACAGGCCAAACTGGTTACAGCATGGGCTGAATTACGTAAAGAAGAACTCCTGGCGGACTGGCAACTTGCGCCTAACGGCGAGCTTCCTTTCAAGATTGAACCTTTAAAATAGGGGGGAGTAATATGTATCATGGAATTAAAGAAGTCATACCTCTACCTGATTATGAATTATTACTGACTTTTGAAAATAAAGAAAAAAAGAAATTTGATTTGAAACCTTATTTAAATAAAGGCATATTTAAAGAATTAAATAAAGTAGAGCTATTTAACACTGTAAAAATAAGTTTTGATACAATTCAATGGGATAATAATGCCGATTTAGATCCTGAATTTCTTTATATAAACAGTGTTCCCTGTGTTGAGACTCTATATTCGAAGGTCTAAACAATCGTTGATAGTCAATTATGTTATTTAAACAATTAGATTTTATCTATACATGTTTCAAACTTAACTTTAAAACTGCCATGGAATACCGTCTGAGTTTCCTGGGACAGATGGGTGCCATGATAATAAACGATCTCTTCTGGATCCTGTTCTGGTATATATTCTTCGGAAAAATTTCCGCCGTAAGAGGCTGGGAATTTAAAGACGTCCTTTTATTATTTGCCATGTCGGCCTTTGCATTCGGCGTAAGTTCAGGTATTTTTGCGAACAGGAGAGAGATTGCCAGGCTTATAGAAGAAGGAGGTCTGGACTTTTATCTTACACTCCCGAAAGATCCCCTGCTGCATATTCTGCTCGGCAGAATATCCATAAGTTCCCTGGGAGACCTGGTCTTTGGTCTGGCACTGGTAATAGCGGTAAAGGGGCCGGATCCTTTATTTTTACTTCGTTTTACAGGAGCAGGTATACTGGCAGGCATTATACTCACAGCGTTCAGCGTAACAGTTCACAGTTTTACTTTTTTTACAGGCAGAGGCGCAGGATTTGCCAATTTTATGATAGAAACTATACTGTGTTTTTCAATGTATCCCCTGAAAATCTTTCAGGGCTTCGCAAAAATACTGTTATTTACAGTAATCCCTGCCGCCTTTATTTCTACCATACCTGTCAGTATGGTAACTGATTTTACATGGGAAAAATTTTTGATTATGACAGGAGTTGCTGTCTTGTCTGTAGTAATTTCCAGAATGGTATTTTTTTACGGACTGAAAAGATATACAAGCGGGAATTTGATTACTGCAAGGTTGTAGGGACGTAACGCGTGACGGATGTTTCGTAAAGCGTTACAGACGATTTCACTACTCACCGGGGAAAACAGACGGGTTTGAAGCGACGTCACTGATAAGAAACAAAGGACTTAATATACCTGTTATTGCTATGACTGCCCATGCCCTGCAGGAAGATCGTATGAGGTGCATCGATGGAGGCATGGACGATTATGTGGCAAAACCTTTTGACTCGAAGGATATAGAAGATGTAATAAGGAGAGTATTTAAAGGAGATTTGTCTGTAAAAGAGAAAGCAATCAAAGAGACTGAAGAAAAAATTTTCGATAAAAAAACCTTTCTGGAAAGGTTTGATAATAAAAAAGACATAGCAGAAAAAATCCTTTCCCTTCCAATAGAAGATATAACCTCTATTATAGAGAAATTGAAAGATTCCATAAAAGTTAAAGATCTCAAAAAGAGCGCTCGTTATACTCTTCCCTGAAAGGAGTATCGGCAAATATAACTGCAGAGAAAATGAGAAGAATTGCCCTGGAACTGGAAATTGCTCTCGAAGAAGAAAACTATGAGAAAGCAGAAGATATATCTGTAAAGCTGGAAGAGGCCTTCGGAGAAGTCTGCCGTATAACAGAAAAAAGGTAACAAATATATGAAAAAAATTCTTATTATAGAAGATATAAAATCAATGAGAGAAGAAATTCTTATAATACTGCAGAGCCATGGATATAACGTAAGATCTGCCGGAAACGGTCTTGAAGGTATCACAATTGCCAGAGAATTTATTCCTGATCTGATAATAAGTGATATTGTCATGCCTGACATGGACGGGTACGGTGTTCTGGAAAAACTCAGACAGGAAGATATAACATCTGCTATTCCTGTTATTTTAACTACTGTAAAATCCGACAGAGAAGATATAAGACGGGGCATGGCAGCCGGTGCAGATGATTATCTAACAAAGCCTTTTTCTACAAAAGAACTACTTGCAACAGTTAAATCAGGGTTAAAAAAACAGGAAATTTTACGTAAGAATTATGAGAAAAATTCAGAAAAAATTACAAAGGAAAGGCTAAAATACATCCTGTCTGCAAGTCCTGCTGTTTTATTCAGTAATTCCGGCAATAATCCCACTGGATTTAACTATATGAGTGATAATATTAAATATGTTCTCGGATACAGCCCCGGAGATTTCATAGAAACACCTGATTTCTGGTTTAAAAAAGTTCACAGTCAGGATCTATTAAATGTAATGTCAGAACTGGGAAATATAGACAAAAACCTTTATTATGCAGGAGAATATCGCCTTCTTAATTCAGATGGAACATACAGATGGATCTACGATGTAAGAAAAACTGTTTCAGGTTCGAAAGAAATAGTCGGTTCCTGGCAGGATATTACAAAGAAAAAGGAGTCGGAAGAACTTCTTGCCAGATGGACCAATATGGAAGAACTCCTTACAAATATATCCATACGCTTTATAAATTCCAGAGATATTGATAATGACATAAACCACTGTTTGATGGCAGCAGGGGAATTTCTGTCAGTTAACAGAACCTTCCTCTTCCTGCTTTCAAAAGAGGAAAAAAGAATTGAAGGCATTTACGGGTGGCATGGAGGAGAACCTGTTGCAAGAAAAATGATCGGTAATTCCTTCAATCATTTTTCATGGTTCATGAGACATTTCACAGAGCAGGATATTATTAATATTCCATCTGTTTCTTCTCTCGGAGAAGAGACAAAAAAAGAAAGAAAATTTTTATTATCCCATGGCATTTCTTCCATACTTATTATACCTTTATATATAAGAAACAATTTTACAGGAATTTTAGGCATTGCAGGTGAAAATGAAGAAAAGACATGGAAGGAACTTCATATAAAGCTGATTAAAATACTCGGCGACATCTTACAGTCTGTTATTGAAAGAAGGCAGACGGAAGGAACGAAGAAAATATATTATAATGCAGACAACACTTCTATGTTTCATAACATGATAGGAAGAACTGCCGCTATGCAGAAAATCTTCTCTTTAATAAAAAATCTGGCAGACATAGACAGCACAGTTCTTATAACAGGAGAAACAGGAACAGGAAAAGAACTTGTGGCAGAAGCACTTCATCACAGAGGCATAAGAAGACATAAGCCTCTTGTAAAGGTTAACTGCCCGTCTCTTCAGGAAAATCTTCAGGAGAGTGAGCTTTTCGGCCATGTAAAAGGAGCTTTTACAGGAGCAGTAAAGGATAGAACAGGAAGGTTTCAGAAAGCCAGCGGAGGGACAATATTTCTTGATGAAATAGGAGATATATCTCACAGTATGCAGCTAAAACTCCTCAGATTTATTCAGGAAAAGGAATTTGAGCCTGTAGGCGATACGAATACAATTAAAATAGATGTCCGTATAATAGCTGCAACAAATCAGGATCTTGAAAAAAAAGTAAGAAACGGCACATTCAGAGAGGATCTTTATTACAGACTGAAGGTTATGGAATTAAAATTACCGCCTCTGAGAGAAAGAAAAGAAGATATACCTTTACTTATATGTCATTTTATAAATAAATATAATAATAAATTCAAAAAGAATATTATCATCCCTTCGGAAGAAGTGATGAATTTATTTATTAATTATTACTGGCCCGGTAATATAAGAGAGTTAAAACATGTAATAGAACAGGCATTTATCGTTTCAGAAAATAATATTATTACAGAAGAACATCTGCCGCTTCACATTATTGAGAAAAACAGGATGCCCAATATTTTAAAAGACAGTAATGAAGAAGAAGAATTGCGTAAAGCCCTTGACATGGCAGAAGGGAAAAAAGCCAGAGCAGCAAGGATGCTCGGAATGAGCCGGCCAACCTTCTATAAAAAACTCAAACAATACGGTATTGATGACAATTGAATTTTCCGCTGTAAATATTTACACAAAGTGTAATTTACATAAAGTGTAAAAAATTACACTTTTATCTTCAAATAAAATCCTTTATAAAAGCAGGGATTTTATTTTTTTCTTCTTTAAACATCAGGCTTAAACAGTTTTTTTACAATCATTTTTTACCTGGAGGCACAGGTTCTGCTTGTATATTGTCTGAATCACAGAGTGCGACACGAAGCTATCTAAATGATTGTTATGCTTAACAAAAGGTTATGCCA
>DAIOEN010000067.1:6802-32576 GCA_036746235.1 Vulcanimicrobiota bacterium | reverse complement strand
TAAGATAGGCTTTCCCGCTCTGAGAATAGAATATGCCCCCTTTTTTCAGATAATAAGTATTTTTTGATAAACCATATCCTGTCATGGAAGCTATAAATATCAGAAATATAAGTGAATATAAAATTTTTCTACACATAATGTTCTACCGGATTACCGTGGTGAGCATAAATAATATATATTTGCTCTCGTTACGCGTAACGAGAGAAAGACTTTTATTACATGCTTATGCTCAGGTCAGTAATAAAGTCATGACGGGTTAAGGGTGATTATTGAAGAATCTTCACAATTAACAATATATTATTTCTCTTCAGAAATAAAATTACCTTTTCAGAAATTCCTGTGTCTTTCTTATTTTCCATAATACTTATAATTGCTTCTTTTTTTGAAGGATCTTTTCTGCTGCCTTTACAGTGTCTTTTTTATCCTCTATACTCATAACTGCTCCTGTGCTGTTATAACCGTTTTCTTCCAGAGCTTTTTTCGCTTCCTCTTCTGAAACTTCTGTCTCTTTGATGATATATTCAATGTCCTCAGACAGGTCTGAATGTTTTTTTATATCTATAAATGTTTTTTTCTTATCATAATCGTTTTTCTCAAGGGCTTTTATTGCTTCATCAGGAGCAACTTTACAGGAAGAAGTGATATAAATTATTTTTTCTGCTTTTTCCTCTGAAACTCCATACAACTGGCATATCCTGTCCATATTTTCCTTTTTTCTCTCCCTTCTCTGCTCTATTTTTATCCTCATAACTGTATATATTTCATCATAATTATTTTTTTCCAGGGCTTTTCTTACTTCTCCTTCATCTGAAACCTTTGTCCTTCTCATTACGTATTCTATTTCTCTTGAAATATCGCCATGTTTTTTTATGTATACAAAGGCTCTGTCTGTATGATAATTATATTTTTCAAGAACTTTTTTTGCCTCTTCATGAGAAACACCGCAGGAATAAGTAATATAATCTATTTTTTTTGCTTTTTCCCATGTAATGCCATATAAACGGCGGTAATCAGCCAGTTTTTTCTTTCTTTCCCCTGTGTCTATTTTATTCCCTTCTTCATCTGTTTCCATACTTATTTCGTAATCTTTGTATTTTTCTTCGTCATCTATCAGTCTTTTATCAATATAATCAACAATATCGTTCAGACTGTAATAAGATTTATTACTACAGGTTTTCTCTCTGCCCTGAACAGCTTCAATCAGACTCTGCCGGCATAGTTTGGCTTCTTCCTCTCTGCCGAGTTGCTCCAGATGATTTATTTTTATTATTATGAATGGAATATCACCGGCGTTGACAGAAAGTATTTCATCACATGACAGGATGACTTCTTCATATTTACCTGTCCGGGAAAGAAAGCGTATTTTCATATACTGTATCATAAAATCATCAGGTCTGATTGTAAGAAATTTATTACAGCAACAAATAACTTCTTCAGGTATCGTTTTTCTCGAAAAAAAACCTTCCTCATAGAGACTTGCAAGTGCCCATATTTTACATTTCAGTGCACGTTCATCCTCAGAGTCTATTTCCAGAACTCTGTCATACCACTTGATTGCTTCTTCCTTTTTTCCCTGGCTGAAGAGAGCGAGACCTTTTCTGGTCATAACAACTGTGTCTTCAGGGTTTATACTCAATAATTTATCATAATATTCAATGGCATCCGTATAGTCTCCGCTTCTGTGTAAAAACAGGCCTTTTTCAAGCAGAACAGATGTATCGTCACACTGCTCGTCTGTATAAACAGGGTCACCATACTGTACATTTCGCACAATCTTAAGTGCTTCCTGTAAAATATCCTTCATAATAAAATTATCTCCTTTATGTCCTGTTATATTTCAATATTTCTTTTTCCTGTCAGGTTATTTTTTATAGAAAATAGAAAGAGGAAAAAATTTTTCAAATTATCTTTTACAATAGAAAGGATTTTTTTTACTTTTTTATTAAATTTTGCTATATCTTTTTCAGATACTTTATTTTTTTCTTCATTCTTCCTTTTCCTCATTCTCTTCTCTTTCTTTATAGTCATAACTGCTTCTATTTCATCATAATACCTCTCCTCAAGGGCTTTTAACGCTTCATCTTCAGAAACCTTTGTTCTTCTGCGTACATATATTATCCTATCCTCCAGTTCACCTGGCTTCATTATATCTCGCACTACTTTCCTTTCATCATAGCCATTTTCTTCCAGAAGTATTTTTGCTCCATCAGGTGAAAGTCTGCACAGATTACAGATAAGATGTATTTTTTTCCCTTTTTCAGGAGAAACGCTACATTCAACGGAAATACGTTTTATTTTTTCATCCTCTTCCTTCTGAAATTTTCTCCTGTTTTCCTCCATGTATTTATTGCCTATTTCCTTAACGTATTTTTCATATGCTTCGACAAGATGTTTTTTATTTTCTTTTTCTGTATATTTTTTACCATCCCGGCTTTTACAGATGGACTTAAAAAAATCGAGGTTTAAATCTTCCCCTTTATTGGAAAGGGCTTCATTAAAATATATCATGGCTTCTTCATATCTTCCCTTGATAAAAAGGCATCTTCCTTTCAGTATCTGTACTTCAAAATTGTCAGGATTTTTTATCAATAACCTGGTACAGTAAAAAATTGCTTCATCATATCTGTCCAGAGCTGTAAGGATAGCTGCTTTCTGAAACATCACCTCCTCATCATCAGGATCTATATCCAGAACTTTATCATAGCACCTGAGAGATTCTTCAAATTTTTTCTGAACACCCAAGATAAGACCTTTCTTTGTCATTGCAACCATATCGGCAGGGTCAAGTTCCAGAGCTTTATCACAACATTTAACAGCTCCTTCATAATCCCCTTCTTTATATAGAAAAATTGCTCTCTCAACCCACATGTTATTATCATTACTATACTGCAGGTCATAGCCTGACTGAATATCAGAATCTTCCTTTTCAAAAGAGAAAGCCTCTTTTTCTTTTTCTATAAAAACTTCTTTCCCATTATATCCCGGAGATATGAGAATCTCGTCCTTATTTACTATTTTTTCCTTTATCAACTTACCTGCCAGGACATCCTGTAAAGGAAGTTCTCTGTTTATATAAAGCCTTAAATCATTTTTAGAATAAACTACTAAAAGATCTCTTTCTATATTAAATTTTCTTGTATCAAAAACCATAAAAAATAATTTTTCTTTAAAAACAGCAAGGACTGCAAAATAAAAACCGGCGGTAAATTTTATAATATATTCATGTCCCATTTTATTTTTACTGAAGGCCAGTTTATTCGTTGGAGAAATCAGATGAAATAAAAATTCATTTCCATCTATAAAAACTAAATTTAAAGCCCATTCTTTAGCCATTGCGATCCTGATCTTTTTTTCCCCGGGATTAAAGTATATTCTGTAATCCCCTGCAATATGATCTAAAAGAACTCTGTTAATATAAGGGCAGCTATTTTTTTCAAAATCAATAGAATTAGTCATAAACTCTTCTATTACTGCGTTTCTTATATCAGATGTTATCTTCGGCAAATGAATAATTTCCGAAGAAATTTCCTGTATCTCTTCCCGTGAAAATTCTTTCAGTATCTGAGCCGATATTTCAGGAGGCATAGATACTATAATTACGGCAGTCTTCTGTTTATCTGTGAGGTTCAGATTATTGTTGCATGCAGGGGAAACAGTATAGTTTTTTATAAATTCATTTATACAGGCATTTATGTTTTTATTTTGCTTCTCTTTTAAGATATAAAGAGCTTCATTCAATACATCCTTCATGGAAATATAAAATACTCCTTTTATATTGCTTACATAACAAATGATTAAAACATATTATATTTTTATTTTATTAGACTCATATTAAAAATTTGTTAATAAAAATTTAAATCTTTGTTAACATGTTATAGTTTTTATATAATGACCTGTTCTTTTCACTCTAACAACTTATAAAATCAGGTAAAAAGCTTATAATATATAGCTTTTTGAAGTATTTACAAAGGCAGAAGGAATCTAAGAATTTATCTAGAATATATATTGGCTATTTTTAATATTTTATTTATAGACAGGGATATTTTACTCGCGAAATCCAAATTTTATAGACGATGCTCTTTAAAATTTTCCGGTCAGTTATCTGACTATAACTTAAGAATGGAGTTGTGTTGATGAGTACTGCCATATCAGAAGCTACTTATGAAGAAATTTCTCACCTTGATGTAATAGATGAATTGATAAAGAAAAAACCTAAAATAATAAGAGAAGTAGAAGCATTAATAGAAAAATATTCGATGAAGCTGGTTTTTAACGGACTTGTATTTAACCAGGTATGGGAAGATCCGGAAGTGGATAAAAAAGGCTGGAATATAAACAATAATGATATTATAGTAACTATTACTTCAGCAGGATGTAATGCCCTGGATTATCTGCTCAGTTCACCTGAATTAATATATGCCCTTGATATTAACCCGACACAGAATTATCTTCTGGAATTAAAAATATCTGCCATCAAAAATCTCGATTATGAAGCCTTCTGGACCTTTTTCGGGGAGGCAAAATCCAGAAATAACAGATATAATTATTATAAATATCTCAGACAGGATATATCAGATGAAGCAAAGCGTTTCTGGGACAAACAGATTAAATCCTTTCAGAAAGGCTTTTACAGATGCGGCCACCTGGGACTTGCACTCAGGGTTCTCAGGACTTACAGTAAGCTGATGGTAGGAGGCAGAAGAACCATAGAAGGTATACTCAATACCGACAATCAGGAAGAATATTATCGCACAAAAATAAGACCCCGTATGCTGAGCCCTATAGGCAGATATTTTGCAGGCAACCCGTTCCAGCTTTCCTGCATGGGTATACATAAACACCAGATAGATCTGCTGAAAAAATTCAATTATGTCGATTTTTCCTCCTATGTGGAACATATTCTGGACAGTATGCTGGGAGGAGATATACCGGTAGACGATAATTATTTCCTCCATATGGTCATAATGGGCCGTTATTTAAACAGAGAAGTTGCACCGGGATATTTAAGAGAGAAAAATTTTGATATATTAAAAGAAAATATAGATAAAATAACCATCAAAAATATGTCTCAATATGATTTTCTCTCAGGAAGACCCGATAATTCGGTAACAAAATTCAATCTTCTCGACTCGGTAGACTGGATGAAAAAGGAACAATTTATAAATCTTTTCGATGAAATTTACAGGACAGGGACTTCCGAGAGTGTAATTATATTCAGAAGCGGTCTTTATAATTTTGTACTGCCCAGGGAAATAAAAGATAAATTTATATTCGACAAAGAAAAATCTATGATGCTTCACGAACAGGATAGAAGCGGTGTCTACGGAAGCTTTAATATATATTATCTGAACAAGTAATTTTAGTGAGTGGTGAGTAGTGAATAATTTACTATTTATCACTCTTAATTATTAGAGTGAAAAGTGAAAAGTGAAAAGTGAAAAGAACAGGAAATCATTTACTATTCACAATTCACTCTTCACCGATGAATAGTGAGTGTGTAAAATGTCTGATTCTACAATGGAAAATTATTATCGTTTTCATGCAGAAATTTATGATCTGTCAAGACCATTTTTCCTTTTTGACAGGGATAAAACGTCGAAAGAACTGGATATAAAAGAAAATGACATTGTGCTTGAGGTAGGGTGCGGCACAGGGGCCAATCTGCGTTATCTGTCTGAAAAAGCAGGTCAGGGAGGGCATGTTTACGGTCTGGACTGTTCTGAAAGTATGCTCAAAAAATCCAGAGAGAAAATTGAAAAATACGGCTGGACAAATGTTTCTCTCATACAGGAATATGCAGAGAAATATACTCTCGAAGAGAAAGCAGATTTAATACTTTTCAGTTATTCCCTTACAATGATTCCTGACTGGAAGGCAGCTCTGAACAATGCCATAGAAAATCTTAAAGACAGAGGAAAACTGGTTATTCTGGACTTTTACGTATGGAACAGATTTGGAAGCATGTTTAATATCTGGAAAAAATGGTTAAATATAAATCATGTAAATATATCTGATGAACCGGTAAAATATTTAAGAGATAAATCCAGAGATTTTAAACTCCTCGTTTTTCGGGGAGGATATAATTATAGACTGGAAGTTGCATTTTAATTAAATTAAAATTGGGTTTTGGGTTCCGGGTTTCAGGTTCCGGATTTCTAATCTCCCTGACCCAACACCCAAAACCTGACACCCAGAACCTTCATATGAAATAGTTATTTTTACTTCATTCCTGAGTTTTTGGATGAAATTTTATGAAAGTTAGTTTTGTCTTTTTTCTCCTTATTTTTCTGACCTTATTATTTATTCCTTCATGTAACAATTCTGACGTTTTTGATAAAAAAAACACAATTTTTTTGCCTCTCTATAGAAAAAATATTTCATTAAATCCTCTTCAGGCTTATGACAGTGAATCTGTTAAAGTAATAAGATTCCTTTTTGAGCCGCTCCTGGAAGTGAATTCTCATGGCGAGGTAATACCGAATATAATTCAACACTGGACATGCTCGTCAGATGGTCTTATATGGACTTTTACGATTAACAGACAGGTCTTAATGTCTGACGGAGAATGTATAAAGATAAATGATATTATTGCCACACTGAACTATCTCAGAGATACTGAAAAATCTCCTTTTTTTTCCGAGCAACTAAGGTCTGTAAATAAAATTCAAAGAGCAGACGAATATAGTTTTCATGTATTTATGAACGAACCATATTCACCTTTCCCGGTGATATTAACTTCTGTCTATCCTGTATCGGAACAGAGCATAGTAAAAAATTTAAAGAACCCTTCAGGTTGCGGTCCTTATATATTAAAAAATTTCAACGATAAAGCCATTTATCTTTCAAGAAATGAACATTACCGGAAAAATTCCGTTCATATAAAAAATATATGTTTCAGAATATATGTAAACGAGGAAGCTCCATGGCACGATTTTTTATCAGGTCAAATAGATTTAATGGATAATATTTCTGTGGAACAATATACTGAAATAAAAGACAGAGATTTTGTCTGCTACAATTATCCGGGCCAGAGTATTACCGTCATGGGTTTTAATTTCAAATCTGAACTGTTTCGTGACAGGAGGGTCAGAGAAGCTATAAGTTATTCTATCGGTCGTGATATAATAATCGCTCATCTGTTACGAGGGATGGGCTCTATTTCAACAGGGCCCGTTAACCCTTTTATGACCGACTGGTATAACAGAGATGTGAAAAAATATCCTTTTTCTCAGAAAAAATCGGAAGGATTAATGAAAGAAGCAGGATGGCACAGAGGAAAAAATGGTTTCTTAGAAAAAGATGGAAAAATCTTTTATTTTAAACTTGCAACAAACAAAGGAGACAGACTGAGAGAAAGGGTTGTTACCATAATTCAGCAGAATCTTCTGCAAACAGGTATTGCAGTTGATACTGTTTTTATGAAAAAAAATGAATTTATAAATGCAATCTGTTCCGGCTCTCTTGACAGCTGGTGTATTGACCTTACAGGAGAAGGAATGGATCCGGACAATCTCTCCTATCATTACTTTCATTCATCTATAGGCGCCGATCGGGGTAATTACGGTTCTTATTCAAATAAGGAAATAGATAAACTTTTATTTCTCGGACGGAGGGAATTTGATAAAAAGAAGAGAAAAGAGATTTATTATAAAGTACAATCAATTATAGCAGAAGATTTGCCTGCAGTTTATCTTTACAGTCTCAATAAACTTGTTGCGTCAAACAGGAGAATTGAAATACCGGAAGAAACAGACGGGAGATATTTTGATTTTTATTTTGATTTTTATAAATGGAAAATTAAAGAGTGAGTGGTGAGTAGTGAGTAGTGAGTCGAATAAGGCATTAATTACTTTTCACTTTACTTAAATTCTAACAGACTTATTTTTTGTACAGGCCCGGACTACAAAGAGAAAGGAATGTAAACTATGGACAAAAATAATGACAGAATATCGGATTTATTACAGGAACTTGATAATATTATAAAATCCATTCCTCCGAAACCTGAAAAAAAAGCTATTTCGGGAGGTCTTTTAATCACCGGTGACAGAAAGAAAGAAAAATCTTCCGAATATACGTATGAACATGCCATGAGACTTGTAAGGGAGTGGAAATATTCAGAAGCCATTAACTGCCTTGAAGGTTTCCTTGAAGGCAATCCCGGTCACAGCATGGCATGTAATGATCTCGGTGTACTCTATCTGAATGAAGGAAATAAAGAAAAAGCTCTATACTATCTTAAAGAATCCGTCGTCATTGACCCGGCAAATCTGACTGCCAGGAAAAACCTGGGAGATCTTTATCTGAACCTTGGATATCTGGAAGAAGGCCTTCAGATTTATATGAAAGTAATAGAAGAAAAACCTGATGATATAGAAGCACTTCTTAAACTGGGAGAGGTGTGTGAAAAATTTGATAGAATTGAAGGAGCAAAGCTTTTTTACAAAAAAGCCATGAAGGCTCAACCGGAGAATAATCCTGTAAAAGAAAGATTAAAAATCGTGTCAGAAAAAAAATCGTCCGGGAAAAATAGAAAAAAAACAAAAAGAAATAAGAAAAAAAGGTAGTTTAGCAGGAAAAAAAGGTTTTGTAAAGAATATTTCTCACTTAATTAAAATTTTATGGGGGGCATTATGAATAAAACCAATCTTACTTTAGAAGTCATAAAAGTTTTACTTCTCTTTTTCTTTGTATTTATCTTCGGAGTCAATATCCTTCAGATTAATAATATGGAAAAACGTCTTGTTGAACAATCAAGTAAAATCGAAGCTATACTGGAAACAAACAAAGAATTGCGGCTGGCCATAGAAAATCTTAATAAATCCATTCAATCCGGTATTACAGTCACATCGGGGGATGGAAAAACATCAGGTACGGAGGTAAAGAAAGAAACACGTAAATGGCTTCATCCGGAGGTTAAGAATTATCTTGTAGAAGAAAAAGATTTTGTGCTTACTCCACCTGAAGCAAAAACAGACGGTTCTATTGTAAGATATTATGGTACAGACCCGAAAGGCTTTAATCCTCTCACGGTAAATGACGGCAGTCTTACGGAATGTGTAAAAAATTACTGTGAGGAGTCTTTTGCTTCAAAACACATGAATGATCCTCTTTTATGGAAGCCTGCCCTTGCGGAAAGAATAGAAATAACAGATGATTACAAGGAATATACCATATATTTAAAAAAAGGTGTAAAATGGCACAAACCTGCTGTTGACTGGTCGAATTCACGTTATGAATGGCTTAAAGGTGATCATTATGTTACTGCAAAGGATGTAAAGTTTACAGTCGATATTATCTTAAATCCACAGGTAGAATGTGCAGCAAAACGTAATTATTATCAGGACATGGAGTATTGCAAGATCGTAGATGATTATACGGTAGTGTTCAAATGGAAGAAAAAAACCTATAATTCGATAAATTTCACACTCGGTTTTGTTCCTATACCGGAGTTTATCTATGGCTACGATGAAGACGGGAACCCTTATCCCAAAGAAAATCTTGGTCTGAAGTTCAATGAACACTGGTATAATATGAAATTTATCGGATGCGGCTCCTATGAATTCGTTTCCTACACACCCGGAGTTTCTATAAAACTCAGGAGAAATGAAGATTATTATGATGCAAAACCTGCCATAAAAGAAATAGAATGGCTTATATACGGCGATACTGTACAGAATGTACTCAAAATGAAGAGTAAAGAACTGGATTTTGTCGGACTGAATGCCACTCAGTACAGGGAAGAAATACTCAACGGCAGAGCGGATTCTCCTTTTAAAAACGGGCAGATTCTCCATGAGAAATATCTTGCGTCAAACTATGCTTATATAGGCTGGAATGCTGACAACTATATTTTCTCAGACAAAAAAGTAAGACAGGCTATGAGTTATGCTTTTAACGGTAAAAATATTCTTGCAAATGTTTTTCTCGGTCTCGGTGAACTTACAACAGGTCCTTTCTTTGTAAAAAGCCCATGCTATAATAAAACAGTACCTTACTACGAATTTAATCTTGAGAAAGCAAAAAAACTTCTTTCTGAAGCAGGATGGAAAGATATTGATAATGACGGTATCCTGGAAAAGGAGATAAAGGGTGAAACAAAAGAATTTGATTTTTCCCTTTTAGTGTTCGGAAGAAGCCCGGAATGGAAGGCAACATGCAATATTTATAAAGAAGACTTAATGAAAATAGGCGTAAAAATGAATATACAGATACTTGACTGGGCTGTAATGCAGAAAAAAATGGAAGACAAGGAATTTGACGCTTATACAGGAGCATGGACACTTCCCTGGGAACAGGATCCCTATCAGATATGGCATTCTTCTCAGGCTGATATACCGAAAAGTTCTAACAGAGTGGGCTTCCGAAACAAAGAAGCAGATAAACTTATAGAGGAACTGAGGTCAACCTTTGATATGGAGAAGAGAATAAATATATATCATAAACTTCACAACATTATCCATGAGGAAGCACCTTATACATTTTTCTATTCCAAGATGTACGTTTATACCTGGCAGGATTATGTAAAAAGAGTAATATTCAGTAAACTCAGGCCACATGATAGTTCCCTTCCATGGTATGTGGATAAAACGATGGAAAGCGAAGCAGGAGGAAAATAATTGCAGACTTATATTATAAAGAGAATTCTCTTAATGATACCGACTTTCTTTTCCATATCTCTTATTATATTTCTCATACTTAATCTTGCCCCGGGGAAACCGGGAGGTGAGCTGGTGAGTTCAGAAGGAGAATCGGGAGAAGGCGGAAGTAAAAGACAGGCTTATTTAATATTTAAACAGCAGTTCAATCTTGACAAACCTATAATTTTAAATACAAGATTTTCCCTGAGTAAATCAGAAATAGAGACAGATTTAACATATGTTTTAAACGAAGATAAAAAAACTCCGTCAAAATATATAATCAAAGCCCAGGATACTCTGGAAGATTACGGACAATATGCAGTACCTCATTTAATTAAAATAATGGAAGAAACACAGAATCCCAGAATGAGATATATTGCAGTAATGTATCTGTCTCAGAATGCACAGAGAAGAATAATAAATCCCTATGCAACGGAAATTGACGAAAAAACGAAAGCTTTAAACAGGGAAATTGATGCGGAAAATCTTTATCTATCTGGCCTTACCTTCAGCTCTGATGCAGGAGAAGAAGAACAGAAGGCAATTATAAACAGGTGGAAAGAATGGTATGAGAAAAATAAAAGCCGTTATGAATATTCCTTTGCTCAGAAATTAAATATATTTTTCCTGGATACAAGATTTGCCAGATACTGGTGGAACCTGATTCACCTTGATTTCGGCGTTTCTCATGTAGATAAGCAGCCTGTTATAAAAACTATTCTGAGCAAACTTAAATATTCTCTAAGCCTTTCCGTGTCTTCTGTATTTATAGCCTATATAATCTCCATTCCCCTTGGAATTTTTGCTGCAGTCAGACAGAATACTGTTTATGACAGAACAATAAGCGTGGTATTATTCCTTCTTTATTCTCTGCCGAGCTTTTTTGTGGCTACAATGCTTCTTACATATTTTTCTCAGGGCGGAGGTTATATACAGCTCTTTCCTACAGGAGGCTTTATAAGCCGTGAAGCATCTCAGATGACAACACTGGAGCAGATAAAAGATGTTATATGGCATCTCATATTACCTATAGTTTGTATGACCTATGCTTCTTTTGCATCATTATCCCGATACGCAAGAGCAGGACTTCTCGAGGTAATAAGATCTGACTATATCAGAACTGCAAGAGCCAAAGGGCTTTCGGAATTTGTCGTTATAGGAAAACATGCAGTAAGAAACGGTATGATCCCTATAGTCACACTCTTAGGAACACTTCTTCCTGTTGTTATAAGCGGTTCTGTTATCATAGAATATATATTCGGTATTCCCGGTATGGGCACTCTTACAATAAATGCAATTTTTAACAGAGATTATAATACAATAATGGGAGTACAGCTTATATCTGCTACTCTCTTACTTGTAGGATTATTGATTTCTGACATTACTTATTCTCTGGTAGATCCGAGAATTTCATTTAAATAAAATTGTGACGCGTAACGCGTGATGCGTTACGCGTGAAACAGAAAGTGGTTGATACAATATAAGTAAGCAAGGCAAAGAAACTGAAAAGAATGACATAAAATCGGAACTTAAATATGAAAAAGTAAGCTACTGGGAAGTAGTATGGGGACAGTTAAGAAAAAATAAAATTGCCGTCGTCGGTCTGTGGTGTATACTCTTATTTTTCCTTATCGCAGTATATAGCCCACTTATTTCAATGAATCAGCCTTTTTATTTCTCCTGCCAGGGTAAGACCGACTATCCTTTCCTGGGAGCACTCTTTAACAGAAATTATTTTGAAAGCGGTGTAGATTTATTCTTTAACCTCCTTATGGTAATGAGTCCTGTCTTTATTGCCATATATTTAATAGCTTCCTTTGTAACAAAAAAGCAGTTTAAATACATAAGAGGTACGTTATTAAAAGGTTTCATTGGAATCCAGGTGTTTTTGTTTATTATAATGACATTTACTAATTACAGTCGTCCTATTGTAGATTACAAAGGGAAAATAGAAGAGCTTGAAGCAAAGAAAGAGAAATACTCCTGCCTGTTCCCTCTTTTAAGATATTCCTACAGAGAAGGAGACCAGACGGAACAGCACCCTCAGCCTCCCGGTCAAAAACACTGGCTTGGTACAGATAAAGAAGGAAGAGATGTTTTTGTCAGAATGGTTTACGGAACAAGAATATCTATGACCATAGGAGTTGTGGCAGTATCAATCTATGTGACCATAGGTGTTATTCTCGGCTCGCTTGCAGGCTATTTCGGAGGCAGAGTGGATCTGTGGATTTCCAGATTTATAGAAGTAATGATATGTTTCCCTTCTTTCTTCTTAATACTTACAGTAGTATCATTTATAGAGAAAAGATCTATATTCCATATAATGTTTGTAATAGGAATAACCCACTGGACTGGTGTGGCAAGACTGGTAAGGGCTGAATTCCTGAAACTTAAAAATATGGATTATGTTCAGGCAGCCATAGCACTCGGCATAAGCAGAACAAAAATTATGTTCAGTCATATTCTTCCCAATGCCATGGCACCTGTCCTTGTGTCCGCCACATTCGGTATAGCATCGGCAATACTCACAGAATCAAGTCTTTCTTTTCTCGGTCTCGGAGATCCTTCAGCACCGAGCTGGGGTGAAATTCTGAATGTAGGAAGAGTGGAAGGAAAGTTATGGCTCATATTTTCACCGGGTGTCGCCATATTTTTTGTAGTCTTTATTTTTAATCTCGTAGGAGAAGCGCTCAGAGATGCCCTCGATCCGAGATTGAGACAGTAGATGGTTTCCTTTTTACGCGTCACGCGTCACCTTTATATCAGGAGTTGAAATAATTGACAGGACAGGCACAGAATAGAGAAAAACTTATAGAATTAAAGAAATTACATACTTATTTTTATACAGATGCAGGTGTTGTTAAATCTGTAAATGATGTTTCCTATGATATTTATAAAGGTGAAACACTCGGTATCGTAGGTGAGAGCGGATGCGGTAAATCCGTAACGGCTATGTCTATTATGAGACTCATCCCCCAGCCTCCGGGAAAGATTGCAGGCGGAGAAATTATCTTTAAAGGTAAAGATCTGACAAAAATCTCCGAATCAGAAATGAGGAAAATCAGAGGCAACGAGATTTCCGTTATTTTTCAGGAACCGATGACAAGCCTGAATCCTGTTTATACTGTAGGTGATCAGATACAGGAAGCTATAGCTCTTCATCTTAAGATGGATTATGCCCAGGCAAGAACAAGAACGATAGAAATGCTTGCAAAAGTCGGGATCCCTTCACCGGAGGTCAGAGTAGACGATTATCCCCATCAAATGTCAGGAGGGATGAAACAGAGAGTTATGATCGCTATGGCTCTTTCATGTAATCCTGAACTGCTCATAGCAGACGAACCTACAACTGCTCTGGATGTAACGATACAGGCTCAGATACTGGATCTCCTCAGAAGCCTTCAGGCGGAATACGGTATGTCCATTCTCCTCATAACACATGATCTGGGAGTAATAGCCGAAATGGCTCACAGAGTAGTTGTTATGTATGCAAGCAAATGTGTGGAAACAGCAGAAGTAAACGAATTATTTGAAAATCCGAAACATCCCTATACAATAGGGCTTTTTAATTCCCTCCCGAAAATTCATGTTGACCAGAAACAATTAGAGCCGATTCGGGGTATGGTTCCAAATCCTCTTGATTTTCCTGTAGGATGTAAATTTAATACAAGATGTAATCATGTAATGGATATCTGTAAAGAGAAAGAACCTCCTTACTTTGAAGTGGGGAAAGAGCATTTCTCGGCATGCTGGCTCAATGAAAAATAATTTTTAAAAAACGAGAAATTATTAATTGAAGAGAAATTATTAATTGAAGAGAAATTATTAAACTGATCACTGATTACTGATCACTGATCACTGATAAAGAGGTTATTATGGGTTCAAAGAATAAAGAAAAAAACAATGTAATTCTTGAAGTAAAGAATTTAAAGAAATATTTCCCTGTCACTGCCGGGATTTTTTCCAGAGTTGTAGCCAATGTAAAAGCAGTTGATAATGTGTCCTTTTATTTGAATGAAGGTGAAACTCTTGGTGTTGTAGGGGAATCAGGCTGTGGTAAAACTACTGTAGGGAGAAGTGTATTGCGCCTTATAGAACCCACAGAAGGAGAGATAAAATTTAAAGGCAAAGATGTTATGAAGCTGAAGGGAGAAGAACTGCGTAAATTCCGTAAAAATATGCAGATAATCTTTCAGGATCCATACTCGTCGTTAAATCCGAGAAAAACTGTAATGGATATAGTAGGAGAATCCCTTACAGTACACGGTATGGCAAAGGGTAAAGAAAAGGAAGACAGAGTAGCGGAACTGCTTGAGAAAGTAGGTCTTTCTCCTAAATATATAAACCGTTATCCCCATGAATTTTCGGGGGGCCAGCGTCAGAGGATCGGTATTGCAAGAGCGATTGCCCTCAACCCTTCTTTTATAGTATGTGATGAACCTGTATCGGCTCTTGACGTTTCCGTTCAGGCCCAGGTAATAAATCTCCTTATAGACCTCCGGGAACAGCTCAATCTGTCCTATCTTTTTATAGCTCATGGCCTTTCAGTGGTAAAACATATTTCAAATCGTATTATGGTTATGTATCTCGGGAAAATGGTAGAAAGTGCAACATCGGAAGAATTATTTAAAAATCCTCTCCATCCCTATACAAAAGCCCTGCTTTCCGCCAATCCCGTACCTGACCCGAAACAGAAAAGCAAAAGAATTATACTCCAGGGAGATGTGCCGAGTCCGTTAAATCCTCCGCCGGGATGCCCTTTCCATCCCAGATGTCCTCAGGTCATGCCGAAATGTTCTTCAGAAGCACCTCCTTTAAGAGATGTAGGAAATGCTCATGTCTATATATGCCATCTCGGATGATTTCGGGGAAAATAATTCAACAGACAGATTATTAGAAATCAAACATTTAAATATTCAGTTTAAAACAGACGAAGGAACAGTTCATGCAGTGAATGACCTGAGTTTTTCCCTTAAAAAAGGAGAGAATCTCGGCATAGTAGGAGAATCAGGTTCAGGAAAAAGTGTTACTGCTCTGTCAATTATCCGCCTTATAGCCACTCCTCCCGGCCGTATTGTATCAGGAGAAATAATATTCCAAGGTGAAGATCTCCTGAAAAAATCACCTCATGAAATAAGAAAAATCAGAGGAAACAAAATTTCTATGATCTTTCAGGACCCAATGACTTCCCTTAACCCTCTTCTTACGGTAGGAGATCAGATCATTGAAGCAATATTATTACATCAGAAGGTTAATAAAAAAGAGGCGTTTCTTATTGCCACAGAGATGATGAGAAAGGTGAAAATACCTGATCCTGAGGCGAGGATGCACGTGTATCCCCATCAGTTCAGCGGAGGTATGAGACAGCGTATAATGATTGCCATGGCCTTATGCTGTAACCCCGATCTCCTCATTGCAGACGAGCCGACTACTGCCCTTGATGTGACTATTCAGGCTCAAATTCTTCATTTAATGAGGGAGTTAAACAGTAATTCAGGAGCTTCCATAATTTTGATTACCCATGATCTCGGCATAGTGGCAGAAGTCTGTCAGAATGTAATGGTAATGTACGGAGGAGAAGCTGTTGAATTTGCTCCTGTTAAAACTATATTTAAAAATCCGGCTCATCCCTATACATGCGGTTTACTTGCTTCTAGACCGAAATTAAATGATAAAGAAAAAAAGCCTCTCGTTCCTATAGCTGGCTATCCGCCGGATCTGTTCAGCCTTCCCCGGGGGTGTATTTTTTATCCGAGATGTAAATACGGAACTGACAGGTGTAACAGTGAAAGAATTTCTCTTGAAACTCTTTCACCGGATCATTCAGTAAGATGTATAAGAGCAAAAGAACTTTATAAATAAATTTATTTTTTTCTACTTTGTGATATAATGGTCTGGTGAAGGGTGAAGAGTGAGTTCAAAACTCAATAATAATGTTTATGAAAGAATAAAGTTTATGAATGATAATCCCCATATTTTAATAGTAGACGATAGAGAAGACAGCAGAAAAATCCTTCAGACTATATTAAATAAAGAAGGCTATAATTTAACGTTTGCTTCCAGCGGCCTTGAAGCAATTGAAAAAATATCCACTGCAAAACCGGATCTCATACTTTTAGATGTACTTATGCCGGATATGAACGGTTTTGAAGTATGTAAACATATAAGATCAAATCCCTGCCTTGCAGATATACCTGTTATAATTGTTACAGGACTGGATGAGCGCCAGGCAAGGCTGGAAGGACTTTCCGCCGGTGCAGATGATTTTATTTCAAAACCTATAGATAAACATGAACTGAAGGCAAGGGTAAACACTATTACAAGACTCAACAGACAGCGTCATATAATGGCAGAAACTATAAACGAACAGAACATAGAACTGAAAGAATTAAACAGTAAACTAAAGAAATTTCTTGAAGAAGATGCCTCAAAAGTAGCCAGTTTATTGCTTGTAGAAAGAGACACATTTAAATGGATTGTAGACAATGAAGAAATAGGATATATCATTCTGGATTCTCATGACAGAATTCTCTATATAAACCTGAAGGGCCGGGTATATCTTGCTATTGAAAGTGAAAAAGATCTAACTGCACCATTTATGGAACTGTTAAAAAAGAACTATTCTCTGGAAGAAGAGCATCTGTGGAATAGCTGGCCGAAAGAAATTAACCGTTATATTACATCCGGTAAAACTCATACAGTATCAAAACTGCAGGTCTCTATAACCTCTATACCGGGGACAGAGGAATATCTCGTAAAAATTGAAGAAAAAAAAGGTATTATTTCAACGAATTAGTGATTAGTGAAAAGTGAAAAGTGAAAAGTGAATAACAACAGTAATTTATACACATCAATATAACCGTTAACTGGTCACTGGTCACTGCTCACTGGTCACTGCTCACTGATAACTGTCTCCTACCCTATTACTCTGAGAAAAATAACTTTATCATCTTCCGGACCATAAAAATCTTTAAGGATCGCTTCTACCGTATATCGGCATTTTAAATAGAAAACCCTTGTAGCTTCATACAGTTTCCTGTTGGATGTTTCCACATATATACGTTTACCGCCCATTTCGGAAATTTTCTTCTCCGTAAGAGCAAGAAGTTTTTTCCCGATACCACTGCCGCGTATATCATTATGTACAGCAATCCAGTAAAGATCAAAACTTCCTTTCGTACAGGCAATTTCTCCGAAACATGTATAACCGATGACTCTGCCATTGTCTTCTGCAAAGATAAAATGATAACCGCATGCAATTCCTTTATTCAATCTTTCTTCAACCAGTTCCACACCTACTGCAATTTCTTCTTTATAAAAATAGCCGCTCGATTCCAGTATATCTCTCACAGTTTCCGTATCGGATGGTTTTACATCTTCTCTGAAGCTCATAGAATGTTCTTCTGTCATATTAATACATCTCCTTTTATCAGTGAACAGTTATCAGTGACCAGTGACCGGTGACCAGTGACCGGTGACCAGTGACCAGTGGCCAGTTATCAATTTTATTACTATATATATATTATTGACCTGAGCATAAGCATGTAATAAAGGTCTTCATCCCGCCACACGTTACGCGTTACGCGTCACGAGAGCAGTTATGTATTATTTATGCTCACCTCAGTAGAATAATGTTTATCGCTCTCTATTCACTTTTCACTTTTCACCACTCACGACTCACTGCATCAACGATTCTTTTTATAACATCATTAAAACTTAACCCTGCCCTCTGTGCTGCAGCGATAAATCCTGCATCAGGTGAAAGACAGGGATTAATATTAACCTCGAGTACCCATGGCGTGCCCGAATTATCTACACGGAAATCTACCCTGCCATAACCGGACAGTTTGAATAAATTCCAGCATGCTACCGATATATTTGAAAGTTTCTCAAGAAGGGTCTTATCTTCTTCAGAAAAATCAAAGGTTCTGTTTGTATGATGATATTCAAAAGAATCTGAATCCCATTTTGCCCGGTAACCGACCACCTTTATTTTATCATGATAATCAACGAATTTAATTTCCCCGTGGGGAAGCACTTCCGGGCCATTTTTTCCTTCGAGGATGGAAATATTAAATTCCCTCCCGTCAATATAAGATTCAACAAAAGAATCTTTTTCTCCCCTGAAGATGCGTTTTTTTATTTCCTCTGACAGTTTATCCTTTTGAAAAACAACAGAATCTTCATCAAGTCCGATAGATGCATGTTCCCATATGGATTTGAATATACATGGAACCTCCATATCATCTCCGGGAAGACTATCTATTTCATACCAGGCAGGTGTTTTTATGCCTGAAGATTTAAGAAATTTCTTTGTGAGAACTTTATTTGATGTCACGTATATTGCATCAAGCTTTGAACCGGTATATGGTATATTCAGATGATTTAAAATCGCAGGGGCAAAATATATAAGGTTTCCCTTACCTTCTACTGTTTCTACAAGATTAAAAACAAAGGAAGGTTTGATTTCTTCAAGCTTATTTATTGCCTTCTTTATATCAAGAGAAAAAGGAACAGGTACAGGATTATATCCTTCTTCCAGAAGAGCTCTGGATATACATTCCACTTCTACAAGAACATCCTGTTCGTCTTCCCCTGCATCAGGATGAACTTCACCATGTAATACTGCTACATTCATTATGTTCCTCGATTCTTTACCTTTCAAATAATATATTACCTGTTTTCTTACTACAGTTTGTATCGTGACGCATAAGGTATATTTAGTCTCTCCCCGTCACCCTTCACTACCTGATAATTCTTTTAACTGCTGAATTTACAATTCTTTCAATCAGTTCCTGGTAACTTATACCGGCTTTCGTACAGATAATAGGCAGATCGGAATGTTCCGGATGAATACCGGGAAGAGGATTTACTTCCATAAAATTCGGTATGCCTGCCGCATCAGATCTCAAATCAACCCGTCCGCCATCTCTGCAGCCAAGACCACACCACGATGCAAGAGCCCATTTTTCCGCTTCTTTTGCCATACTATCATTTACGATACGATATTCTACAAGTTCTTCACACTTTTCCTTGTTCACATAGGAATAAACATCTTTTTCAGCTTCATCCCTTAAAATGACTTCTATTACGCCTGTAGAAACAGCATTTTTCCCTGTTCCTGTAATACCTACGGTAAATTCCCTTCCGGGAAGAAAAGTCTCTACTATTACAGGCTGTTTATATCTCCCCACCATGTCCATACATACACTTATTAATTCATCTTTATTCTTAATTTTCGATGAAGGAGTTATACCCTTTCCTGTTCCCTCTGCTACAGGTTTGGCAAAAAGAGGATAGGGCATATCTATTTTTTTTATATCTTCTTCATATTCTACAACAGCAAAATCTGCCGTAGGAATCTTCAAATCACGAATGATATGTTTAGTTACCCCTTTATGAAGCGTTAAAGACATTACAAGAGGATCTGAAAAGGTATAGGCTATCTCATAGGCATCCAGAAGAGCAGGCACCTGTGCTTCCCGTCCGAATCCTCTCAGACCTTCCGCAATATTGAAAACCAGCTCCCATCTGTCTCCTTTTGCAAGACGACTTACAAGATTCCTTACATGGCCAATACGATCAGTTCCGTGTCCCATATTCTGTATTGCTTTTTCTATAGCATCAATAGTATCGGGACGATCAAATTCTGCCGTTTCTTCTTCACCGTAACCTTCTTTAAGGTAAGAAGAGCGAAGATCATAAGTAAGACCAATGTTCATAGTAAATTTTCTCCTTCTTCGGTTATCACTAAAAAATGAGACGTAAAACATGATAGAACATTTCATGTTTTACGTCTCACCACTTACGAACATAAAGCCAGATCTCCGTCAGGAGAAGGATAACGATAAAGGCCTCCCTCATAATTTCTGAGTAAAAGGTACCCTTCTGAATTTCCTTCTACATAATTCGGAGCTACCGGTATTTTGCCTCCGCCGCCCGGTGCATCAATTACATATGTAGGCACTGCATATCCTGTCGTATGGCCTCTCAGGCCTCTTATAATTTCAAGACCTTTTGCCACTGGAGTACGAAAATGAGATGACCCGGGTATGGGATCACATTGATAGATATAATATGGTTTCACACGGATTTTTAATAATCCATGCATTAATTTTTTCATAGTTTCAACATTATCATTAATCCCTTTAAGTAATACTGTCTGACTTCCCAGAGGAATACCTGCATCTGCCAGACGGCAACAGGCCTGACCTGTCTCCGGTGTCAGTTCTTCAGGATGGGTAAAGTGTATGCTCATCCACAGCGGGTGGTAATGCTTCAACATCCTTGTCAGTGCCGGAGTAATTCTCTGAGGTAATACTGCAGGCACTTTTGTTCCTATACGAATAAATTCTACATGATCTATACGGCGAAGCCTTGACAGAAGCCATTCCAGTTTCTCATCTGAAAGAGTTAAAGGATCTCCGCCTGATATGAGCACATCTCTCACAGAAGGAGTATGTGCTATATACTCTATGGCTCTCTCCCATCGTTCCGTATTACATCCTCCGCCATGATCTCCTACCATACGGGAACGGGTACAGTAACGACAGTAAGTTGAGCAGAAATCCGTCACAAGGAACAATACTCTATCAGGATAACGATGAACCAGTCCCGGAACAGGACTCTGATGATCTTCGCCGAGAGGGTCTCCTGTTTCACCCATACAGTTGAAATATTCACTGCATATAGGTACAACAGAGCGCCTTAAAGGTTGTAAAGGGTTAACGGGATCAATGAGGCTGAGATAATATGGAGTAATACTCACAGGTAGTGTCCCTCTGTGATGTGTAATAGCACTGTATTCATCCTCGGAAAGAGAAATAATTCCTGCCAGAGTGTCGATATCTCTTATCCTGCTTCTTAACTGCCAGTGCCAGTCATTCCATTCTGCATTGCTGGCACCGGGAAAGAATCTTTTACGAAAAGCCTGGGTTTTCTGATTGCTTTTAAATCTCGGGAAGTGATGAACACTTTGCGATGCGAGAGGGGATTTTTTTACTATTTTAGAGAGAGTATTACGTAATATAAGAGGAACTGAATTATCAACATGATCAGCAACGCTGACCATACTACTACCCGGAGGTTCAACATCCTCCATGAAGTGTGAGTCTTTGTCCATTTTTTTCCTCCTTAATAGAATTTTAGAATTAAAATTCCGAACTTTATTCAGCCTTACAGGGTTTTAGCATTCATTAAAAATGAAATTAATTCAAGTTTTATTGACTTTTATTATTCTTCTCATTATATCTGATTACATTTTATTTTTTTATAAAATTTCGATATTAAAAAGTCATTGATTTTACTTGCTTTATCTGAGTTCTGACCTGCTAAAACCTCTCTGATTTGAGAGTATTATAACACACTTTAATGGTTTTTCAAGAGGTTTTAAATTTTTTTTTCAAATTGATTCTAAAGGTCAAATAATAATAAAATAAAGTTTCTTAAAATAAAAAAATTATAATTTTATGAGCCGGTAAATAAAAAAGGTTCTTGAAGATTCGTAAATGATTTAAGAATTGATTTTTTTGCTCTGAACAGGTAGTTCTTTACCTGGCCGATATTTGTATTCATTATAGAAGCGATCTCTTTATAATCAAGCTCTTCTATATAACGAAGATATATGGCCGTTTTAAAAGGATATTCCAGGGAATTTACCATAGATTGTATTAAAACTTTATTTTCCACATCTGTTTTCCAGCTATCTGCTAAATCTATTTCATCGATTTCCATTTCACTATTTATCATATATTTTTTTGTTCCGTAACTATTGGCTACATTTGAAGCAACTTTGAATAACCAGGAAGCAAAAGATATGCCATCGAAAAAACTATAGGAATCAAGATATAACCACACTTTCAAAAAAGTTTCCTGCAGCAGTTCCATACTCATTTCATAGTCGCCGGTCATATTATACAAATGTTTCAGTACAGGTTTTTTATAATAATCCATCATATGTTCAAAAGCATCTTTATCCCCTTCTCTCACGATTTTATTTATAACTCTTCTGTCATCAAGAATATTATCTTTAGGACTGGCTATATATATGTCCTTTATATGTTCTCCTGCTTCATACCGGCCTTTGAGGTGTTTTGCCAGAAACCTTTCCGCAACAGCATAGAGTTTGATACGATTTTTTTTCTTAACTATTTTATGACCTTCATCAGGGAAAACTATATGTTCTAAATTAATCCCTTTACTTTGTAATGTACTCACAATCCTGTAAGGTTCAGATGATTTAATTGTACGGCTTTTAAGTCCGTATGCAATCATAAGTGGTATTTTTATATTATCCAGCTTATAAAAAGGAGAACGGGATAGTAAGAGTTCTCTGTCTCTCTGAGGGTCTCCTACCCGTTCAAGCATCTGTTTAACAGAATCTTTCCTGTATGTCGGTATTGCCTGAATTACAGTGGTAAGATCTCCGAAACATCCTACTGCTATGGCACAGCAAAAGAGATCAGGCGTAAAGGTTGCTCCTGCCATGGCAGCAAAACCTCCGTAACCATGACCGTATATGGCAACTCTGGCCGGGTCTGCTATACCTTTTTCTATAACCCACTTAACTGCATCTTCAAGGTCATTCTGCATTTTCCCTCCCCATTCCTTATTTCCAGCATTCAGGAAATCTTTACCATATCCTGTTGAACCGCGGTAATTAACCTGGAGACACACATATCCTCTGTTTGCAATCCACTGAACAGTCGGGTCATATCCCCACTTATCACGATACCATGGGCCGCCATGAACAAAGAGAATTACAGGAAGTTTTTTCCTTGCAACACCGGGAGGAAAGGTTATATAGCCGTGAACAGTCAATCCGTCTCTGGAAGTAAAAGATAGTTCTTCCATAGAAGCAAATCTATAATCATTTAAAGCAGGTCTGTCATAAAAAAGAAAGACTTCTTTCTTTAATGTTCTGTCAAAGAGATAATAGCTTACAGGTCCGTTATCCATATTAAAACTTAAGACCCATCTGTCATTGGCCCTGTCACGGCTCGTAATAAAAAAATCCCCGTCTTTCAATTTTTGTATAACAGTAAAATCTTCTTTTATGGAATCATCTAAAATAATCCATTCGCTCCTGAATTTATTAATGGAAACTGCCTGAACAGACCAGGTATCAGGGTTGAACAGAACCGGATAAAATTCATCTAAATAAGATTTATTTACCTGAGGGCCATTAAGGCATGGATTTATATCATATTCAGGTTCGCAGACTATAAGATCTGCTTTTCCCGTATTTATTTCAACCCTGATCAACCGGCTTGTATTACAATTATGGGCATCTATCATATAGATATAATTATTATCTTTTGAGCATCTGATACATCTGCTCATAGCCATATCGTTGATACTCCATCTGACAAGGCTCTTCCACTCATCCTTTTCTCCGTGCCTTACTATAAATTCCATATAATTATCATCGTTAACCAGTATTATGCCTATGACATTTCGTTTATTATCTACGAGCCAGTCATATATATTGCCGGGATTCTCATAAATCAACGTAATATTATCTGAGGCTAAATCAATATGATACAAATGGGCCGTATTGCCCAGAGCCATTGCAGCTATCAATTGATCAGGAAAATCTTTATGATAATCAAAATTTATAAATCTTAATTTTTTGGATATCTTTAATGGCTTACTTTCATTATTTTCTATATTTAATTTGTAAAGATTATGAGTTTCATTACAATCCATGTCGTAAATATAAAAAATATATTTATCACTGGTCCAGATATAATAAAGCACACAACCCTTTTTAAAATCGGTAACAGGTCTGTCATCATCTCCGTCAACAGATTTAATCCAGATATTCATTACATTATTTTCAAGTGCAAGATAGGCCAGTTTTTTACCGTCAGGAGATATTCTGGGATCACATTTTACAGGATCACTGAACAATAGTTCTCTCGGTATAAGGTCCGGAAGATTACACACACAATTTATAGATAAATTCACTTAAACCACCTTTTTATACAACCTTTTCAAACAAAATTTTACCCGGCAACTATAATAAGATATAAAGAAGACAAACATAAAACAATTACAATGGTTTCTCCCATTAAACGAAAGGTCAATTTAACACATCTAAAATAAAAAGCCCCAGGACTCATTTTTATTATTTCCCGTGACTTTTCATATAATCTGTAATTTATATAGAATAACTATCCATGGTTTTCGGCTTATAAATGACAAATCTCTTATTTACTATATCAATAGGCCCTTTAACACCAGACACATCGGGCATGAGATTTTTTGCCATAAGATCAAGAGATCGTTCATTTTCCTGGACTTCAGCATCTCTTTGAAATCCCGTAGATCAAAAACTTACTCCCAAATCTTCTAGAGCCATACCCTTTATATCATCAATAAATATAAAATCATTTATATCTTAATAGTATATAAAAAAAACTACAGTAACAAGCCCTATATTGTTAAAAAAATGTTAACTTTTTATATTAATAAAAAAATGTTCCCGATTATAAAAGACTTCAGACAATCTTTGATAAAAAAGTGATATAAAAAACTCCCCTTTCTCTCATAAAACGAACAAGAGGAGTTTATCTTTACACCACTGGTGATTGATTATCTGTTAAATAATAATATTTATATCTATATCGGACCTATTATTGTTTCAATGAAATTCATAGTATTCATGGAGTTCCATATCGTCCTTATCCCCTATTATTCTATTAAGAATAACGACTGGCTTCTACGAACACATCCTCAAGATCGCCGTCACTATTTGTCACATGACTCCTATGATAGACCTTCACATTACCTTCACTGTCATGCATCTGTCCACCTGTTATGGTTCTTCTATAATATGTGCCGTCACCGTTAGGAATATAAGTCTGCACTTTACCGTCATCACCGTAGATATAAACAGGTTCCTTTGCTTTCATTGCCTGTTTTTCAGCCTCTGTTAGTTCAGGGGCGTAATCGGCCATATGGTTCGGAAGAGTTCCGGCTGGAACATCGTATTTTGGAGCAGAACTGGAGGTATTATTATATTGACCATAATCACTCTGAACAAGCTGGTCTCTCTGGGAAAGTTCTGTTCTGGCAGGTACATAATCGGCAACATGGTTCGGAAGAGTTCCGGCAGGAACATCATATGACGGAAC
>DAIOEN010000067.1:0-6702 GCA_036746235.1 Vulcanimicrobiota bacterium | reverse complement strand
AACCGGAGTAATTTTGTCCGGGCGCATAATCGGCAACATGGTTCGGAAGAGTTCCGGCAGGAACATCATATGACGGAACAGAACCGGAGTAATTTTGTCCGGGCGCATAATCGGCAACATGGTTCGGAAGAGTTCCAACCGGTATTTCATTCATACCCTGCTGAGAACCGGCGAAATGCACCGTATTATTAATCGGTGAAAATACTGCATCATTGCCATTAAAAAAGCCGGACATTGCTCTTAAATGGGCCGATTGTATTGATAGCATCTGGGCACAGGTCACAGGCGGAGGAGTAAGACATGGGACACCGTCCATAAAAGCAGGATTATTATTACCGCTTATCATGAAACCCTGAAACTGATTACCGGGAAAACCTGCATTAAAATTTCCTAACATTTTTATCACTTCCTGTAATATGAATAATTTTATGAAAATAAAATATCTTCTGATAATATAATCAGAGAAATTTGTAAAAAGTTTCACAGAAAAAAATAAATTTATATTTTTCTGAAATATCCATTGTTTCACTCAGAACTCATATCTGCCTTTATGCCTGTAGTTTTTATCAATAGATTCATTATATTATTTTCCATTGACAGATAAACAAGTTTCTTTCCGTCAGGCGATATCTTCGGCATACACTTTACAGGAGCACTGAACAACAGTTCTCTGGGGATAAGTTCGGGAAGGTTTCTTACACAGTTTACAGACATATTATAAAAATTCTACTTTTCTTCCTTTTCCAAGATGTTTTTTTACAGTTTCATCGAGAGATTTCATTACTATTTCCCATTCCGATAAAGATTGAATCGGGTTTATACCTGCTATATCGGGCATACGAATAAAGGAAACTGGATAATTCATGATTTTTTCCTTTTCAAGTTTAATGGTTTCTTCCATTTCTCTTACAAGGCGTTTTGCTTTTGCCGGGAACGTCGCTATACGGGCCATATCTGTTTCCGTATCCACTCTGGAGATAAAGTTTTCAAGTGGTTCTGCAAGGACTGAGTGAAATTTTTCAGAAGGTAACCTGTTTTTAGAAAGATATAAGGAGAGGTTTTTAAGAGCTTCTTCTATCTCTTTTCTGGCTTCATTACGCCATGTATTTATAAGTTTATTGATTGTTTCTGTTTTATCCATTAAAATTTTAAATTGAGAGAAAATTTTTTATATATAATTATATAACTTTTTATACAACCAATCAATGTATAAAATAAATTTCACAAAGAATTTCATTTGACCTTACTGTAACTCTTTGATATAATTTCAGGATTAATCATATTGCACATTACGCATCATAAGTTACTGAAGGGGGAAATTATGAGTATATTTGAAGAATTGAATAAAAGAAATTTAATAGCCCAGATAACCCATGAAGGGCCTATAGAACAAATGCTTAAAGAAAAAAAGGTTACAGTCTATGTAGGATTCGATCCCACTGCAGACAGCCTTCACGTGGGACATCTCATAGCATTACTCGGTTTAAAGAGATTTCAACAGTACGGTCATCGTATCATAGCCCTTGTAGGAGGAGGAACTGCCATGATCGGCGATCCTTCCGGCAAAACTGAATTGCGCCAGATGATGACAGAAGAAATAATTAACAGCAACAAAGAAGCTATCAGAAAACAGATAGAGAGATTTGTAAATCTTGACGATCCTTCAGACGGAATAATGGTGGACAATTCAGACTGGATAAGAGATATGAACTATATTGATTTCCTCAGAGAGATAGGAACACATTTTACAGTAAACAGAATGCTTGCTGCTGAATGTTATAAAAGCCGTATGGAACAGGGTCTTACCTTCATAGAATTTAACTATATGTTATTACAATCCTATGATTTTCTTATGTTAAACAGGAAATATGATTGTACCCTCCAGATGGGAGGAGATGACCAGTGGTCAAACATACTGGCAGGTGCAGACCTTGTGAGGAGACTGGAGAGAAAAGAAGTATACGGATTAACAATACCGCTTCTCCTTACTTCAGACGGAAAGAAAATGGGTAAAACCGAAAAAGGCTCTGTATGGCTTTCTCCCGATAAAACCACTCCTTACGAATTTTATCAGTACTGGCGAAACGTGGAAGATGTAGAAGTAGGAAGACTCTTAAAAACACTTACATTCTTCTCTATGGAAAGGATTGAAGAATTATCCAATCTCACAGGGAAAGATATCAATATAGCTAAAAAAGAACTGGCTTATGCAATAACAGAACTGGTTCATGGCAAAGAAGAAGCTGATAAAGCCAGGTCAGCGGCAGAAGCCCTGTTTGAAGGAGGAGGAGAAAGCAGTTCCATACCTGTTACGGACATATCAGGTGATAAAATAAAGGAAGGCATTCAGGTTCTGGATGCACTGCTTTTATGCGGATTAATACCCTCAAAAGGTGAAGGAAGAAGACTTATAGGTCAGGCAGGTATTCATGTCAATGATAATGTTGTAACAGATCAGACCATGATGTTAAATAATTCATATGTTCAGGATGGGAAGATAAAATTCAGAAAAGGGAAAAAAGTTTATCATTTTCTCAGGGTAATTTAGAAAATAAAGACAATTTATCTAAAAATTTATGCAGGAAGTTGTCTTATCTTTGACGAACCTTCGAAATAAATAATTGTAAATACAATTGTAAAATACAAAAGGTTCTTTTGTCACGTAACGCATCACATGTTACGCGTTACGATTACATATAGCAGTTATCAAATAATCATTTATAATACAAGGAGGGGGTAAAGTGGCAGAAAGAGATCCTTACAGAGTTATGGGAGTTCCTCCTATTTCCACTGAGTCAGAAATAAAAAAAGCCTACAGGTCTAAATCCAAAGAATATCACCCGGATCTTAACCCTGATCTTCGTATCTGGGCAGATGAAAAGATGAAAGAACTTGTAGAAGCCTATAACATACTGAGTGATGAAGAAAAAAAGAAAGCCTATGATATGACCTTTCATCTTCAATACAGAAGAGAAAGAAGGAAAAAGAAACAGACAAAAAAAGGGGCACAGCAGAAAGGCTTTATGGAGAAACTAAAAGACTTCTTTACAGGCCAGGGGCAGCCTTCGAAAAAACCTTCGAAACCTGCCAGAGGTACGGGAAAAGGAAAGAAAAAAGAAGTTGAATATAATCCTAAAGAAGCAGAAAGTCACTATGGTATTGGTATTTCCATGTGTGATAATAACAGTTTCCTGAGTGATACGATAAGTTCTTTTAAAAAGGCTACAGAATATGACCCGGAACATCTTGAAGCTCATTATAATCTTGGTATTGCCTGTTACAGAAAAGGTGAATGGGGAGAAGCTACGTCCTGTTTTCAGAAGGTTCTTAAGCTTGAGCCGGGAGATGAAGGGGCAAAATATATACTCAATATTCTGAAAGAAGAAAGTTTTTAACCGGTGTTGTTAAAAAAGGGCACGGTAATCCGTGCCCTTTTAAATTGGGAAGGAGTATTACATTGAAAAAAAGTACATTCTTTATATACCTTATGTTTTTGATAATGTTAATCCCTGTTATGGCAGAAGAGGAGAAAAAAACAGATCTTCCCTCCATGACTGTAGACGATGTAATTAATATGGAAAGGCCCTATCAACTCAGGCTTTCTCCTGACAGCAGAAGACTCCTCTGGGTCTGTAACAGTTCAGATGAAGACGGTAACAGATATATCTCAAATATCTGGATGGCCTCTGTCACAAACGGTAAAGAACCTTTACAGTTAACGAAAGGTAAAAATAAATCTCATTCTCCTGAATGGTCTCCCGATGGAAAATCAATAGCTTTTCTGTCAGATAGAATTGATGATAAAGTTCAGATATTTACTATTTCTCCTTCAGGAGGTGAAGGGGAAAGGTTATTCGAATGGGACAAAGACATCGATGGATTCAAATGGAAAGACAGTAAAACAGTTATATTTCTTTCAAGGGAAAATACCTATCATTATGAACAGGTTCTTGAAGATAAACAGGATGACGGGGAAATTATAGATGATAAAGAAAATTTTGTTCCTTACAGACTTTTTTCCTATTCACTGGAAGACAAAAAAATCAAAAGACTAACTCGAAATACGGATCAAATAGAGGATTTTGTCGTATCGCCGGACGGGAAATGGGCAGTCACAGTACATATAGACAGCCCTCTCTACGGCCTTGATGCCAGATATTTTAAAAAATATTTTCTATTGAATTTAACAGATAAAACCGTAAAACAGATCTTTAAAGATCCCTATTTTGCTCCCCATGATTTCGCCTGGGGAGAAGACGGAACGCTTTATATGCTGGAAGACAAATCCAGTTATGAAGAGAAACAGGGCCCCGGTATGCCTCTTCTTTATGAATATGATATAAAAACAGATAAAGCCAGCGAAGTATCTCTGAATTCCCCATGGGGAGCAGGCCTTTCAGAAGGAAAAATGCTTGACTGTGGCGGTAATTCCGTGGCTACAACTATCGCCAGAGGTGTAATAAATCCTCTGGTAATTTTGAATAAAACAGGTTCACAGTGGACAGTGACACAGATAGAAGATGAAAAATCTGCAAATTTCGAAACATTTGATTTTGGCCGCACAGGAAAATCCATAGCTTTTGTATATTCTACGGCGAGCACTCCTCCTCAACTCTATTACGCAGACATAGAAGGAAATAAATTCACTCATGTTACCCGGATAGGAGAATTCAATACAAAATTGAAAGATATGTTTCTTGCTAAAAGAGAAATAATCAAATGGAAATCGGATGGAGGAAGAGAGATAGAAGGTATTCTCTATTATCCGAAAAATTATAAAGAGGGACAGAAATATCCTCTTATGGTTCAAATTCACGGCGGCCCTTCCTGGTATGACGGAGATATTTTCGATATAAGCTGGGCCTACTATCCTCATATACTTGCTGCAAAGGAAAGTTTTGTAATTGCCGTAAATTATTCAGGCAGTGCAAACTACGGTCTTCCTTTTATGGAGTCAATTATAGGACATTATTATGAACTTGAAGTACCTGACATACTGACCGGTATCGATTACCTCATCGGGAAAGGCATGGTAGATCCTGAGAAACTGGGCACTATGGGATGGAGCAATGGTTCTCTCCTTTCAATTGCTCTTACTGTGGAGTCAGACAGGTTCAAAGTTGCATCCTGCGGTGCAGGAGATGTAAACTGGATAAGTGATTACGGCAACTGTGCTTTCGGAGTCCAGTTCGACAACCTTTATCTGAAAGGTCCTTACTGGGAACATCTGGATCACTATCTTGCCAAATCACCTCTGTTGAAAATGAATAAGGTTGTTACCCCAACTCTTATTATATTCGGAGAACATGATACTTCCGTTCCCACACAACAGGGTTATGAACATTACAGAGCACTTCAACAACTCGGGAAAGTGCCGGTAAAATTTCTCCTCCTCCCGGACGAACCACATTCTATCAAACAACTGTCACATAAAAAGAGAAAAATGGAAGAAGAGCTTGTCTGGTTTGATACCTATTTATATAAACCGGATAAAGATAAGAAAAACAGATCTTTTAAAGAAGGATGTCCTCTTGACATCAAGCTTAAAAAATCAGATTTCCTTTATGATGAATCGGGCAATCTCGGCATAAAGAAAGATGGCATATTAATACCTGAAACAGTGGAAGTGGAAGGGTTACAGACAGGCAGATTCGAAATTACAAGGGTACAATTCGCTCAATTCTTAAAAGAAGCTGAAGATATTTCTATAAAAAATCTCACAGGATGGTCTGAAAAAGGTTTTAAACCGGGAACAGAAAATTATCCTGTGTCAGGTATTACACTGGCTGATGCACAGAAATACTGTCAGTGGCTTTCAAAGGAAACAGGCAGTAAATACAGATTGCCCGGAGCAGATGAAATGGAAAAATGGATAGAAAATTGCGAAGGAGAAGAAAATACCCTTGATTACTGGGCAGGGTATGACATATCTCCCGATGAAGCCACAGAAATAGAAGCATATATAAAGAAACTGGAAGGAGCAGGAGGCTTTATAGTGCCTGCAGGAACCTTCGAAGAATCATGTGATAAACTTTACGATATAAACGGAAATGTTTCGGAACTATGTGCCGATGGTTCTGTAAAAGGGCTCAGTGCAAGAAACATAAGTGACGAAAAAGAGTTTTTCAATAGCGCCGGCCCCTTATATACCGGTTTTCGAGTGGTGAAAGAAAAGTAGATGACGGCAACGTTTTATAGGATTTATATGAGAATCGTAACGTGTAACGCGTGACGGGAGGAACAAATTCTCATATTTCCTTATGACCGAACCGGTCATGGTTGTTAACAGGGACTCTGGCAAATTATGGTTATTATCATCCCGTGACGCGTCATGACTATAACCAGTGGAATATTTACCGTTATAAATACTAAATACCGTAACAGATAAAAGGGTATCCGTAAAAAGCTTCTGCCTGGCAGGCTCTGGAGAAGAAAAATTAGTTTTTTATATAGAATTAAAAATTAAATAAGGGTTAATTTATTGTCTGTAAAACAAATTATATAAGGCAAATTATTTTTCTTCGTAAGAGCCTGTCAGGCAGAAGCTGATAAAATGGTTACTAATTTACCCGGTGCGGTACCAAGGGTGGTGAAAGAGAAGCAGGTAAAGGTAAAGGGTAACGGGAAATCTCCCTTCACCCTTCACTCTTCACCCTTCACGAACTTATGAAATCAAGCATAGGTATCCAGATAATATGGTCT
>DAIOEN010000066.1:0-32812 GCA_036746235.1 Vulcanimicrobiota bacterium | reverse complement strand
AGGGAAGCAGAATTGACTGGTCTCCTTTTGAAAGTGTTATATGTTCCGGCCCCACCCTTGTTACAGAAGGAGAGGTTATTCTTAATCCTGCAGATGAAGGCTTTCAGGACCCTGCAGTATACAGTCAGAACAGAAGAAGTGCCATAGGCATAACTTCATATAATAAACTGCTCCTTGTAACAGTTGAAAGCAAAGTCTTTTTAAGAACTCTTGCATATATTATGAAGGATCTCGGATGTCTTTACGCAGTAAACCTTGACGGAGGTACCAGTTCTGCACTTTACTATAAAGGTAAATATTTAACCTATACATCCAGATCCATGTCAAGTGTTATACTCGTTTACGGAAATAAAAAGAAGATAAAGGTCAAAAATTTTAGATAGATTTTTTTTAGATTATTCATTACGATAAAATGTTTCACGTGAAACAGAAAGGTGGAATTATATGAAACTCAATGTAGCAGTCCTTATGGGAGGAAAAACAGCAGAACATGAGATTTCTCTTAAATCAGGTGAAGAAGTTGTAAATGCTCTGGATAAGAATAAATATAACGTAAAACCTGTAAAGATTAAAAAGAACGGCGAATGGCTTATACCGGGCGGATATGTTTCAGAAGGGAAAGAACTTGATGTGAGAGAGGGCGTCTTCTCCATAATTGACAGTAAAGGTTCTCACATGGTAGATATTACGGAAGAAAACTGGCCTGTTCTTTCAAACGGTAATATAGAACAGCTTAAAGGCGGGGAAGAAGAAAAAATTGATGTGGTGTTTCTGGCACTTCACGGCCCCTTCGGGGAAGACGGCACTGTTCAGGGATTGCTTGAAATGATGAATATACCCTATACAGGGTCAGGCGTTCTTGCCAGTGCTCTTGCCATGGATAAAGCAAAATGCAAAGAAGTTTATATATATAATAATATAAAAACTCCCCGGTTTGTGACATGTGACTGCTGGGAATGGAAGAAAAATGCCGGTGATTTAATCAATAATATAGAAATGAACCTGTCCTATCCCTGTGTTGTAAAACCTTCAAATCTCGGTTCCAGTGTGGGAACTTTTATTGTGAAATCAGGGGATGAATTGAAAGAGAAAATTCTTCTTGCCCTTGATTATGACAACAGAGTAATTGTGGAAGAATATATAAAGGGTACTGAAATAACCTGTCCCGTACTGGGAGCTTTTGCAGGGGAAGAGCCGTCTGCTCTGCCTCTGGTAGAAATAATACCTCCCGGCAGTGCCGTTTTTTTTGATTATGATGTGAAATATAACGGGAGAACACAGGAAATTACACCTGCAAGGATATCTGAAGAACTTACCGTGAGAGCACAGGAACTGGGTATAAAGGTTCATAAAATCCTGGGATGTGCCGGACTTTCACGGACAGATATGATTATAAAGGATAATGAATTATATGTTCTTGAAACAAATACAATCCCCGGTATGACGAGGAATTCTCTTTTCCCTCAGGCGGCGAGAGCCATGGGCATGAGTTTCCCCGATCTTCTCACAAGGCTTATTGAACTGGCACTGGACGGACACAGGCATAAAAAGAGTAAGGTGGAAAGAAAGTGAGCAGTGACCAGTGACCAGTGACCAGTGAATGGTTTAAAACTACCAGTCACGCATCACGCATCACGATTTCAAAAAAAGGAGAAAAACTATGATTTATATATTATTAACATTATGCGCTTTATTTGTTCTATATATAATTTTTGAATCTATGTGCAAGAAAATGGGCGATTGTGATCTGAAGGTAAATGATATAAAAGAAAAGCAGCTCAGACTTGCCGATAATGAAATTTTACTTACCTTTACAGTGCCCTTTGAAAACCGGGGGAAACAGCAGGCCATAGTAATAGACGGTCTCTTACGTCTGGAACCTGAAGGAAATAAATATAATGATTTTATTATAAGCTCACAGATTATAAATCCCGAACTTCCCCTGTATCATGACAATTACTGGGAAGCCTTTCTTGTAAAACCGGGGAAAAAGGTGATTCTTAAAGGTTCTGTCAGCATAAAACATAAAGACGGTAAAGCCGTATACAGAAATGAACTGCCTGAAGAAATGTATGTAGAGTTATATTATAAATATTACGGAAGAAATCCTATAATATATGAAAGAAAAGAATTCCTTATAAAACCTGAAGATCTCGAAGTTGTGTCAGGTGAAATGCCGGTCGTAAAGGAAGAAGCCTCCCCTCCTTCTCCGAGAAAACCTGTCGATGAAGCAATAAAAACTATACCGATAAAAACCCATATACTGAGAGAAACAGACGGTCTGATGGATGTATTGAATAAATATGTTATACCTCTCTCTCAGGAAGGTGATGTAGTTGCCATAGCGGAAAGTGTCATAGCAATACTTCAGGGAAGGGCTGTTTATATTGAAACAATAAAGCCGGGATACTGGGCTACAAGATTGAACAGATTTTTTCAGCAGGATGCAAGCCTCTCGTCTCCTTACAGTCTTGAAATGGCTATAAGAGAAGTGGGACTGTGGCGCATACTTATATCCTTTACAGTCGGTTCTCTCGGTAAATTTATAGGGAGAAAGGGAGATTTTTACAGGCTTGCAGGAAGACCTGCCGCCACTATAGATGACCCTCCCGGCACTATGCCTCCTTTTGATAAATATGTAGTGCTCGGCCCGAAAGATCCTCAAAAGGTTTCTGAAGAAATAAAAGCAAAAACAGGCCTTGATGCTACGGTGGTAGATGCAAATGATCTCGGTAAGGTAGATGTACTGGGCTCCACTCTGAAAGATAGAGAAATTATAGTGAAAGCTCTGAAGCATAACCCCCAGGGTAATGCAGATGAACAGACTCCTATAGTTCTGATAAGGCCTCCGAAATGAAGATAATAATCGACGGAGATTCTTCTCCCTTTAAAGAAGTTGTCATAGAACTTGCAGCAGAATATAAAGTGTCTGTTGTTATAGTGTTAAGTGTTTCTCATTTTTATAAAGAAGACCATGAACATGTAAGCCTCATCGTTGTGGATAATATAAGTCAGGCTGCCGATATGAAGATTTTTAATATAACTGAAAAAGGGGATGTCGTAATTACAGGCGATTGGGGCCTTGCTTCTCTCATATTGAGTAAACATGCATACGCCATTTCTCCGAGAGGCATGGTTTATGAACCTGATAAGATGGATTATCTGCTGGCAAAAAGGCATAGAGATGCGAAATTGAGAAGATCAGGGGAGAGGACAAAAGGACCTGTAAAACTTACCGATGAAGACAGAGAGAAACTTCGTAAAATTCTCACTGAAATACTGGAAAAATCAATTCGAAATGTGCAGAACCATTCATTATGAAAATAATATATTCTCTATTCAGGGCCTGTTCAAAAATTGAAGAGATTATTTCTTTACAGTCTCTTAATAAAATATAAAGGGGGTTTTTATGGGAGAACTGAAATCAAAGAGATTAATCGTCCTGAAAGGATTTTTGTTTTTCTTGATAGTTGTGCTGTCAATCTCTTTGATTATAATAGAAACTCATAAAATTTCTGTTTTTCTCTTATGTCTTTTACTTGCATGGTCATCGGCGAGATTTTATTATTTTCTTTTTTATGTTTTGCATCAATATGTAGACCCTGAACTTAAATATACCGGTATAATTCATCTGATAACAGTAATATTAAAAAAGAGATCTGAAAAGAAAAAATAAGATTGCCCTCTTCAGGTAAAATATACTGGGAAGGGAAAACATTTTTTGCCGGAAGATGAGCCTGAAAATACAGGCCATGCCATAAGTGACTTCTACCGTTCTTTATCAGGGAAATAGTGATTTTCTATTGACCTTTCTTTACTCTCCCAAGGAAATTCATAAGGTCGTCAAACTGGGCGTAAAGAACCGGTATGACAAGTAATGTAAGCATGGTAGAGAGAAGGAGTCCCCCTATTAGTGCAATGGACATGGGGCCGCGCATCTCAGAACCGGAACCGAGACCGAGTGCGGTAGGAAGCATACCGAAAATCATGGCTATGGTAGTCATAAGAATAGGTCTTAATCTTGTAGGTCCTGCTTCTTTTATAGCTTCATCCCTCTTCATACCTCTTTCCCTCAGGGTATTAGTATAATCAATAAGAAGTATGGCATTTTTACCTACAAGTCCTACAAGCATAATAATACCGATCATAGACATAATATTAAGTGTTTTCCCTGTAATATAAAGTGCCAGAAGACCTCCTACCATGGCCTGAGGAATGGCAAACATTATGATAAATGGATTTAAATAACTCTCAAAAAGTGCTGCCATAACCATATAAACAAGCATTATAGCAAGCAGGAGAGCTTCTGCCATATATTGAAAAGACTCTGTCATATCCTTTCCTTCGCCGCCAAATTGAACTGTTATACCGGCAGGAATAGTAAGTTCCTTCGCAAATCGTGTTTCAATAGCCTGCATTACATTCCCCAGAGGATAGCCTTTTGCAAGTTCTGCACTTATAACAATCTTTCTCTGTTTGTTTGAATGTTCAATCTTATTCGGTGCAGGCATGGTTTTAATTGTTCCAATGTCTTTTATGCATACAGGTTTATCATCTATCTGACCGAGATAAATATCTTCAACCTGAGAGGGCTCTTTTCTGTCTTTTTCTTTAAGCCTCACTCTTATATCATATTCTTCTCCGAATTCTCTGTATTTAATATCAGTATTTCCTTCTATACTTGTTCTCAATATACTTCCAATAGTTTCTACAGAGATTCCATAGGAAGACATTTTCATTATGTCCATAATAACCCTTGTTTCAGGTTTACCCTGTTTCCAGCTTGTAGCAACAGAAACAGCACCTTTTGTAGTTTCTACAATATGTTTTACCTTTTCTGACAGTTCAATCATTTTATCCCTCTGGAATTTGTTTCCTACAATTTCCACCTGAACAGGTGCTTCTGTTCCCGCTTCACTTACGGAAGCAGGGTAACTTATTATAATTCTATAGGGTATATCCAGAAGTTTATTATTCAACAATTTTCCTATATCTTTCGTGCCTCTTTTCCTTATAGTTTTTTCTCCCACATCAATAGTAATTGTTGCGTTTTGATGTCCCTGGTCTCCTTCAGACATTCCGCTTTCTGTTCCAACTGCGGTAAAGATAGAAATTACTTCCGGGAAATCCTTTTTATTATTTATCCTATTCTCTATTTCTTTTATAAATCTATCTGTTTCATTTACATTTGAATCCGATGGAAGTTCCATCTTAATTGTGATTAAACCTTTATCGGTAGAGGACATAAATTCAAACCCCAGTACAGGAGCTATAAATTTTACAGCAACAACAAGAGAACCCATACCTATAAGCACTACAAGCCATCTGATCCTCAATACCCTGGAAAGAACACCTCTGTATAGATTATCGAGTCCCTCATAAAAAGCGTCAAAAGAAGCAAAGAATTTAGCGGATATATAGGAAATGTAACTCTTCTGCTCTTCTTCTTCAATCTCAACTTCTTTAACCTGTTTCAGATAATCGGTAAGCATTAAAATTTCCTTATCATTAAAATTCAAACCTTTCAGTCTGGCCTGTAGAATAGCTTCATCAGGGAATTTTATATCTACAAGGGAAGAGATGGAATTTAATTTATCGGGAGGTAATATATCTTTTAATTTTCCTAAAATTTCTTCTTTAACTTCAAACCATAATTCATGTATCTTCTTTTTCTTCTCCTGTTTAAACCAGAGAGAAGCAAGCATTGGAGTAAGGGTAAATGACACGAGAAGAGAAAACATTGTCGCAGAAGCTACGGTAAGACCGAAGGAGAAGAAAAAACTTCCCATAATACCTCTCATAAAAGCTACAGGCAGATAAACAACTACGTCTACGAGTGTTATGGCTATAGCGGCAAGTCCTATTTCAGAACGTCCGTCAAGGGAAGCCTGTGCCGGAGTTTTACCCATTTTTAGATGTCTGTGGATATTTTCAAGCACTACTATCGAGTCATCTATTAATATTCCCGTGCTGAGAGCAAGTCCCATAAGACTCATCATGTTTAAAGTCTGTCCTGCCGCATTCAATATAATAAAAATGGACATCATTGATGTAGGAAGTGCAAAGGCTATTATAACAGTACTCCTTAGATCATGGAGGAAGAGATAAACTATTAATATTGCAAGAAACCCTCCTATAACCAATTCTTCCCTCAAAGATTCCAGGGATTCTTTTATAAAGTTTGACTCGTCATCACTGATTTTTATTTTTAACTGGGGATAATCCTTCTGTATGGCTTTAAGCTCTTTTTTTATAAGTGTTACTGCCTTCAGGGTATTGGCATTTGCCTGCTTTCTTACCGTTACTCCGACACTGTCAACAAGATCGAGTCTTGTAATGGCATCTCTTTCTGCGGAAGCATCTCTGACATCTGCAATATCACTTAATTTTATACTATAATTTATGTCGTTCTTTTTCTTGGTTATCCTCAGATTTTTTATTTTATCAACAGAGCCAAATTCTCCGAGGATTTTTATTGAGTTCTCTTTGTTTCCATGCTTTAAATCACCTGCGGGAATATTCAGATTTGTCATATTTATAGTCTGACGCAATTCTTCTATTGTCATACCATATGCTTTCAATCTGTCCTGATCTGCATAGATCTGAATTTCTCTTGTGTCACCGCCTGTTACTTCCACGCTGCCCACATCGCTCAATTTGGAAAATCTATCGGAAATATTCTGTTTTACAAGGGTTTTGACACTTCTTATATCCATAGTGTCACTTGTAATACCCATAGTAATGACAGGTGTGGAACCGAAATCAAGTTTTGATATAACGGGAGCTTTTGCCTCTTTAGGCAGATTTGCCCTGACAAGATCTATTTTGTCTCTTACATCTGCTGCTGCAACATTCAGATCTGCTTCGAGAAGAAATTTTATAACAACTGCAGACACACTGTCACTTGATACAGATGTGACTTCATCGATTTTATTTATAGTGCCTACCTGATCTTCAATAGGTTTTGTTATAAGTGTTTCTATTTCGTCCGGCCCTGCTCCCGGATAGGTAGTTGTTACAGTGATTACAGGGAAATTTGTGTTCGGATAAATGTCTACAGGCATAAGAGTCAGTGAACGATATCCCAGCACTATAAGAGCCAGAAAAAACATTGTTGTACATACAGGACGCTTGATAGCTACATCTGTTAACCACATATAGAATTACTCCTCACGTATAATTTTTACCAGGTCACCGTTTTTGACAAAACCTGAATATACGACCTTTTCTCCGCCGGAGAGTCCCTTTACTATTTCAATTGACCCGTCCATAGCCGGGCCTGTTGTGACTTCCGTTTCCACAGCATAGAGTTCCTTTATTGTATAAACATACTGACTGCCTTCTTTATCCCTGATTGCATCTTTTGTAATTACCGGAACATCCTTATGTTCTGCCAGTATTATCTGTCCTCTGGCAAACATACCCGGCTTCAGGTCACTACCCGATGCATCTATTTTTATCTTTACAGAAAACTGTCTTGACACTCCCGCACGGGGAATTACTTTTTTTACAATTCCAGAAAAATGTTTATCAGGCATACCGTCAATCTTTATATCGACAGAAAGACCTCTGTTTATTTTTGCTATATTTGTTTCAGAAACAAGTGCCTCGAAATAAAGAGTGCCCTGATCAAATACATCAATAATATTGCTGGCTTCATTGCCGCTTGTATTTTCTCCCGAATTTACATATTTTTTTGTAACATAACCGGATATCGGGGATTTGACGTAAGATTTCTGAAGTTTTCTGGAGAGTGTGTCCAGATTTGCCTGTGCCTGTGCAACTCCTGCCTCTGCCACATCCACTTCCTGCTGTGCCACAGTGACCTGCATTCTGTTATTCTGTGCAATGATAAGTGATTCTTTTGCCTGAGCAAGAGCTGCCTTTGCTGCAGTAACACCGTTTTCGGACATTGCTACATCCTGCCTTGCCGCTGCCTTCTCCTGTATTCTGGAACCTTCTTTCATCAGATCCAGTCTGTGAAGGTCACTTTTATACTGAGCTTCTGCCACATCATATTGAACCCGGGCCACATCCATCTGCCGCTGTGATATGGCTCCTCCGGCACATAACCTCTGCATTCTTCCGAGGTCTACCTTTGCTTCTCTGAAATGTGCCTCTGCCTGTGCTACGGTTTCTTCTGCCTGTGCTATTTCCTGTTTTCTTGTTCCCTCTTCTATAATAGAGAGTTTTTCTTTTGTTGCCTCGAGAGAAGCCTGTGCCTGTTCATATTGAGCTTCTGCAGATTTTACCCCTGCCTCTGCCTGTTTTATGGCACCTTCAACCTGGGTATTCTGCAATATTACGTTAGACTGTGCCTGGGCAAGCCTCAAATGAGCAATGTTAAGAGCCGCCTGTGCCTGAGTAAGCTGATCTTCTATATCATTAGGTTCAATAACTGCAACTACCTGCCCCTTCTTTACATAATCACCTTCTTTTACATTGAGTTCCTCTATTATGCCGGAGTTATTCGTATTTATAGTAAGGGCATCATCAGCTTTAAGTTCTCCGCTTGACTCTACAGTAACAAGGACATCACCCTTTTTTACTGTTACTATTTCCACGGGAATACCTTCTTTTTTCTGTATCTCTTCCCTGGACATAATTTGTTCCGTACTATTTTTACATGAAACAGAAAAAATCATTATTATAAGCATTACACCTGTGATTGTTAAATTATATGTTTTCCTTAAATACTTTATCATTTCGTGTTTTTAAACTCCTCTTCTGTTTTTATGAGTTTTATATTATCGAGTTTACCGTCTTCAGGAAGAAGTCCTGTAGTTTTTATAATGCTGGCCTTGGCAAGATAATAATCATAAAGAGCCTGTACATTGTCCACCAGGGCATTCGTAAGAACAAGCTGGGCATTTGAAACTTCTATGAAAGGAGCTATACCCGCCTGATAACGAAGTCTTGCCACTTCATAATTCTGCCGGGCAGACTCAAGATTGGCTTTCACTTTATGCACCTTTTCTTCCGACTCATGTAACAGCAGATAAGCCTGTGTTACCTGAAGGGCCAGTGTTTTTTTGAGCTGTTCCAGGTTTATTTTTGCCTGTGCCAGAGTGATTTCTGCCTCATCAATCTTACAGGTTGTAAGACCTCCGTCAAAAATAGGGATGCTGGCAGAAACAGTAGCATTTGTGCTGTTTGAAGGATTCATAAAAGTCGAACTGTAAGCTATATAATCAAGATTAAACGTTACAGTAGGTTTTCTGTCACTTTTCGCGACCTCTATCTGTGCTTCTGCAGCTTTTATCAAATACATTATTTTCTTTGCTTCTCCCCGATTGGCACAGGCAAGGTATGTGCTGTAATCTGTATCAACAGGAAAAGGCTTATATACAAGGTTATCTATCAGTTCGAATTCTTCCTTGAGAGGAATAGTCATTGTGTCATTCAGCGCAGCTTTCTTAAGTGCCACATTACTCTCGGCACTTATCAGTCCCAATTCTACATTTGCCAGCTGTGCCTTTGCACTGAGTACATCTGATTTTGCCACAAGACCTTCTTCATAATAGGCCTCTGATATACCGTACTGTTCCTTTGTAGTAGAAAGACTGTCATGGGCCACATCAAGGAGTTTATATGCCCGGAGAACACTGTAATAACTGTCAATGGCTTTATATATCACATTCTGCCTTGTTTCTTCCCTGTCACTTCTTGTTGCTTCACTTACCATGGTTGCCTGATCCACCTGATTGGTAGTTTTACTGCCGTCATAAAGAGTATAATTAAAAGTCAATTTTGCCTCTACCTGATTATTGCTTTCCAGTTCTGCAGTTTTTTCTCCGCCAATATCAAAACTCTGGACAGGATCCATTCTTGTATAATAGGCGGAAGCATTCACATTCGGATAGCCTCCTGTTTTTGCCTGATTTATCATTACTTCCGATTTCTGAATCTCCTGATCTGAAACCTGAATGTCCAGGCTATTCTGAAGAGTAATCTTAATACTTTCTTCAAGGGTTATTGTTTTATTTAATTTTTCCTGAGAGAAGCAGATGCTTCTGACAGATAATATTAAAAATAATAATAGAATTAATTTAAAATACTTCATAAAAAATCGCCTTTTCTTCATCAGAGGAATGCTCCCTCCTCTGCCGCTCTGCATATAAGATTATGGAATTTCTTTGTAACCGTGAGCAAATTTTTTCATATTTTAAACGATCTTTGTTACACTATTATTTCTCTTTCGTAGCAGCCGGTAAAATATTGTAGCCTTCTGTAGCAGAAACATGGTCGAATAGTTTCCAGAAAGAAGATGAATATGTTATAATACTTTGAAATGATTGCTTTCATAAGAATTTATGTTTGCTGTAATACCTTAAATTGAAAATATATGGAGTGAGGTTATATTGCAAATATTACTCATTGATGATGATACAGATTTTTTGGAATTGCTTGGAGAATATCTTTCTGATAGCGGCATAAAAGTGTATACTGCCTCATCAGGTCAGGAGGCTTTTCATATATTGGAAAGAGAATCTTTTCATTTGATTCTCCTTGATATTATGATGCCTGAAATGGACGGTCTTGAACTGTTAAAAAGAATAAATGGCGAATATCCACTGGTGCCTGTAGTTTTTCTGACTGCCAGAGGTGAAGAAATAGACAGAATTTTAGGACTCGAACTCGGTGCAGATGATTATATTGTAAAAACATGCAGCCCGAGAGAATTACTTGCAAGGATTAAAGCCATAAAGAGAAGAACAGTAAAACTGGCAGGTGATGCAAAAGAAAATTCATCTTCAATACAGATAGATTTAAAAAAAAGAGAAGTTACTGTTCGCGGAGAAAGGGTAGAATTAACCGCTATAGGATTTGAAATATTAAATATTTTTTTACAGAACAAAGGTATTGTTCTTTCCAGAGATGTTATTATGGACCTTGTAAGAGGAAAAGAATTTCTGGCATATGACAGATCTATCGATGTTAATATAAGCCGTATTCGCCAGAAAATAGAATTGGATCCGGAAAACCCTGTTATAATTAAAACAGTAAGAGGAGTGGGGTATGTGTTTACAGGGTAAGGATTTTTACTGAGAGATTTCGCTTTTCCCAATAAAATAAGACAGAGGTATTTCTTTGTTTAAAATATCACGATTATATATTAAATTATATTTATATATTATTGCAATCATAGCAAGTTTACTTTTGTTATCGGCCATACAATTACTCCCGTTAAAAGAAACATATTACATAGACATAAATGATGCAGTTAATTTTATTGCTATTTCCGGTTTAATTAATAGTTCATCTTCCCCGGAAGAACTTGTTAAACATATGTCAGAAAAATATAAATACGGTATGACTCTTTATAATGATCGTGGTTATTCTGTTGTTTCTACAGAAAAGGAAGATGTTTCCTCCATAGATAAGATAATAAAGGAAATAAATAGAAAAGGTTCTTACACATATGTTCTCAATGATCGGATCTATTTTATCTTACCTGTAAATAATAAGAGAGCTTACCTTCAATTTTCTTTAGAAAATCAGTTCACTTTTAAAGAATTGGCAATAGGATTCATAAAAGATTTACTCTGTACTTCTCTTATTATGTCTATATGTTTATATCCTCTGTCATTATATCTTACAAAACCGCTGGAGAAAATTACAGAAACAGCTATTAAATTCTCAAAAGGTGATTTTTCTGAGTTAAATAAAAAAAATTTGATAAAAGGCAATGATGAAATTGCTCAGTTAAACAGGGCATTTACCTGTATGGCAAAAGAACTTGTATCTATGATAGAAGAAAAGAAAGATCTGATTTCTTATATATCTCATGAATTGAATTCTCCTCTGAGTAAGATGCAGATAGCTGTAGAAATTATAAAGAATAAATTAGAAGCAGGAGAACAGCCTTCCTTTAAAACTGTAGGGAAACTCTCTGGAAATATAGGAGAAATGCTTAAAATGGTTAATGAATTACTTGAGCTTTCAGCTCTGAATAAAACCTATATTCTGGCTCCTGAAAAAGTAAATATGGACAGTCTTCTTACAGCAATTCTCGAGGATTTCCATGGTGTTCTAAGAGGGAAAAATATTATCGTAAAAACAAATAAAGAAGGAGATATTAAGGAGATTTCAATTGATAAAACAAAAATAAAAAGGGTTGTGGAAAACTTGCTTTATAATGCTATTGAATATACTCCTCCCGGTTCTGTAATAGAAATAACCCTGAGAGGAGAAGGCGTGAAGAATTACTTTTCTATAAAAGATGAAGGGCCCGGTATAAAAGAAGAAAATAAAGAAAAAATATTTGAACCATTTTTCAGGGAAGACCCTTCCAGAACCAGAAAAACAGGCGGCGCAGGTCTTGGACTTGCTATCGTAAAGAAAATAATAGATCTTCATCATGGACATATATGGCTTGAAAATCCGGGAGAAAAAGGAGCGCTCATAGCTTTTAGAGTTTAATCATTTCTCCGGCATAAATTCTTCAAACCAGGAAAAGCCTGCTTCTTTAAAAGTCTTCAAATATTCTTTATTTCCGATGGGCATTTCATTTGCTCTGTAGTGAAGACCGAAATATCTCTGAACCTGTGTTATATAACCGGTTTCTTTGATTTTTTCGATACATTTCTTTGCAAATTCTTCACCATGTACTTCCCTGCAGGTCTCTTCCATATCTTTCATGCGTTCTTCCGTGATTTCAATTCTGGTGTCTTCATATTTTTTATTGAAATTTTTTATCATCTCTGTATCATTTATAGAGTTATATCTTTCATTATGAACTATAACAGAAGGAGGGAGCTTTTTTCTTACAGACGGCTTAATCTTCGGATAGCCCAGGCAGAGAAGAACTACCGGATATACTCCATGGGGCAGTTCAAACATTTCTCTTATTTCCCTTATATAGTCTACTGCAGTACCTATGTAAACAGAACCGAGTCCCCGCGAATCTGCGGCAGTGCATATATTCTGGGCGCATATGATAACATCCTGAAAAGATATCCAGAAATGCCGGAATGATGAAGTGGCACTGAAAGGAGCAGTCTCAAGTTCAGCCCATCTTTTCAGCCTGTGCCAGTCAATACAGAATAGTAAATGTACAGGAGCTTTTTCCATAAATATTTGCTCGCACATTTCCGCCAGATTTTTTCTCCTGTCTTTATCTTCTATCTTTATAATGGAATAAGGCTGAAGATTTCCTCCTGTAGGAGCATGGACTCCTGATCTCAGTATAAAATCCAGAACAGGATCTTCTATCTTTTTATCTGAAAAATTCCTGCAGCTTCCCCTCTCAAGCAGTAATTTTATTGTTTCATTGGGGTAATTATTATTTTCCACCGCTATTTTCACACCATGATGGGATGGTGTATTATCTTTTTTTTTCATAATTTCACCTCTGTCTCTGTTTTTGTCTCCTGTAATAATATTATTATAACAGGCATTTTGCAAGCTTTTTTAAAAAAAGAGGATTATCCTCGTCGGTGATAAAATATTTATTATAATAACAGGATATTTTCACTCACAATTCACTATTCACTAATTAAAAAGGAGTGTTTTAAAAATGAATTTTACCTTCGAGAAAATGACAGAAGAACATCGTACAGAAGTCATAGATATTTTCAATCATTACATAAAAGAATCTTTTGCCGCCTATCCGGAACAGTGTGTTCCCTATGAATTTTACGATCTGTTCCTGAAAATGATTGGTAACCACCCTTCATGTGTCTCAAAAACAGAAGACGGGAAAGTTACAGGTTTCGGCATGTTACGCCCATATAACCCCCTGCCGACTTTTTCTCATACGGCGGAGATTTCTTATTTTATAGCACCCGAATTCTGCGGCTCAGGCATAGGGTCTGCTATGGTGGAACATCTTATAAAGAAAGGCAGAGAAAAAGGCATAAAGACACTTCTTGCCAGCATATCTGCCCTGAATGAAGGAAGTATCAGATTTCATAGTAAACATGGCTTCACGGAATGCGGAAGATTCAAACAGGTGTGCCGGAAGAAAGGACAGGATTTTGATGTTGTCTGGATGCAGCTTATGATCTGAAGGAAATTTTTCTGTCCCGAAAGTATCGATGGAATGAATTTTATTAAGAGAGCCCGGGTTTTATACATAAAAAGGAGGCAGAAAGTCTGTCTCCTTTTTATGTATTACTATTTTATGTTTTCTTTTTTCATGTATCACTATTTATTGTAACTATAAGACCATACATGACCTCCAGTAATTTCACCTGTTGTTGCATTTTTATCAAATACTGCTCCCGAGCCTTTCTGTGATATTATACACGTCGAATCATAGATGGAATTCATTCCAGCTATGCTTTTTTTTGAACTACGATAAACTATTTGTTTATCATCTTCCTTGTAAATATGTAATTCATCATTATTGATTTTTGAGTAACTTTTCAATTCTCCGTTTTCAATAGAAGCTTCTTCTACAGAGTCATCGGATGATTTTATAAGAACCTGTCCCTCTTTAGGATTTAAATCCTCTGGAGTGCCATCAAGAGCTTTAAATTTTTCTTTGATTAACTCCGTAGATAGAATCTCTGATTTTATTTGTGAATAGGTACGTGAATTTTCGTCTGAAAGGCTTACCTCATCCTTGAAATCAAATTCTGTTAAACGTCCTCCTTTCCTGGCTTCTACTTCTTTTCTGATACCGGCTATTATGTCGCTTGCTTTGGCAGGAGTTTGTGCAATATCTCCAAATATTTTCATACGGTAACATTATCCTCCTTCAGTATTTTACTATTTATCGTTTTTATAATATCATATTTAATAATGATTATACAATTTAATTTTGTTAAATTTTTGTTACAATTTTTTTGTCTATTGTTTTTTTATGTTCCAGTCTATTATAATAGACTTATGTGTAAAATATGGATAGATAAAGAAATTATTCCTCTGCTTATAGATGCAGTGGAAGATGAAATAAAATACCTGGTCAGTAGAGCTACTGAATTTACGGAAGATGAAGATTTCGATCCCAATGATTGTGTTATATTCAACTCCTTTATATTACCTGTACTGAAAGAAAATAAAGAAAAGGGTTTTTACTGTGAAGAGATGCTCCAGAAAGGTGTTTCATTTATGATGGCTCTTATACCTGCCTGTCTGAAGAAGTATAGAGATAAAATAGATGTGAATTTATACGGTAAAATGGCCAGAATGTATTACAATTACTCTCTAAATAATGCTGCTTCATATGTAAATTCAATAGATGAGAAATATATAGTAGAGAACATAGAAAATATCAATAAATATATCGATTCCTGTAAAATTAACAGATAAAAAATTACCTCTTTTTTACTGTCCTGTTACACATCCCTCCTTTATAGTTTATAAATAGGAGGTGTTAACATGACACAATTTGTTTTCTCTGTTATATGTATATTTTTATTATCTGTCATATGCCCTGTTCAGGCATATATATCTTCCGGTTCCGTTGCTCCTGATTTCAATCTTATGAGTTCTGACGGAGAGGAAAAAATTACTCTGAATAGTTTCAGAGATAAAAGTCCGGTTGTACTCTTCTTTGGTAGCTATACATCACCACAGTTTTTTGAATGTTCAAAAAAAATGGAAAAAATATACCGGACTTACAAGTATATTGCCAGATTTTTTATTGTCTATATAGAAGAAGGCCGTCCTTCAAACTGCACCAGGCCTGCAGAGTATGCCGGCCATATAATAGACGCGAGAAATTACGGTGAAAGATGTATGACAGCCAGTCTGTTTATATCGGAGGGAAACATTACCATACCTGTTATTATAGATAACATGAATAACAGTGTGAAAGATGACTACTCTGCATGGCCTGCCAGGGTATTTATAATAAAAAAAGACGGTATTATAGAACTGGCATCTCATAAAGGCACTGACGGATTTAAAGATGGCCTTAAAGAAACAGGTAAATGGCTTGAAATATATAGAAAATCTTTAAAAAGAAATTCTGACAGGGTTGCATATTTTTTAAGATAAAAGAATTTTTTCGAGAAAATTCCTTTGTATTTTTATCGTTATTCCGTCAGTTTTTACGGGATGGGCTTCAGCCGGTACACATGCCAGAAGAAAGCATCCGACTTATGTTGATCACCGGCAAAATGTTCAACCCTTTTTATTTTACACCTTTGTCCATATGGTTAAAAAAAGAAGAATTAAATTATGAGAGAATCTATGAAGAGATAAAAATTTTCGGTAGAAAGCCGGTAATAATAAAAGATTTCGTCAAATCCTGTAAAGACCGGTGGGAAGAAGCATGTTTTATCCCCGATCCTTCCGATAAAGATCAGGTTAAGAAAGTAGTGGATAGATTTCTGGAACTTCAGGGTGACGATCTTAACGAGGGACTTGTAATCAGGGAATTCGTAAAGCTTGAATTTTTATCTCTCTGTTCTAAAAGTGCTATGCCTTTATCGAAGGAATTTCGTATATTTATTCTGGACGGGAAACCTTTGCTAATATTAAATTACTGGGATGAAGGAGATTATGGAGAAGTGTTACCCGATCTGTCAAATTTTCTACAGGTGGCTGAAAAAATAAAAAGCAGATTTTTTTCTATGGATATAGCGGTAAAAGAAGGGGGAGAGCCGGTGATTATTGAACCGGGTGACGGCCAGGTGGCGGGATTGCCTGAAAAGGCTGATGTAAGGGATTTTTATAAGAAAATAACAGAGTTAATGAGGAGATGAAAATGGATATAAGATATACAGATGACCTGAGTAATCTGAAAGAAGATCACCTTGCCGGATTTTTTGTCGGATGGCCGGATCATCCCGACAGGAAGACACACCTGAAAATTCTCAAGCAAAGTTATAAAGCTTGGGTTGCAATGGACGGAGACAGGTGTGTGGGATTTATAAATGCACTGTCCGACGGTGTTTTCTATTCATACATTCCTTTACTCGAAGTTCTTCCAGGATATCAGGGAAAAGGGATCGGAGGAAAACTGGTAGAGCATATGGTGGAAAGCCTCAAGAATATGTATGCCATAGATATTGTCTGTGATGAAGATGTTGTGCCATTCTATAAAGATAAAGGTTTTATCAGATGTGCCGGCATGGTGAAAAGAAATTATGAGAATCAGGGAGGAGTTAAAATATAATTTTCTTTCAATAATTCTTTGAAATTATCGAAAGACGTATAAAGTATGGTATTCAGTCCGACTTTCTGTGCGCCGGCGATATTTTTTTCTGAATCGTCTATGAAAAGACAGTCTTCTGCCTTTAAGGCCAGAGATGAAAGACACATTCTGTATATCTCAGGTTCAGGTTTTACACTCCTTACTCTGCAGGAAAAAATTACTGTCTCAAACATACTCAACCAGGTGAAACAATCTTCCATTTTCTCCAGAATAGGTGATGGCATATTCGAAAGTATTGCTATCTTAAATACTTTATCTTTGATCTCTTTTATGAAAGATAACATATTTTCGTCAAAGGAAAGCCAGCTCTTTATATCTATTTTTATTAATTCCTCTATCTCCATGGCAGACTTAGAGAGATTGCAATCATGTAAAACTTTCTTCCAGTATTCTCCGGGAGACAGATTGTTCAGATCATATTCGAGTCTGTATCTGAAATATATTTCAGAAAAGTCTTTTTCCCCGAGCATGAGGCGTGAGCTCATTTCTTTTATTTTATCTCTGTCCTGAGGACATATGACCTCTCCGTAATCAAATATGAGTGCTTTTACAGGTTTTTTATTCATCGTAAGATTTCCTTGTACCGAAAACAATTCACAAGATGATCGTTTACCATGCCTGCAGCCTGCATAAAAGCATAACATATGGTAGTTCCAACAAAAGTGAATCCTCTTTTTTTCAGGTCTTTACTCATGGCATCGGATTCTTTTGAACTGGCAGGTATTTGTTCAATCTTTTCCCATCTGTTTATGATTGTCTTCCCGCCGGTAAATCTCCAGATATAATCGTCGAAAGAACCGAATTCTTCCCGGATTTTTTTGAAGGCTATGGCATTTTTGACAGTCCCTCTGATTTTCAGCCTGTTCCTTATAATGTCTTTGTTCTGCAATAATTCTGCAATTTTATTTTCATCGAATTCAGCCACTTTATCCACATCAAAATCTGCGAAGGCTTTTCTGAAATGTTCTCTTTTCCTGAGGACTGTAAGCCAGCTTAAACCTGCCTGAAAGGAATCAAGGACAATAAATTCGAAGAGTTTTCTATCATCGTGTAAGGCCACTCCCCACTCTGTATCATGATAGCTATTCATAAGGGGATCATCTTTTGTCCATGGACATCTATGTTTCATTTTCTTCTTCTTTCTATGATTTTTTTTATAGAACCATGCCGGAAAACTTCTTCCCATTGCGGACAGGTTCATTGACGTAATATTCACTCTGACCGTTGAATTTCCTTTACGGTCCGAAAAGCTTCACCAAGTGAATTTTCCAGTGCAGGCAGACCCTGGCCGTCACTGTGAGAAAGATATATGGAACCAATCTTTTTCTTTATGGCAGGGAGCCATTTTGTATACATGTAAGGCCTGTTTATAATAATTGCATGACCCCATCTGGTAAGATAGACTTCTTCAAGGTATTTTGTACTTCCCGGCAATATTTTCTCAAAAGCATTTACTATTCTGCCTGCTATATGTTCTTTAGAATCCAGCATCATATGACATCTTCCCATAACAGGATTTTTATATGGAGCAAAACATGTGATAATCTGGCTCTTTTCCTTCTTTTTTCCTGGATTTTCCGGCCAGCCGGTAGAAGCGAAATCTGTAAAAGAACGTGCATCAGGTGCTGTTGTAATATATGAAGAAGAATAAACACTTCTGTTAAAACGAAGATTTGCCGTTATATATGAACCATATCCCTGGGAGCGGAGTGCTTCTTTCTGCCCGTCTGAAAGACTATCTATCAGTCTGGATGCTATAAAATAGGGTGTTGCAATTACTACCTTTTTTGCTTCAACTGCTCTGGCCTGACCCTTCTCGAAATAATAAACAGAAATTTTATCATCACTTTTCTGTTTTATTTTATAAACATAAGAAGAAGTTTTGATACGGTTTTTACCTGCTCTGTCAATTCCTCTTACAAGAGCCATGGCAATCTGAGAGTTACCTGCAGAAAAACTGTAAGTGTCTCCTTCAAGCTCTGACGAATAAAAATTAATCCCTCCGAAGGCAGAGACTGTATCTGAAGAGGCACCCATGGCAGAATAACAGTAACTGTCAATAAAAGATTTCAGTTCTTCATTTATATATGGTTTTAACCATTCTGCAAAGGTTATTTTATCCAGTTCCAGAGATGTAGATGATGTATTTTCATAGGGATTTTCCGGAAAATCAGAGCTGTTATATATTTTTTCCATGGCTTTCCTTAACATTAGCATTTTCTTTCTCAGTTCCGGCCTGAGACTTTTCATATTTTCTTCTTCAAAGGGTTCATTTACAAAATTATTGCCAATCTTCCATGTTTCTACAGGGCCTGCTACTTTAAAGGGTTTAATACCTGCTTCATCATAAAGAAGGCCATAATCTTCAGATACAGCTGAAAAATAGACAGAACCGATATTGAAAGATTTGCCTTCCCATGTGAGAGATTTTGCATTTCCCCCTGTTTTACTGTCATATTCCAGAACCATAATATCTCTGTCTCTGAGTTTATAGGCAACAGTAAGACCGCTCAGACCTGCTCCTATGACGACAAGATCTTTTTTCTCATCTGTCAGTGGAACGGCTGGAGTAAAGCCGTCGCGGAAGGTATGGGCTATGTCATAACTATCACCTGACCAGCCACTTATTTTATAAGAGATATTTTCTTCAGACCCTGTGGCAGGGAAAGTGTATTCTTCTCCTTTAGAGATGCCTGTAAATCCTGAAAGAACAAGGAAAATTCCTCCTCTCAGGAAATCACGACGGGTTACAGCATAAATTTTTTCTTCATTCTTTTTATTCATATCAGTAGAAGGGTAAATGGCCTGTATGTTTATGACACATAAGACATGACAGTTTTTTTACATCTTCCTCTGTATGCAGGCCTTTTACAATTCCTGTTTCACTTTCTATAATATCTTTTTCCCTGTCAAAAATTTCTTTATGACATGCAGTACAGCGATCATCAGGCATGGATTTAAGAGTTCTATTTTTCATAGCAAAGTAAAAATCCTGTTTTTTCATCTCTTCTTTTGAAAAAAAATGATGATATGTGTCTTTTATACCATGGGAACTTTTACTTATTATTACAGATACCGGATTTTTCCAGGAAGGAATATGACAGTCCCGGCAGGTAGCCCTCCTTTTCCCGTCAGAAATACCATGAGGTGAAACCTTCCAGCTTTCAACAGCAGGTCTGATTTCATGACAGATACTGCAGAAAGATGGTGTGGAAGTGAGTTCAACAGCGGGATAGATAAGAAGGACAGGACCGATAAGACATATGAAAATTATTATTTTGTATCTTTTTTTAATCCATTCAATGTTCACAGAGAGTAACCCTTCCGGTTTTTACAGAAATTAACCTTCTGAAAGAGAAAAAGGAAGTGCAGACAGAGCCTTCCGATTATAAAAAAACATAATCGAATCTGTATGGCTATATTAATGAATATGGTATAATTATAACATAAAGACCGGAAAAACAAAAAGACATTATGGTGATTTTAAAAATCTTGAGAATATAGGAAAATTCATTTTTTATGGCATAAATCAAGCTTTAGATAGAATTTTATCTGGAGACAATTATCTAAATAATTTGATAGGCAACATTTTACTTCATTAAATATTTTACCCTATGAATAATAACATATTACATGATTTACAGGAAAGAATAAAAGAACTTACTGCTTTACATAAAAGTAGCACAATCCTTCAGGATGATTCTAAGAGTACAGAAGAAATCATGGAGGAAATAGTAAACATATTACCTGACTCATGGCAGTATCCTGATATTACTGCAGGGAGTATTATTTTCGAAGGCAGGGAATTTAAGACAGACAATTTCATCAGAACTGCGTGGAGACAATCTGCTTTTTTTAATACCGGAGATGATAGAACGGGGATTATTGAAATATGTTATCTTCAGGAAAAACCTTTTGTCTTTGAGGGACCTTTTCTCAAAGAAGAAAGGGCTCTTATTGATTCCCTGGCAAATATGTTATCTTCCTATTCAGAAAGGAAAAAAGCAAAAGAAGCACTTAAAATAGCCTGTAATGAAATGGAACAGAAAGTCAAAGATAGAACTGAAGAATTAAGTAAATTGAATAAATCTCTGGAAGATGAAATTATTGAGAGAAAAAAAATAGAAGAAAAAATAAAAAAATACCAGGAAGAACTCAGGAAAATGACTCTGGAATTATCGCTGGCAGAAGAAAGGGAAAGACGTGTCATAGCTTCAAACCTGCATGATCATATAGGACAGGCTCTGGCAATAATCAAATTAAAATTATCTGCCCTTCAGGGTAATGCAATTTTCTGCGGTTTTGAACAGAATATTATAGAAATCAGAAAACTGCTGGATCAGACCATTCAATATACGAGAAACCTGACTTTTGAATTAAGCCCTCCTGTTCTTTATGAACTTGGCCTTATAGCTGCAATAGAATGGCTTGCGGAACAATCCCCGGTTAAATACGGCTTTAAAGTCAATGTAATTACAGAAGGGAATTCCATAGATCTTACAGATGAAATACAGATAATTTTATTTAAAGCCATAAGGGAACTTCTTCTTAATTCTGCCAAACATGGTAATGCCACTCTTGTAAAAATTTATATTAAATGGTATGAATATAAGATTGAACTGAATATAGACGATAACGGCACAGGTTTTGATAGTAAAGCTATAGAATCTACTTCTATAAGAAATACCGGATTCGGTCTCTTCAGTATAAGAGAAAGAATAAAATATCTTGGAGGGTATTTTAATATAAGTTCCGAACCGTCACAGGGAATAAAAGTTAAAATAGTTGTTCCCATAAAAACATCGGATAAAGGAGAAAATTGTGGAGATTAAAATTCTTCTGGCAGATGACCATAAATTATTCCGTCAGGGTCTGAGGACTTTACTGGAAAAACAGTCCGATATGACTGTAATAGGAGAGGCAAATAACGGTATTTTAACAGTAGAATTATCTGAAAAACTGTCACCTGATGTAATAATTATGGATGTCTCTATGCCGGGTATGAACGGCATTGAAGCTACAAGGAAGATTATTTCACATAATTCAGGGAGCAGAATAATTGCCCTTTCAATGCATGCAGACAAAAGATTTATTACAGAAATGTTAAAAAATGGCGCATATGGTTACCTTTTAAAAGATTCTGCTTTTGAGGAACTATCTCTTGCAATAAGAACAGTTATGAGAAATCAGACTTATCTTAGCAGTGCAATTACAGATATAGTAATAAAAGATTATATAAATATAAAAAATAAAGAAAATTCTGTGTTTACCATATTATCTTCCAGAGAAAGAGAAGTTCTTCAATTACTTTCGGAAGGTAAAACTACAAAAGAGATTGCTCTCTGCCTTCAGGTAAGCAGTAAAACCATAGAAACCCACAGAAAACAGATTATGGATAAATTAAACATCTACAGTATGGCAGAATTGACCAAATATGCAATCAGAGAAGGGATAACTGCTTTATAATATCGTGACTCGTGACATGAGAAAGCATACTATTAACTAAATTTTATCCTCAAACATAAACCGGTTCGTCGGTCATAGTTCATCCACAACCAGGAATGAAAATCTATCCTCCCGTCACGCAAATAAGGTTTATAGAAGTCAATAATCAGATTTTTCCTGATTGATTTAATAATTATCTGCTGTCATATTATTAAATATGACTGTATGGTCAAATTATAAAACAATCAGGAGGTATAATAAATGTTTGACACAGGTAATACGGGATTTATGCTCGTATCAACCAGTCTTGTAATGTTAATGACACCGGGACTGGCTTTTTTTTATGGAGGTCTTGTAGGAAGAAAAAATGTTCTTGCAATTATGCTTCAGAGTTTTGTATCTATGGGATGGACATCTGTTTTATGGTTTGCTTTCGGCTATTCCCTGTGTTTTTCAGGTGATGTTTACGGAATAATAGGAAATCTGGATAAAGCTTTTCTTCATGGCGTTAAACCGGAAGATATATATTCACCGACTAATAACATACCACTTCTGGTGTTTATCGCCTATCAGATGATGTTTGCCATTATCACTCCGGCGCTTATAACAGGAGCTTTTACAAACAGAATAAAATTTAATGCCTATATGATATTTTTAACTGTATGGTTGATTTTCGTATATTTCCCTATGGTTCATATGGTCTGGGGAGGAGGAATGCTTCAGAAGTGGGGCGTTCTTGATTTTGCAGGAGGTATTGTAGTTCATGCCATTGCAGGTATGGCTGCTCTTGCTTCGATATTTTTCGTAGGTAAAAGAAAAGTAGAGGAAAAAGGTCCTCACAGCATCCCTCTTGTAGCACTCGGAACAGGCCTTCTCTGGTTTGGATGGTACGGTTTCAATGCAGGAAGTGAACTTAAAGTCGATGGTATAACAGCTCTGGCATTTCTGAATACAGATACTGCAGCTTCCTTTGCTGCCATCACATGGCTTATTATGGCCTGGATTTTCGAGAAAAAGCCGAAATTTCTCGGATTACTTACAGGTTCTATAGCAGGTCTTGCCACTATAACACCTGCTGCAGGTTATGTATCAATACCATTTGCAGTTATAATAGGAATAGTTTCAGGCATAGTCTGCTATGGAGCTATAGGTCTCAAGAATAAAATGGGATGGGATGATGCTCTGGATGTATGGGGAGTCCATGGTGTTGGAGGCACTATAGGTGTCATCATGCTCGGCCTCTTTGCTTCCACTTCGGTAAATTCTGCAGGAGCCAATGGTTTATTCTTCGGAGGAGGAGGATTTTTTGTAAAACAGCTTGTTTCTGTTATAGGTGTGTCTATTTATGCTTTCATCTTTTCCTATATCGCTCTTATTGTAATAGATAAGATAACACCTGTCTGCACAACAGAAAAAGAGGAAGAAGCAGGCCTTGATACGTCACTTCACGGCGAAGAAGCCTATGTCTGACAGGCAGGGTGAATGAAAAATAAATTAGCCGGTATTTGCCGGCTAATTTATTTTTATAGGAATTTTCATTTTTTATGGCGTAAAATGAAGCTTTACATGAAATTTTCTCTGGAGACAGTTATCTAAATAATTTAAGAGTACAGGAATTTTTATTATTTTCATATGAATATTCTATAACAAATTTCTTTTTCATAGAAGATAAAATTAACTTTTATTTTTTTAGAAAATTTATGTTATAATTACCAGGAGCCTGTCCGAAAAATGGAGTAGAACCTGTTATAGACTCTGTTTAATTGGATGGTACAGGATTTTTTAAACATGTTCTATAGTCGTGCAACTTGAAAGAAAGCAGGTGTTTTTTTGTTACCTAAATCATCATATCTTATTTTTATCACAATTTTATGCTTTTTCTCTTTCTCTGGATGTAATCTCTTTAAAGGAGGAGTAAAACCGGTTCCATCAGAAACTCCTTTACCTTATGTCACTCCTTTACTTTCTGTCACTCCTCTGGAGCCTTCTCCCACAGCAACTGTTTTATTTACACCTTCTGCAAACCCTGCAAAAAAAATACAGCAGACTCCGTCTGTTACTCCTGTGCCCACACAGGAAGAAGATACAGGACTTTATCTTATAAATGATAGAACCTGGTACGGTTTTATAGATAAAACAGGGAAAGTGGTAATAAAACCTGTATTTTCAATGGCTACTGAATTTTCAGAAGGTCTCTCGGCAGTAATTACAAAAGATGGAAAGAAAGGATATATAGATAAAACAGGGAAAATGGTATTTGAAGCAAATTATGAGAGTTTATCCATCTTTTCCGATGGAGTGGCCATGGTGAAAATAAATTTTGATAACTATGGATATATAGATAAAACAGGGAAATCAGTCATTGATAAAATATCAGGAAAACCACTTTATAAGCCCCTTTCTTTTTCAGAAGGACTTGCAACTGTACCTATAGACGGTAAATATGGTTATATAGACACAACCGGTAAGGTTGTAATAGAACCCCGGTTCAGTGAAGGAGGAAATTTTTCAGAAGGTCTGGCTCCTGTGAAAATAGATGATCTTTATGGATATATAGACATTACAGGTCAGATGGTAATAGAAGCGAAATTTATAAATGGTCAGAATTTTTCAGAAGGTCTGGCTTTTGTTCAGTATAAAGGTATTAAAGGAGGCTATATAGATAAATCTGGCAATATGGTTATAGAACCACAGTTTTATTACGGCAACAATTTTTCAGAAGGTTTTGCTTCAGTAATGATAAAAATGAATGAATACAGCTATATTGACAGGACAGGGAAGTTTATTACAGAAGAAAAATTCGATGGTGCCTGGTCTTTTTCCGATGGAATGGCTCTTGTACAGAAAGGAGACAAATACGGTTATATACTTAAAACAGGTGAAATTATAAAACTTGAATTTATCTCTGGAACCTCTTTTTCTGAAGGTATGGCAGTAGTGAGAGTAAATGACAGGTATGGTTATATAGATAAGTCAGGTAACCTGGCAATAGAACCATGTTTTGAAGATGCAAAACCTTTTTTGAGGGGACTTGCCCGGGTAAAGGAAAAATCAAGAAATGGTTATATCCATAAAACAGGAGCATATGTATGGAGAGAAGAAAATTGAGAATGTGAGTGGTGAGAAGTGAGTGGTGAGTAGATATTATTAACTTACCATTCATTGCTCAATCTTTAACGAAAAGTCCTTCTGCTATATCAAAATAATCGGCACCTTCTTCATATCTTCCCAGCTTTTCCAGAGCATTACCTTTATTCAGCCAGTATATGCCATTATCAGGATTGATGGCTATTGCTTTATCAAAACAGGAAATAGCCTCTTCATATCTTTTTAATTCATATAATATATGGCCTTTATTATTCCAGAAAGAGCTGTTAGAAGGATTGATTTCCAGTGCTTTATCATAACAGAAAAGACCTTCTTCATATTTTTTGAGTTTTCCAGAAGCATAGCCTTTATTACACCAGAAGGTACTGTCATTTTTATCGATTTCTATTGCCCTGTCAAAACAGTGGATGGCCTCTTCGTATTTACCTTCTGTTTCCAGGGTATAACCTTTATTGTTCCAGTATCTTCCCTTATCAGGTTCCAGCTTTATTGCTTCAGAAAAATTTTCGAGTGCTTCTTCATATCTTTTCATAAGATACAGGCAATTACCTCTGTCATTCCAGTAACTCCCATTATTGGGATTGAGCCCTATTGCTCTGGAAAAAGAGATAAGACAGGTTTCATAATCTATTAAAGTTCCTGCAAGATAGCCTCTGTGATACCAGTAATCACTGTTCTCAGGATTTATTTCAATTGCTTTATCTATGGAAAGAATTGCTTCTTCATATGTTTCTCTATCAGATAAAGCCTTACTTTTAAAATACCATGCCTCAGAATAATCAGGAAGGAGTTCTATGGCTTTATTGAAATAATCTATAGCTTTTTCATAATTATTATTCTTAAGAGCATCAATACCTATTTCAGTTAATTCTCTGGCATTATGTTTCATTAAAAATCTCCCTTCTTCTCTTCCTGTTTCTACAGAATCCTTTATGTTTATTGAGACAGTGAATAAAGTGATGTTTCTTCAGGATAATTTTTCATATTAATGGATAGAGTTTTCCTTGATATATATTATGTATTCCTGAAGGCCCGGAATCTGTCGGAAAAATACATTTCTACAAAAGTATGTAACATTTTTTGAGATATTTTTATCAGTGATAGATCCCCTTTTTTCTCAGAGATCATTTCTGCAATCTTCATACCGTAATAATAACCATATCTTCCTCTTGTAAGACAGCCAGGTTCCAGATCAGGGACAAGAAATAAATTTCCCCATAATTCTTCATTATAACTGTTTTCAATAATAGCTTCATTTAACATGAGCCATAATCTGCTTCTTATAAATAAACACTTCGTTATCCAGAATTTGAATTCATCATCTGACATAAAACCAAAGGACAGGGATGCTGCCGGTGGGGAATTGTTTATTTTTCCGGAAAGATATGTGGCAATTCCTTCGGAAAGAAATTTATTAAAATACAGTTCCTTTATATTTTTACAGTTCCCAGGATAAAATTCGTGGTGAAAATTATAATGTATTCCATGTATTATTTCATGAATTGTATGGACTTCAGGGATAAAGCCAGCAATGTTAAAGTGATGGTTTATCATAGTCAGATTCAGGAAAATATATGGTTTTCCCTTTACAAGGATACCATGACCATCCCAGGCAAAAGGGCCTATGAAAAGTATTACAGAAGGTATTTCTATATTTCCGAAAAATTTCAGGATTTTTTCTTCAGACTTTTGCAGAATATATCTTACTTTCTGAAGGGTAATATCTAAATTTTTTTTAAGTGTTTTTTTTATCTCATCTTCTATACCGTTTTTAATAAATTCATCTGATATTTTGCAAAGTCTGCCGTATTCCTGAAGAAAATCTTTGAAAAAATCTTCTTTCTCCGGAAAATCTTTTATTTCTATCTGCTGTGATGTAAAATCAAGAATATTCATTATTTACTTTTTGCCTGAAGCCATATTTACCTTCAGGAAGAAAAATTATCTTCCCGTTTTTCCCGGTTTTGGGCTCCTGCTTACTTCCAGAAAGTTCGCTCGTTACAGAACTGAATGGTTCTATATGAAGTCCTATGCGGAAAAGTAAAGGGGGAGTTTTTTCAGATGAAGCAATAGAGGAAACAATAAAGAGACAGGTGATTGAAAGAGTTATTATAAAAAAGACAGACAGATTAAACGAATTGAATTTCTTTCTTTTCATAAAAGTGCCTCCTGATTGAAAAAATATGTGTGTTACTGAAAGGTATAAATAGATAGAGGATATAATTATAACATATAAAGATGAAAAAATAAAAAGACAGTAAGGGAGCAAGACAGAAAGGAACAATAAAATCCGTTATTTATGAGAAAGAAAATATTTTATTATACAGGACTTATATTAGCTCTGATTTATTCTGTATGTACAGTCATAGCTATTGATAAATATAATTACTTTGATTTTTTTATTTTCTGGCCTCTAGGCATGGTTATTACAGCTATTATTTATATGTCCTTTATTCCTGTAATGGAGTCTTCCATGCTTTTTCTTACATATTTTGTTTTTCTTCCTCATACAGGGCCGGTATTTATAACTTTTCCCCTTGTTGTTACAGTTCTTATATTTGCAGATTATAAGGCAGGGACAGGCTTTGCTCCTTTTGCAGGTATATTATGGTTCATTCTGGCAAATAAAATACCTCTCTTACAATGGAATTTTTGTCATTATTTCATCTTTATCTCCACTCTTATTACTATGATTATTTATACAATAAATCAATTTAAGAAGGTCGGAGCACTCAAAAAGATTGATGTTATTTCCTGTACCTATTCCGGTAATACGGGCCATTTTACGGAAGAATTCCTGAAAGGTCTCAGAGAGTCGGGAGTGGAGGTAAAAGAGCATTTTTTTCATTATGCCGATTTTTCCTGTGAGCTCCAGGGTGATGGTCTGGTTATTTCTTTTCCTGTGTACGGCTGGAAAAGTCCCTGGCATTTTACAGAATATATCTTTAAAAAACTTCCTCCCGGCAGGGGTAAGCCTGCATTTATACTTTATACCTCTGCAGGAGGGCCTGAAAATGCGGGGTTATTTGCTTATTTATTACTTGCTCTGAAAGGTTACAGTGTGGTGGGAAGAGCATGGGGAGTTTATCCCATAAATATAGCTACAGTGAGGCTACTGCCTTCGTCAGTTCACACATATTTAGACTCTTTTTTACCATGGAAAGGCCAGTTAAAGGAAGTTTTAACATATGGTTATGAATTCGGAAAAGGTATTTATACGGGATATCCCTTTATATTCTGGCCTTTTTTCCTGGTATCGGCAGGTTTTTTGCTTGATAACAGATGGCTTAATACTGTAGCCTACAGGGCTTATGTATGGAAAAGAAGATGTGTCAGATGCGGATTATGTATTAAATTCTGCCCTGTAAAAAGGCTTCATCGCGGTAAAGATAATTATCCTCTTTCACGGGGAACATGCACTCTCTGCCTTGGATGTATTAACACCTGCCCTCATAATGCCATGCATTTGTTTTGCTGGACAGAATACGGAAGGCCCTATAAACCCAGGTGGCCAGAGTTTATCAACAGAAAAAATGATAAATGTTAATAGAAAAGTTACATCTTAATCGGGACATTCCAGGCCTTTATCCTGCGAATATGTCACAGAGTGAAAAAAGCAAAAAGAGAAAAATATTGATGAAAAAATAATAGATATGGTGCCACATATTTACCTGTGGAGCCCGGAGTATATCTGTCCGGCGTTTCAGCTACGAGCTGGTCGGGATGTTTACCGGCAATAACTATCTGATCCATATTATTATAAGATTACAGATCTACCTTGATTGCCTTAAAGAAATACTTCTGTTATACTTAAAAGATACCTGAGATAAAGGAAATATTGTCTTATGAAAAGCAAAATCAATACCTCTGATTCAAATTCAGGATATAAATCAAGTTCTTTTCTTTTGAAAATTACAGGTAAAAATATTCGGATTTTCTTGAAGATTTTTCTATTAACTTTATTAATTTTAATAATAAGTTCATGTATCAAGGAAAAAGAAAAAATACTTTCCTCTCAGGCATCTGAACCGGTAAAAAATCCCTCTGTAAAACCAGAAGTTATATCTTCTCCTGTTAATAATGCCAATCCAGAAGAAAGAGTGAAAATGAGTAAATCCTGGGTTCAGGTACCTGTCCCGGCGCAGGAAGAAAATGACTTTATAAAGGTAAATTTTCTAAATCAATTTACAGGATGGATTATTGTATTTAAAAAAGGAGATTCTTATAAAAGAACTCTTCTTCAGACAGAAAATCAGGGTAAGATATGGGAAGAAAATAAAGAAGTCCCTTTCCCGGACCATATTATTATCTATGATTCGAATACTGTCTGGATAAGTAATCTCAGCGGCGGTATATTTTTTAGATTTACCGTTGATGGCGGTAAGACATGGAATGAAACTTCTACAGGTTTATGGGAAATATACGGTCTGAATAATCTGTGTCTTTTAGGGCCCAAAAAAGCTTTAATTCTGGCAGATAATATTGAAACTTCAGTAATTAAATATACTGAGGATGGCACTTCATGGTATGATGTAGATGGAATGAATTTTTCCTATCAGGATCAAAATCATTATTATTTATCCTGGGAATATGTTAACCGGAAAGGATATCCTGAAGGTAAGGAAGGCTATCCCGTTACAGGTGTAAGCTGGAATGATGCCTCGGCCTATGCAAAATGGGCAGGTAAACGTCTTCCTTCAGAAGCTGAATGGGAAAAAGCAGCAAGAGGTACAGAGGGAAATATTTTCCCCTGGGGAAATGACTGGAATGAAAATCTTCTGAATATGGCCCATCAAAGTTATGATGGTTATTCAGACTTTGAAATCAAGCCTTCAGGCAGTTATCCCGGAGGGGCAAGCCCTTACGATGCTATGGATATGGCAGGAAATGTTGCAGAATGGGTATCTGACGAAGTTTCAAAAGGAAAGTTTATAAAAGGTTATGCATTAAAAAGCTCCGGCATGGACGGAACATATATAAAAGCAAGAGTTTCTGCCAGGAAAGCAGAATTTGCAGACTATAGAAGCGAATCTGTAGGATTTCGATGTGCCTCGGACAGTCTGGATAAAAATGTTTATGGAGGAGAAATGGCCTTCGTGCCGGCAGGTGAGTTTATTATGGGAGGAGAAGCAAAAATGTCTGCCCTGTCAGAAGAAAATTCTACTTATCTCTACGGAGATTATGACTGCAACAGCCCTGAAAAAGTCTATATTCCTGATTTTTATATTGATAAATATGAAGTAACATGGGAAGAGTTTGACAGGTTTGTAAAATCTACAGATTATAAGATATCAGAAGTATTTGCTTCGAAGGGATTTACTAAAAAACCCTTTAAGAACCATTATAACCCATCCTGTATAATAAACATTTCAGTAGTTTTCTATTTGAATGATTCTGTGGCCTGGTTTATAGATAAAAGTAAAAAGGAAATAGTCCTCAGTGAAGATGGCGGGAAAACTTATAAAACATTATATAAAGCAGGGAAAGATGAAAAATTTGAAGATACAGAGAAGATTTTCTTTATTGATGAAAATAATGGCTGGCTTCTTACTCCTGTAGTTTTACTCCATACTGAAGATGGGGGAAAAACCTGGAATACTGAAATTAAAGTAATGGAGAAGGGAATGTTTCTTACGGATTTCTGTTTTTTAAACCCTGAAGAAGGATGGGTTACAGGGAATAAGGGGTTACTTTTATATTATAAAAAATAAGAGGAGAAATTCTGGTGATAGCAGGGTGAGCTATGATAGAAGATTTACAGTGTATTTCATAATAAATCACAGGTAATCCTTGCGTTACCCGTTACGAAGCATTTAAATTCTAATTATACCTGACCGGATGATGAAGAAGGTGTTGAAAAAGGAATGTGGAAATTGCGGTGTAGCTCATTAAGTCCGGTTTCTATATAGAGAAATATGCAAAGGACTAACTGCTCCGGGAGTGAATTATTATTGTAGCTGATATAACAGACAATGAAGTTCATTTCTGACAGAATATTGTAAGAACATTGAGTTCATAAATATCATTACATTTATGAGGAATAATAAAAAAAATGAGCAGCGACTCCACCGAAAATCTGACAGGAATTAAATTTGTTTTTCGTGCCCTGAGGCATAAAAATTACCGGCTTTTTTTCTCCGGTCAATGTCTGTCTCTCATAGGCACATGGATGACTATAATCGCCACGTCATGGCTCGTATACCGCCTGACAGATTCAGTGCTTTTACTTGGTATTGTAAATTTTTCGGCAAGAATTCCGTCATTGTTTCTTGCACCTTTTGCAGGTGCTCTGGCTGATAGATGGAACCGTCAGAAACTTCTTGTTGTTACACAGATATGTTCCATGTTACAGTCCTTTGCTCTCGCGGTACTGGCTCTTACAGGTATTATAAATATATGGCACATTATATTCCTGAATGTGTTTCAGGGCATTATAAATGCTTTCGATATGCCCACCCGTCAGGCTTTTGTTACGGATATGGTCGAAAATAAAGAAGATCTCCTGAATGCCATAGCTCTTAATTCATCTATGTTTAACGGAGCCAGACTGATTGGCCCTTCTATTGCAGGAGTGCTTATTGCCGTATTCGGAGAGGGTATGTGTTTCCTTATTGACGGCATAAGCTACGGTGCTGTCATAATAGCTTTAATGGCTATGAAAATAAAACCTAAAGAAACTGTTCAGAAAAAGAATCTCTTCATTGAAATGAAAGAAGGTTTTAGATATGTAGTTGATTTTATACCGGTAAGATCTATAATACTTCTTCTCGCTCTTGTGAGTCTCGTCGGAATGCCCTATACAATACTTATGCCTGTTGTGGCAAAGAAGATTCTCCACGGCGGACCCAATACACTCGGTTTTCTTATGGCTTCTACCGGTGTTGGCGCTCTCTGCGGCGCACTGTATCTTGCTTCCAGAAAAAATGTTCTCGGCCTGGGAAGAGTTATTGTCATATGCACATGCATATTCGGTGCCGGCCTTATAGCTTTTTCCTTTTCTCATTACCTGTGGCTATCTATGATATTAATGGTATTCACTGGATTTGGCATGATGGTGCAGTTAGCATCGGGAAATACGATTTTACAGACAGTAGTTGAAGATTCCAAAAGGGCAAGGGTTATGAGTTTTCATGGCATGGCCTTTATGGG